>NZ_JAKJSS010000021.1:0-80213 GCF_050337205.1 Vibrio nomapromontoriensis
CCCGAAGGGTCAATGTTGTCGTTTCCGCTCGACTTGCATGTGTTAGGCCTGCCGCCAGCGTTCAATCTGAGCCATGATCAAACTCTTCAATTTAAGATTTTGTCGGCTCAATGAATACTGACTTCAAAACTGTCCCTTACTTAAAAAGTAAGAAGTAATTTTAAAGCTATTAYCGTTCCAACAGAACGATAATGAATTTTGACTGTGTGACAGTAAGCGAGCTTACTACCCTTAGGTCACGTGTTCATTGAAAACCATTTTACTTCCGAAGAAGTGGTTCGTTTCTACTTTGCAGCAGAAGCAAACATAATGATTATCATCAACAAGTGTCCACACAGATTGATATAGGTCTATATTGTTAAAGAGCTTGTTTCGAGGCTTGCTCAAAACGGACGGCCATTTTAGCTAGATAAGCTTCAGTGTCAAACACTTTTTAAAACTTATTTTGCTAAGCTCATTGAGCTTAATAACCTTCTGACTCGTTCTCGGTTTTTGTTGAACCGTTCCCGTGTCAGCGAGGGTGCATTATAGAGATCCGAATCACATTGGCAAGCCCTAAAAGTCACTTTTTCAACTTTTTTTATCTGTCTGATTGTTTTTTATTCTTAATGGTTAAAAAACCGCTTAAAATCAGCATAAATCACATTACAAACTCTCAACTAAGAGATAAATATGACTTCAGTTCGTAGTTTCAAAGGAATTTGCCCGCAATTCGACTCTTCTGTCTATATAGATATGACTAGCGTTATCGTAGGAGATGTTCACCTTGGTAAGGATGTGAGCATTTGGCCATTCGTCTCTGCACGTGGCGATGTCAATCGTATTGAGATTGGAGACAGAACGAATATTCAAGACAACTCCGTCTTACATGTTACCCACAGAAATATGGATAACCCTGAGGGTTATCCATTATTAATTGGTAGTGATGTCACTATTGGTCATCAGGTTATGCTTCACGGCTGCACCATTCACGACCGCGTGTTGATTGGAATGGCTAGCATCGTATTAGATGGTGCCATCATTGAATCCGATGTAATGATTGGTGCGGGAAGTTTAGTTCCACCAAATAAGCGCCTCGAAAGGGGCTACCTATACGTGGGAAGCCCGGTAAAACAAATTCGTCCACTAACAGAAAAAGAAACCACATTTTTACAGACGTCATCAAACAATTATGTACAGAACAAAAATGACTACATTAATCATGTTGACGTTATTCGCTAGCCCACTTTAATATTACCTTGGTCATCGAAGTCCTCATCTTCAATGAGGGCTTCTGCGCACTCTTCAATATCAAACTGCGCTTTTTTATATGCTTCGATAGCCTCTTCTTCATTATTCACTCGCATAGAGGCTAACTGACCTAGCTTTTCAGCATCAATAGTACAAGTAATTAGCATGCCGGACTGATTGGCATGAAATGCTAATGTCTGCGTGAGGGAATTCCATACAATGTCATCAGAAAACAATATTGATTGATTCATTTTACTAACTTTCCAGATTTCTACGAAGTTCGCGCAAGATTTGTCGAGAGCCCGGGCGTAGCCCACGCCATAGCATGAAGCTTTCAGCGGCTTGCCCCACTAACATACCCAGTCCGTCATAAGTGACCGCAGCACCTGATTGACTGGCCCACTGATTGAATGTCGTTAGTCCTTGACCGTAGGCCATATCATAACTCACCGTCTGCGGACCAAAAATTGCGTGACTTATACTTGGACGTTCGTTGTACAGACTTGCAGATGTAGAGTTGATAACAACATCATAGCTTTTCGAAACACTCGACATTTCGATGGCATTGATAGCCCCAAAGCTGGAAAAAATACCCACTAAGTCTTCTGCTTTTCCAAAAGTGCGGTTGGTCAAGGTGATTGAGGACGGTTTTTGATCTAAAAGCGGTTTCAGCACACCACGAGCGGCTCCACCAGCCCCTATGACAAGAATTGATGCGCCCTCGAGCATCACTTGATGCTGTAATAAGTCCTGAACTAATCCTTCACCATCAGTATTGTCTCCAATGATCTCACCATCATCGACTTTCTTTAACGTGTTAACCGCTCCAGCCAATTGCGCTCTTTCTGTTAGGCGGCTTGCAAATTGATAAGCTTCTTCTTTAAAGGGGGCAGTGATATTGCACCCTTTACCACCCTCATTAAAAAACACTTCAACTGCAGATATAAACTCTGTGTTATCCGGCTGCTGACGACCATACTCCATATTTTGCGCAGTCTGCTTAGCAAACAAGGTATGAATAAAAGGAGATTTACTTTGAGTGATAGGATTTCCGAAAACAACATACTGATCTGGCTTGCTCATGTCCCTGCCTGCTGCATACTAAAGTGATATTAAAGACACTATCACTTCAGCATGCTTTCGCCAAGTTACCAGTCTCTTGGCTTCAAATAGTCCGAGTAAAGCGTCGCTTCTGGTGTATTTTCTTCAGGCTGATAACTATATTCCCAGCGCGCTAATGGTGGCATCGACATTAGTATCGACTCAGTCCGCCCGCCACTTTGCAAGCCAAACAGTGTTCCACGGTCATAAACGAGGTTGAACTCGACATATCGACCACGGCGATAGAGTTGAAAGTCACGTTCACGTGAGCCAAACTCTAAACTCTTACGTTGATTCACTATCGGCAAGTACGCATCGAGGTAACCATTGCCAACCGCCTGCATATACTGAAACGACTTATCAAAGCCCCACTGATTTAAATCATCAAAGAACAAGCCCCCAATACCGCGGGTTTCATTTCGGTGCGGTAAGAAGAAGTAGTCATCACACCATTTTTTATGTTCGGCATAGACGTCATCGCCAAATGGCGCACATAAATCCTTAGCTACCTGATGCCAATGCTGACAGTCTTCCTCAAAAGGGTAAAAGGGGGTTAAATCAAAGCCACCACCAAACCACCAGATGGGTGCTTCGCCCTCTTTTTCTGCCACAAAAAATCGCACGTTGGCGTGCGATGTAGGCACATAAGGGTTCTTGGGATGCAACACTAAAGAGACTCCCATGGCTTCGAACTTGCGTCCCGCCAATTCTGGGCGGTGAGCGGTAGCAGACGCTGGCATTTTATCTCCAAAGACATGGGAAAAGTTTACGCCACCTTGTTCAAACACCCCACCATCTTTAAGCACGCGACTTCGCCCGCCGCCGCCAAGTTCTCTTTGCCATTCATCTTCAACAAATTGCG
The DNA here is from genome assembly GCF_050337205.1 of Vibrio nomapromontoriensis. Classification (NCBI taxonomy): domain Bacteria; kingdom Pseudomonadati; phylum Pseudomonadota; class Gammaproteobacteria; order Vibrionales; family Vibrionaceae; genus Vibrio; species Vibrio nomapromontoriensis. The sequence goes on from NZ_JAKJSS010000021.1 coordinate 3,194, forward strand.
CTACACCGTCTACGCTGGTTAGTTGTTCACAAATGGAATCTTGTAATTGCAACAAGAATGCTTTCACTTGATATTTATCTACGCCTGACATTGTCTATCGACCTCTCTACCCTTGCCTAATCATTTTCCCGGTTCTTGCGTCACGAATTTCGCTCGGGTTTTCACGCCCACCCACTTCACCATTAAGAATACCCGCTAGGCGCTCTCCAAGTTGAACCTTCACTTCATTTACCGTCATACATGAAGGCATACCGGTTAAGTTAGCGCTCGTCGATGTCACTGGCTTACCAAATTCTTGGCATAATGCTTGAACAAGAGCATGGTCGGTCACCCTTACTGCAATCGTATCAAACTGACCACTCAACCAAGGAGATACCTTTCTACTGGCTGGCATCACCCAAGTATAAGGGCCTGGCCAAGTAGAAAAAACACGTTCAAGTTGCGTCTTGCTGAGTTGAGTCTCGTCAATATAGGGACGCAGCTGTTCATAACTACTCGCAATCAAAATCAGCCCTTTCTCTACAGGTCTTTCTTTCACTGCCAATAACTTTTGAATCGCTTCTATGTTGTCCGGATCACAGCCGACACCAAACACCCCTTCCGTTGGATAAGCAATCACCTCACCCAACTTGAGCATATCGACAATAGAGAGAACGTTATTCACTGCGCCTTCCTTTCCTTAAATCTAAACATTTTTTTTACAATTCACCGCACTATGCTCAAAACCCTGCCTAGAATCCAGAAAAAAACCCAACTTTAACTCACGCAAACGTTTTCCTATGAAAAAAATACTCGTATAATGCGCGCAATTTAGTCCATTTGAACATGCTTTGAAGGAGCTTCGGATGAAAGTCGGTATTATTATGGGTTCAAAATCAGACTGGCCAACAATGCAACTGGCTGCTGATATGCTAGACCAATTTGGTGTGGAATATGAAACGAAAGTTGTTTCCGCTCACCGCACACCACAACTACTAGCAGACTACGCGACTTCTGCCAAAGAGCGCGGTATTTCCGTTATCATCGCAGGAGCTGGCGGTGCTGCACACCTTCCAGGTATGGCTGCAGCATTCACGAGCATTCCTGTATTAGGTGTGCCAGTGCAAAGTCGTGCGCTAAAAGGAATGGACTCACTGCTCTCTATCGTTCAAATGCCAAAAGGCATTGCAGTCGGTACTTTAGCCATTGGTGAAGCTGGTGCTGCAAATGCGGGCATCCTAGCGGCTCAAATCATCGGCATTCACCAACCAGCGGTTATGGAAAAAGTCGAAGCATTCCGCCAAACACAAACGGATACTGTACTCGCAAACCCTGATCCATCAGAGGATTGATAATGAAGCACGTATTGGTTTTAGGAGCTGGTCAGTTAGCACGAATGATGGCTCTGGCTGGCGCACCTCTCAATATCAAGATATCGGCGTTTGACGTAAACAGCGAAGACATCGTCCACCCCTTAACACTTGAAGTGCTGGGTAACGGTTTACAGCAAGCTATCGACCTTGCCGACGTGATTACGGCTGAGTTTGAGCACATCCCGCTTGCAGTTTTAGACATCTGTGAAAAAAGTGGCAAGTTTCTCCCTTCGACACAGGCGATCAAAGCCGGTGGTGATCGACGCATTGAAAAAGCCCTGCTTGATCAAGCAGGTGTAAAAAATGCCAAGTACGCCATTATCCGCTCACGACAAGATTTCGATGCGGCCATTTCTCATGTCGGCTTGCCGATGGTGCTAAAAAGTGCGCTTGGTGGCTACGACGGTAAAGGTCAATGGCGACTTAAAACCCTAGATAACGTCGAATCAATTTGGGCGGAAATGCTAGTGTGTATTGAACAGTCAGAGAACCAAGCGATTGTCGCGGAAGAATTTGTCCCTTTTCAGCGTGAGGTCTCACTGATTGGCGCTCGTAATCAACAAGGTGATATTGCGATTTATCCTTTGGCGGAAAACGTGCATACCGACGGCGTATTAACACTATCAACCGCGATTGATGAAAGTGAGCTACAGCAACAAGCAGCCAAAATGTTCACCGCCGTTGCAGAGTCTCTTGATTATGTCGGTGTACTGGCGTTAGAGTTCTTTGACGTCAATGGTGCTCTACTCGTCAATGAAATTGCCCCGCGCGTGCACAATTCTGGACACTGGACACAACAGGGCGCCGATACTTGTCAGTTTGAAAACCATTTACGCGCGGTTTGCGACATGCCACTTGGCTCAACGCAGCTCACCCGCACAACGTCAATGGTCAACATCTTAGGCGAAGATTGCGTCCCAGAGGCGGTACATCAGCTACCAGGTTGTCATGTACATTGGTATGGCAAAGAGAAACGAGCTGGGCGTAAGATGGGGCATATTAATGTGTCAGCCTCTGACAACGCAGAACTGAAAGCGACGCTCATTAAGCTCGCTGATATTCTCGACCCAGCGGCATTTCCGGCACTAAAGCCTGCGGCGCACGCGTTGTAGCTGCCCAAGCATACTCTCCGGTCAGTGATTATCTCATCCCAATAAAAAACGGCTCATTAAGAGCCGTTTTCATTTTGAATTTTATGACACGAGCGTGAAGCACATTCAAGTACCACTCCAGACGCCCGTTTCTTTTCCGTCAATAACGGATAACCACAACCATCGCAGCTGCCAACCACAGGCGGGTGGTTCACTGCAAACTTGCATTTCGGATAGGCATCGCAAGCGTAAAAAGCTTTACCAAATCGTGATTTTCTCTCTATTAAGTGTCCCTTCCGGCACTCAGGACAAGAAACATCAGCGACACTATTCTGTTCGTTGTCTTCAGGTTTATTGGGCGATTGAATAAAATGACATTCCGGATACCCGCTGCAACCAATAAACATTCCGTAACGACCTTGGCGAAGCAATAGCTCACGACCACAGTCTGGGCATGACACCCCTAATGATTTAATGATATGGCCATCATTTTGATGCAGTGGCTTAATAAATTCACAGCTAGGGTAATCACTGCAACCTAGAAAAGGGCCGTGCTTACCATTCTTTAGCTGTAACGTACCGCGCTGGCATTGCGGACATGACTCTTTATCGAGCGCATGTTCATGAGCCGAAAACAGTTGATGATCAATTTTACCGCTCATGAAACTCTCTTCTGTAAACGTTAGGGGGCGGGTTTCTAATGAACCATGCCTTGCTCCGTGGTGTAGATCAGCTCTTCCATCAGCGTATATTCATTTTCATTACCGGGAACATTGAACAATACCATTAAGATAATCCACTTCAGATCATCCAATTCAAATTCACTTGTTTCCAGTCCCATCACTCGATCTATCACCATCTCACGAGTTTCTGTCGTCAAGACACCCACTTGCTCTAAAAACATCAAAAAGCCTCGGCTCTTAACGTCAATACGAGACATTTCTTTGGCGGTGTAAATACGAGTTGAGGTGGATGCACTCATCGAGATAGCAGAGTGCTTATCGGTATCTTGCAGTTCCGCTAAGTCTTCTAACCATTGCAGTGCTTTGTAAATATCTTTTTGCTGAAAGCCTGCTCGAAGCAATTCATCTTCCAGTTCGTCTTGGTCTACCTGTAGTTCCGCATCGCTATGGATATAGGTTTCAAACAGGTACATCAGTATGTCCATCATCATAGCTTGCCTCTCCCACTAAGAATATAACCACCGGTAACGGCAACAATATGGCCAAGTAATTCAAGCTCAAGGAGCTGTTGCATGACCTCATGCACAGGAATATGGGTCTTTTGAGCCAAAATATCAACAGGTGTCGGCTCTATTCCTACGTTAGCCAACAGTTCTTGATATGGCAATGCTTCTTTATCAGACACTTGCCTCTCAGGTGGTGAGTCAAAAAAACTCGGTTGATGATCTTTAGACCAGTTTGTCAGCGATTCTATTTCATCCAACACATCCTTTGGTGATTGTACGAGACAAGCACCATTTTTTATCAATGAGTGGCACCCGTTATGAAAAGGGTGTCGGATTGAGCCCGGAATAGCGAACACATCTCGACCTTGCTCAGCAGCATATCGCGCTGTAATTAATGAGCCACTTTTTTCTGTTGCCTCAACCACCACAACACCAGCCGCCAAGCCACTAATAATACGATTTCGACGTGGGAAAAACTCCGGCCTCGGTTTACTGAAAGGGGGATGCTCGCTAATTAAAGCGCCTTGTTCCTGAATTCGACTCGCAAGTCCTTTGTGTCGATGAGGATAAATATGCGCTAAGCCAGAGCCCAATACCGCCACCGTTTTACCACCGGCATTCAACGCCCCCTGATGAGCGTGTCCATCCACACCCAGCGCCAAGCCACTCGTGACAACAAACCCTTGTTCAGAAAAAGTATGCGCATAACTCGATGCTGTCTCTAGCCCTTCTATTGTGGCATTTCGGCTGCCAACCATCGCAATTTGCGGAGCACTCAATACTTGTGGATGACCAATAACGAACAGTATCGGTGGATACCCCTTTGTTTCTTTAAGTAAAGCAGGGTAATGAGGGTTTATCGACAACAATATATGGTGGTATGGGCGATTCTGCCATTCTAAGCAAGCTTGCACGACGTTCGTGGCATCATGGCGAATAAAACGAATTTGTTTTTCTTTTAGACCAATAGCACGTAGCTGAAGTTCATCAAAATCAATCAGCGTTGAGGGTGCCGCAATCGCGCATAACTTATGAAACGTCACCGAACCAATACCCGGACACAAGGCCAACGTCAGCCATGCGGCTAATTCGTCTTCTAACGATTTACGCTCAACCATCAGTGTCATTACCGTTCTGGTGCTTCAATGATTGCCATCATTGATACCGGTTCTGTCGATGTCGTGATCACGGCGATACTAAAATGCGCATACGGACGAATCACCATCAATTGCCCAATTTCAACTTTAGGGAATGTGGATACCTCCGTGGCTTTGGTGAGTCCTTTCTCCCCTGATGAAAAGCGAAAATCTTCCGAACGCCGCTTGATAAGGTAAGTACTTCCCTGCTTCACGCTATCCAATGCACCAACATTGAGCACCACTGTCTGTCCTTGCACGGCATAGTTCAACGAATTTAGCGAGCCCAGAAGCTGAACTGGCTTAGACGTAATATCGGGTCCAGGTTGAGGAGAAAAACTGGCGGCTAGAGACATATCCTGATGGACGCTAAACGGAATAACGAGATCACCTTTTTTAAGCTCTCTTTTAAGGCTGGTTATAATTAACGTCGTCATTCCTTCTTTCTGATCAACGGTATGGGCTTCCGCCAATAGGCGAATTTCCGTCATTTCAACCTGCTCATCGCTCGATATATACGCTTTACCAACCCGATAAATACCCCACTTACGCTCTGCCCCTTTATATTGAATGTAGAGCTCATCACGATCCGTCACATAGTCCAGACCACGACTTGACCCTGCAACAACCGGGAATGCCTCTAATCGAGAGGATTCGACAAGCCCTTCTTTTTCTAGATAACGAGTCACCGTAGAGCGCTCCGCGCCCGAAATGGCAACTTTTTGGTTAGTACGAATACGAGGTGATAGCTTTTCAAAGGCCTTCTTTGTCAGACGAGGCTTGCCATCAATCCAGATGAGCGAGAGTCGATCGCCAGGGTAGATTAGGTGTGGGTTATCGATGTGCTGGTTTTGCCCCCAAAGTTCAGGCCATCGCCATGGTGACTGCAAATATAATGTAGAGATGTCCCACAACGTATCTCCTGCCACAACCACATAAGACTTAGGGACATTGGATTTGATCTTCAACTCATCGGAATCCACAGGAAAGCAAACAAATACAGAGAGTGTAAGCAGAATAAAATGCCACTTTGATCTCAATATTTGTTGTTTCATCGTCAGCATTCCCTTGCTTTGTTTCATGGGATGCTGTCATTTAGGTGCGAAAATGTCTAGAATTGAACCAACGAAGTCCGTGCCTATTCGGCACAGTTCAATATTTTGAGTGTATATGTCTGTATTACAAGTATTAACTTTCCCGGATGAGCGCCTAAGAACAGTCGCAAAGCCTGTCACTGAAGTCACTCCGGAGATTCAAAAAGTCGTTGATGACATGATTGAAACCATGTACGACGAAGAAGGAATTGGTCTAGCGGCAACGCAAGTAGACTTCCACCAGCGTATTGTTGTGATCGATATTTCGGACACACGCGATGAGCCTATGGTCCTTATCAATCCAGAAATCACCGAAAAACGCGGTGAAGACGGCATTGAAGAAGGCTGCTTGTCCGTGCCTGGCGCACGCGCACTCGTAGCTCGCGCAGCAGAAGTCAGCGTCACTGCGCTTAACCGCGATGGTGAAACGTTCTCCTTTGAAGCCGATGACTTACTCGCCATTTGTGTTCAGCACGAATTGGACCATTTAGAGGGCAAACTTTTTGTCGATTATCTTTCCCCTCTAAAGCGTAAGCGTATCAAAGATAAATTAGAAAAGATTCAGCGCTTCAACGCGAAACAATAATAACTTAAGTGAGGTTTCTGTGAGCCAATCATTACGCATTGTGTTTGCCGGTACTCCAGACTTCGCCGCCCGTCACTTGGCGGCGTTATTGTCTTCGGAGCACGACATTATTGCCGTTTACACCCAACCAGATCGACCGGCGGGGCGCGGCAAAAAGCTAACCGCTAGCCCTGTAAAAACGATGGCGATTGAGCATGATATTCCTGTCTACCAGCCAGTGAATTTTAAGTCAGATGAAGCCAAACAAACGCTGAAAGATTTGAATGCTGATCTTATGGTTGTCGTTGCGTATGGTTTATTGCTCCCACAAGCAGTCCTTGATACCCCTAAATTGGGTTGTATCAATGTTCACGGTTCTATTTTGCCTCGCTGGCGTGGCGCAGCGCCAATCCAGCGCTCTATTTGGGCGGGCGATGCAGAAACAGGCGTGACTATCATGCAGATGGATATCGGTCTTGATACTGGTGACATGCTAAAGATCGCGACACTTCCTATCGAAGCCACCGACACTAGTGCCACTATGTATGACAAGCTCGCCGAGCTAGGTCCCCAGGCTTTAGTTGACTGCTTAGGTGACATTGCTGTTAACAATACAAAACCAGTAAAACAAGACGACGAGCAAGCCAATTACGCCAGTAAGTTGAGCAAAGACGAAGCGAAGATTGACTGGTCGCTAGACGCGGAGTTTATCGAGCGCTGCGTGCGTGCCTTTAACCCGTGGCCAATGAGCTTCTTCTCGGTGGAAGAGAACAACATCAAAGTTTGGCAATCTCGTGTCGAGGCAAGTACGACAGAAATGGCAGTAGGCACTATCCTTAAGGCTGATAAAACAGGAATTTACGTTGCTACTGGAAAGGACACCTTAGTTCTGGAGCAGATCCAGATCCCAGGAAAGAAAGCCATGCCGGTCAGTGATGTACTAAACTCCAAAGCCAGCTGGTTTGAAGTCGGCAGTATCCTAGGTTAACGATACTCCCTACATACAATCTTTAGGGCCAGTACTGACCAGTGCAGGCCCTAGTTTGTTTTAATAACAACACAATTTTAGGTAACTAACATGAACGTTCGCGCTGTTGCGGCCAACATCCTGTTTCAAGTGGTTGATAAAGGTCAATCCCTATCCAATGCGCTTCCTGCCGGTCAACAGCAGGTCAAACCACGTGACCAAGCTTTACTGCAAGAAATTTGTTTTGGCGCCCTGCGAATCCTACCTCGCTTGGAATCCATTGCTTCTGAGCTCATGGAAAAACCTCTTAAAGGCAAACAGCGTGTTTTTCATCACCTGATCCTTGTCGGCATTTACCAAATTGGCAATATGCGCATCCCAGCACACGCCGCAGTAGGTGAAACGGTTGAAGCAACGAAAACGCTAAAAGGCCCGAAATTGCGTGGGCTCATCAATGCGGTATTGCGAAATTATCAACGCAATCAAGAACAGCTCGATGAAATATCCATGAGTCACAATGCCGGTAAATATGGTCACCCAGGCTGGCTGCTAAAACTGCTCCAAAATAGTTACCCAGAGCAGTGGGCGGATATTCTAGAAGCGAACAACACCAAGGCACCGATGTGGTTACGTGTGAATCACCAGCATCACACAAGAGATGAATACCTAGAACTGCTCAAAAATGAAGGCATTGATTGCACAGCACACTCAGAAGCGCAAGATGCTCTAAAATTGGCCGCACCTTGCGACGTCAACAATTTGCCAGGCTTTGATAAAGGCTGGGTATCGGTACAAGATGCCGCAGCGCAACTCTCTCTTAATTATCTCCAACCTCAAGATGGTGAGTTAATTCTAGATTGCTGCGCCGCGCCAGGTGGCAAAACGGCTCATATTCTTGAACGCACGACAGGCAGCAAAGTCGTTGCCATTGATTGCGATGAAACCCGCCTCAAGCGCGTTCACGACAACCTGCAGCGTTTGCAACTTCAAGCGACTGTCGTTTGTGGTGATGCAAGAACACCACAAGAGTGGTGGCAAGGTGAACAGTTCGACCGCATCTTGTTGGATGCGCCTTGCTCTGCAACGGGCGTTATTCGTCGCCACCCTGATATTAAATGGCTGCGTCGAGCTGAAGACATTGCGGCTCTTGCTGAGCTGCAGCGTGAAATATTTGATGCAATGTGGCAACAGCTCAAAAGCGGCGGCACCATGGTGTATGCAACATGCTCAATTACACCGCAAGAAAACGTAGAACAAGTGAAAGCATTCTTGGCGCGAACCAGCAATGCCCAGCTAGTAGATTCAGATATCAACCACCCAGGACGTCAGATTTTGCCTGGAGAAGAAGATATGGATGGCTTCTATTACGCAGTATTAAAAAAAGCATAGAATGCTAAGGTATTGATAGTTATTCTAGCGACTCGTTGAGTCGACATAATCAAAAGAGCGAAACGTTATGAAAATCATCATTCTTGGTGCAGGGCAAGTCGGTGGCACACTCGCAGAAAACCTCGTGGGTGAAAACAATGATATTACCATTGTAGATAAAAACAGTGACCGTCTGCGTGAACTACAAGATAAGTATGATTTACGGGTGGTCAACGGCTATGCCAGCCACCCCGACGTATTGCGTGAAGCTGGCGCTCAAGATGCCGATATGTTGGTTGCCGTCACCAATATGGACGAAACCAATATGGCAGCCTGTCAGGTGGCGTTTTCGCTCTTTAACACCCCAAACCGTGTCGCTCGTATTCGCTCACGTGAGTACCTCATTGAAAAAGAAACACTGTTTAATTCAGGGGCGGTACCCGTTGATCACTTAATTGCGCCAGAAGAGTTGGTCACCAGTTATATCGAACGCTTAATTCAATATCCCGGCGCGCTGCAAGTGGTCAGTTTTGCCGATGAGAAGGTCAGCCTAGTGGCGGTGAAGGCCTACTATGGCGGTCCACTGGTAGGCAATGCCCTATCAACATTGCGTGAACACATGCCGCACATCGACACGCGAGTCGCTGCCATCTTTCGACAAGGTCGCCCTATTCGCCCTCAAGGCACCACAATTATTGAAGCCGACGACGAGGTGTTTTTTGTTGCGGCCAGTAACCATATTCGTTCGGTCATGAGTGAGCTTCAACGTCTCGAAAAACCTTATCGTCGCATCATGATTGTTGGTGGGGGTAACATAGGTTCAAGCCTGTCGAAACGCCTAGAACAAAACTACAGCGTTAAGCTCATCGAACGCAGTTATCAACGAGCTGAGAAGCTTTCTGAGCAACTCGAAAACACCATCGTGTTCTGCGGTGACGCGGCGGATCAAGAATTGCTTGCCGAAGAAAACATCGACCAAGTTGATGTCTTTATTGCGCTAACCAATGAAGATGAAACTAACATCATGTCTGCAATGTTAGCGAAAAAGATGGGCGCTAAAAAAGTGATGGTGCTCATTCAACGAGGCGCGTACGTTGATCTCGTTCAAGGTGGCACCATTGACGTAGCAATATCACCTCAGCAAGCCACTATTTCCGCGCTGCTAACCCATGTAAGACGTGCTGACATCGTTAATGTATCGTCATTAAGACGCGGCGCTGCTGAAGCCATTGAAGCCGTCGCTCGTGGTGATGAAACCACATCCAAAGTGGTAGGCAAAGCCATTGGTGAGATCAAGTTACCACCAGGCACCACCATTGGCGCGATTGTTCGTGGCGAAGAAGTGCTGATTGCTCACGATCGTACCGTCATTGAGCAAGATGACCACGTGGTCATGTTCCTTGTGGACAAAAAGTATGTTCCCGATGTAGAAGCACTATTCCAACCAAGTGCATTCTTCTTATAAGGCACATTTATGGTCAATGCTCGTCCAGTCGCGTTCGTTATTGGGTTAGTTCTTTCAAAACTGGCCCTATTTATGTACGTCCCGACATTAGTCGCCTTTTTCACGGGTACCGATGGTTTTCTTGATTTTGGTTTAGCGGTAGCCATTACCCACCTTGTGGCATTTCTATGCCTATCAATAGGTCGCACCAAGAATTTTCACCTAAGTGTGCGTGATATGTTCCTGATTACCAGCCTCGTCTGGATGATTACCAGCGCATTTGCCGCACTACCTTTTGTGTTCATCAACCATATCAGCTTTACCGATGCGTATTTTGAAACCATGTCAGGCATTACTACGACTGGCTCAACCGTTCTCAGCGGGCTCGACAATATGGCACCAAGTATTTTGCTATGGCGTTCTATTTTGCAATGGCTTGGTGGTATTGGCTTTATTGTTATGGCGGTGGCGGTATTACCGATGCTTAATGTCGGGGGGATGCGCTTATTCCAAACCGAATCGTCCGATTGGTCAGATAAAAGCAGCCCAAGAGCAAAAACCGTCGCTAAAAATATTGTCTTAGTCTATTTGGTATTGACCGCGCTGTGTCTGCTTGGTTACTTAGCAACTGGCATGTCATTGTTTGATGGCATTAATCATGCCTTTACAACGCTATCTACTGGGGGCTATTCCACCTCCGATGGTTCGATGAACCACTTCTCCAATGGTGCCCATTGGGTGGGCACTATTTTTATGTTTTTGGGTGGGTTACCTTTCCTACTCTTTGTCTCTGCGCTCACTAAACGCAATCTTCGTGTCATCATCAATGACGCGCAAGTTCGCGGTTTCACCTATTTGTTCTTAGTATCCAGCACCATTGTTGCACTGTGGCTCATTATCAAAAACGATTACGCATTGACTGATGCGTTTCGAGTCGCGATGTTTAACATCGTCTCTGTCGTGACAACCACTGGCTTTGGTTTAGAAGACTTTACCGCGTGGGGAGCCTTACCCAGCGTTATTTTTGTATTTATAATGATGGTAGGCGCTTGCTCTGGTTCTACGTCTGGTGGCATCAAAATATTCCGTATTCAGATTGCCATTACGCTCTTAAACAAACAGATGATGAAGCTTATCCATCCATCAGGTGTCTTCGTACAACGCTACAACCATCGCCCCGTCAATGATGATATTGTTCGCTCTGTTGTCGCGTTTGTATTGATGTTCTTTGTTACTATTATAGTGCTTGCGGCATCACTGAGCGCGATGGGACTTGACCCAGTCACCAGCATTTCAGGGGCAATTACGGCCGTGGCTAACGTAGGGCCAGGAATGGGAACCATCATCGGCCCTACAGGCAATTTCTCATCACTGCCCGATGCCGCTAAATGGTTATTAAGTCTCGGCATGTTAATGGGACGCCTCGAGATTTTGACACTACTTGTGCTCTTTTTCCCTGCGTTTTGGCGTCGTTAACATCAGTGCCCTTATGACTTAACGAGGCTGTACATACCAATAAATAGCGAAAAAGTGACAGGCTGCGCCTGCCAAAACAAACACATGCCAAATAGCATGATTGAATGGAATGCGCTCACACGCATAAAATACCGCCCCCAAGGTATACGTCACCCCGCCCAGCGCCAACAACATAACACCTGACGGATCTAAGCTTTGAGATAACTGATACAACGGAATAAGCGATAGCCAACCCATGGTTAGATAAGTCAGCAATGAAAAACGCTTAATACGGTGGGCATAAAAAAGCTTCATGACAACACCCACTACTGCCAACAACCAAACAATGACCATAACTGACACGGCAAGAGGTGTTCGCAAACACACCAGCATAAACGGTGTATAACTCCCTGCGATCAACAGGTAGATAGCACAATGGTCAAAAGTCTTCAGGCGACGTTTTTGCGTGGGGTCATCAATAGAGTGGTAGAGTGTCGAAGCCAGAAATAATGTCACCATGCTGCAGCCATAAACACTCATGCTAATGAATGTGAGCGCATCGGCATTAGCTTGAATCGATTTCAATACAAGTAACACTAAGCCAACGGCAGACAAAGCGACACCAAGTGCGTGGGTAACACTATTCGCGCGCTCTTCGTGCAAACTATACAATGAAGCTGATGACATGGTACATACTCAAGATAGGACTTGTTTGCAGCATGACACATTCAGCTTACAAATGTAAGCTGAATGATTGAGCATTCCTTTTCTAAGAGGTTTGATCGAGATAATCGAGCACTTTCTTACCCGCTTCTTCTGCAGTCATTGAGCTTGGTAGGGTTAGTTCACGCTTTAACTGCCCCAACCCAATCAAGCTAGAAAGCATTCCGCCAATGCCATCTCTATTTCTATCAATTTCAAACCACAATTTAAGTTCGCTTTCATCCCGGTAAGCTACTATTTCTAGTTCTCTCCAACGACCATGGTAAGGCCCGGTGGTCGGCACAAATTCAAACTCTTGCACAAACGGCATCGCAAATCCTTTTGCCGCTTCGCATTCAACTTGTCGAATTCGCAACCCTTCATGCTCTAGCGTAGAAAAAATTCCATCAAGCAAAGGATCGGGTCTCACGGTAAGTAAATCTTTATCTGTGGGGTCGGCGGCTAGTGCGATATCAAGCCCTGTTTCGAGCCACACTTTAGAGTCACCCAAAGTGACGGGAGTATTCCAGGGAACCGCCAGTTCTACTTCAAAATCTCGCGTTTCACCGGGCTCAATCGTAAACGCGTAAGGTAACGTCCACGTTTCCAATTCATAGGTTTTCGCTACACGCTTCTTAGGACTGCCTGGCTGATTCTGGTTATCATGATGACTACGAGCGACTTCATCAATATAACGGCAGCATAAACGCATATTAATATTATCGACCGTTTGGGCGGTTTTGCCGCCATAGACATGAACCGTCACTTTGACGTTCTCGCCAGGATAAAGGAACTCCTGGTGCAATACAGAGTCCACTCGCGCCGCACCAATCCCAAAGCTTGCTAAGGTTTTCTTAAAAAAAGACATACGCACCTCCATTCACTACTCACCGTTTTATCGCAATTGATACGATAAAACAAATATACATAGCAAAAAAACCACATGTGCAAAAAAGCAGCAATTAATTTTATCTAGGCTATCGAACCAAATAACACTTGGTGATATTCTATACGTGATATGCATGCATATCGTTATTCCTGATTATTTATTAGGACTGGCATCCGCCAAAAAAGAGCCATTGTATTTCAATGACTCATAAATAATCAGGCCATTAGATTGGCAATGGAATTGCCTGACTGTTAGGTATAGCAATGCGCCCTACTCCTGTCAGGTTTTCGCACTCAAATCGTGGTGCGTCGCGTCGTCGCAGTGGTTTTGCCCCTGCTTTTGTCGCAAAACAGGCCGCTCCTTCTATGACGCTTGTTGAAAAAAGTGCTCTTTTGGCACCGACTCCAACAAAAGTCGTTAAAGCAGCATAATAAAAAAGCGCAGACACCCTGCGCTTTTTTTATGCCTAGCGCTTTCTCATATTGGTTATTCTCACGATATTTGATATTTTGATGCAAAAATTACTATAAATATTGTGGAGAAATTTATGAAGTGTCATCGCCTCAACGAGCTCATCGAACTTATGCAGCCAGAATGGCAAAAAGAACCAGATCTCAACCTAATGGAGTTCATCGCTAAACTCGCCAATGAAGCTGGCTATAGCGGCGAACTTGCTGAACTGACTGACGATGTACTCATTTATCATCTCAAAATGCGTAATAGCCAAAAGGACGACATGATCCCTGGCCTTGCCAAAGACCAAGAAGATGATTTTAAAACCGCATTATTGAAAGCTCGCGGTATTATCAAGTAGTCATACTCACCTTTTGTCAAAACGCTCCTCACTTAGTAGGAGCGTTTTTATATCCATTGATTTCATATTTCTTGTTAAAGGTTGATAGCCTTAAAGAAAAGAGTTTGTTATCGAGGTTATAATCGGCGCGTTTTCTATTTACGTAGAAACTTATACTTTATCAATGATTGCTAGCTCTTAGCGCTTCTCATGGGTAAAGGTTACCTCGCAATGTCGGAAAAATAGAGCATGTCAAACATGCCGTCAGCCTAAGAAGGACCGCTTCACATGAGTCAGGATAAGATTGACATAAAGGACGTGACGCCAAAAACGTTCAATCCTAAAACACACAAAGGCAACGGAGATCGCTTTAACCCTAGCAATCGTATTTACGTACGTGAAAGTAAAGGGACATTTCAAAAACTAAGACGCTACGGCGGTTGGTTCCTACTCGTTCTATTCGCTATTGTTCCTTGGATCCCATATGGGGAAAGGCAGGCCATTCTTCTCGACATTGGCAACCAGCAGTTTAACTTTTTTGGCACCACCCTTTATCCGCAAGACTTAACATTACTTGCGCTGCTGTTTATGGTCGCCGCCTTCGGACTGTTCTTTATTACCACCTTTTTAGGGCGCGTATGGTGTGGATACTTATGCCCCCAAACCGTTTGGACCTTTATGTACATCTGGTTTGAAGAGAAGTTAGAAGGCAGTGCCAACAAAAGACGAAAACAAGATTCAAATAAACTCACTGCAAACCTTGCCGCAAGAAAAGCCCTAAAACATGTCGCATGGTTAGCTATCGCACTCGCGACCGGCTTTACCTTCACCGGGTATTTCGTTCCTATTAGTGATTTAGTGGTCGATTTCTTTAGTTTCAACGCCAGTTTTTGGCCCGTCTTTTGGGTATTGTTTTTTGCCGGTTGTACCTATGGTAATGCTGGTTGGATGCGCTCTATCATGTGTATTCACATGTGCCCCTATGCACGCTTCCAATCCGCAATGTTTGATAAAGATACGTTTATTGTCGGCTACAATCCTAAGCGCGGAGAACAGCGTGGTCCACGCCCTAGGAAAGCCGATCACAAAGCGCTCGGATTAGGCGACTGCATTGATTGCGATCTGTGCGTTCAGGTATGTCCAACGGGCATTGATATCCGTGACGGACTGCAATACGAATGTATCAACTGTGGTGCCTGTATTGACGCATGTGACAAGACAATGGATCGCATGGGTTACGAAAAAGGTCTGATTAACTACACCACAGAGCATCGACTATCAGGTAAACATACTAAAGTCATGCGACCAAAACTGCTTGGGTACGGCGCCATTCTTCTTGTGATGATTGCCCTATTCTTTGTGCAAATATCCGCTGTGGACCCTGCCGGATTAAGCGTGTTAAGAGATCGCAGCCAACTATCCCGGACCAACAGTGATGGTCTCGTTGAAAATACCTACACCCTAAAAATCATTAACAAAACACAGCAAGAACAACAATACACTCTTTCTGTTTCTGGCTTAGAGTCTGTTGTTTGGTATGGAAAACAAACGATTACGGTTGAACCTGGCGAAGTGTTAAACCTGCCAATGAGCCTTGGCGTTGACCCAGAACAACTCAGTTCACCCGTTGCCACAATTCAGTTTATACTGAGTGACAATAATGACTTTTCGATCGAAGTGGAAAGCCGGTTTCTTAAGAAACTCTAGCCGAGCACCCCTTCACCATCAATAATAGGAAAAGGCTCAGTAATGAGCCTTTTTAGTTGGATAATGACAGACCAAGCGTTCAATTTTGACGCTCTAACACCAGACTTTATGTGGTATGCACTAGAGAGTATTGGTATACGAGCCGAATCCGGACTTCTTCCGCTTAACAGCTACGAAAACCGGGTCTATCAGTTTACCGATGAAGACAAAAAGCGGTATGTCGTCAAATTTTATCGACCACAGCGTTGGTCACTTGCTCAAATCCAAGAAGAGCATGACTTTGCCCATGAACTGGTCGCGCATGATGTACCTATTTCAGCGCCTCTTGTTTTAAATGGCACAACCATTCATCAATATGAAGGCTACTTTTTTACCCTCTTTATTAGCGAGGGAGGCCGACAATTTGAAGTCGACAACTTAGAACAGCTAGAGTGGGTTGGCCGCTTTCTGGGTCGAATGCACAAAGTAGGGGCAGCGAAGCCTTTTGAGCACCGCCCAACCATTGGTTTGGAAGAATACCTCTATCAACCAAGAAAGCTACTGCAATCGTCTAATTTTATCCCTATGCATCTCGAGAACGCTTTCTTCAATGACCTCGATATGCTCATTGCTCAAATTGAAACGCATTGGGAGCCGAGCAGCATCATTCGCTTACACGGTGATTGCCACCCAGGTAATATTCTGTGGCGCGATGGACCAATGTTTGTCGATTTAGATGACGCTAGAAATGGTCCAGCCGTACAAGATTTATGGATGTTATTAAGTGGCGACAGACAAGATAAAATGATGCAGTTAGACATTATTCTTGAAGGCTACCAAGAGTTTAATGACTTTCCTTCTAGCCAGCTGAAACTAATTGAGCCTCTGCGCGGTCTACGTATGGTGTATTACATGGCTTGGCTTGCGAAGCGCTGGAATGACCCAGCCTTTCCTTTGGCTTTTCCTTGGTTCAATGACCCTAAATATTGGGAAGGGCAAGTGCTTGGCTTTAAAGAACAAATGGCCGCACTCAATGAAAAGCCACTTTCATTACAGCCACAGTGGTGACAAACTAACAACTATCCGTTTTTAAGGATTTAAATTGTACATGGAGACAACAATGAAAAGATTTATCGCATTATTTGCTACGCTTCTTGTGAGTGTAGGTGTAAGCGCTGCGCAATTTGAAGAAGGCACCCATTATAAAGTGCTAGAAACAGAACCGACTACTAAGCCGACAGTGACTGAATTTTTCTCTTTTTATTGCCCACACTGTCATAGTTTTGAGCCAATCATAGAGCAGCTAAAAACAAAAATCCCGGCTGACGCTAAGTTCCAAAAGAACCATGTGTCATTCATGGGCGGCAACATGGGCATGTCGATGAGTAAAGCGTACGCCACTATGATTGCTTTAAAAGTCGAAGATAAAATGGTTCCGGTACTATTTAATCGCATTCACACTATGCAACAAGCGCCTCGTAACGACGAAGAACTACGCCAAATCTTCTTAGATGAAGGTGTTGATGCTAAGAAATTCGACGCGACATTCAACGGTTTTGCCGTCGACTCAATGGTTCGTCGCTTTGATAAACAATTCAAAGACAGTGGCCTTTCTGGCGTTCCAGCGGTAATCGTTAACAACAAATACCTTGTCGAGGCGGGCGGTATTCAGTCGCTCGATGAGTACTTTGCGTTGGTGAATTTCCTACTGAAAAAATAGCCACGACACACACATAAAACCGAGCGACTACGCTCGGTTTTTTTTCACCTATACAATATACCTCACCACAAACCGATGAATTTATTGTCTTGTTAGTCACACAAAACACGCTTATTCTGTTCCAATAAGCTAACAGAAACATATAATTAGATTAACAACGTCTTTAGACAAAAAAAGGAAAGGTATGAATCTGACATGGACTGTCATAGCAATTGCCGTCAGCTGCGTTTCAGCGCCTTCTATTGCCAAGCTTGGAGAAAGTAACGGCTTTAGTGGTGAGATTGCTATTAATGCTGCCTATAGCAGCAGCACCTCTAACTTAACCAACACTGATGATAAGTTTCGACTTTATAATGGAGACCAACAAAACAACAGTTCTGCCCTCGTTTTACCTCTGGGTAACGTGCAGTACACGTTTGGTTCCCACTCAAATCATCAGGTATTTCTCGGCACATCAAGAGCGGATATTGCCGTCGGTACCGTCGCACTAGAAGCTGGCTACAAATATTTATTTAAAGACCGCACAAAGGTCAGTTTATCTATTTTGCCCACCATTCTTGAAGGTGAGGTATGGCAAGACCCATATACCAGCGACGCTCGAACAACCACCAATGAAAAAGGCACTGCCTACCGAGTGCAACTCGACAATATTGCAGGTTCACTATTCAGTCTTGACCTCGCCTATGGTAAGCGAGAGCTGGATGAAGAAAAGTCCGGCTTCGGCAATAACGTTAACGCGACTATCACACCCGAACAGGCGAAGACACTCAACCGTAATGCTGACATTCTCTACGGTAAATTTAAAATGATGCTGCCTATCAGCCGAGAAGTCTTACTCTACCCAGCCCTAATCTACACCCAACAGGACGCTGACGGCAGTGCAATGAAGCACAACAGCTACGGTGCCGAAGTGTCTTCTTTTGCCTCACTTGGCAACCACAAGTTGGCGTTCACTTTGGGGTACTTAAAACGAGACTATGATGCAAGCAATCCCCTCTACGATAAGACTCGTAGCGATGATGAATGGAAGGCGTTCCTAGCTTATGAGTATCCGGGCATATTTTATTCCAATAACCTTTCCCTTGTTGCCTTTGGAGGTGTCACCAACAGTACCTCCAATATTGCTTTTTACGATGAAAAGAACTGGATTACTGCGGTTGGTTTAAACTGGGCCTTTTAATAGGTTACCTAACCACCCATTAGCTTGAGTGATAGTTGGCTTAACAAGGCATTTTGTTAAGCCATTTTTTATCGCTACAGTACCCCCTAAATTTTTGAAGCGGATGAATCACAAGCCTCCGATTCACTTACCACGGGATGGACAATGACTGCACGGCTGCTTTCTCTCTTACTTTTCACTTCTCTCACTTATGCCCCTGCGTCATTTGCAGCCTTAGCTCCTGCCCAAGGGTTCAGTGGCGAAATATCATTGAGCACCGCTAAGGTCGGTGATAAATCGAACCTGATCGCCAGTGATAACCCTAATATCAGTACCTCGGAAGAAGCATATGATGACTTTTGGTTACCTTTGGGGACCTTAAACTATACGTACGGAGCAACGCGCAACAAACAATGGTTTTTCGGTACATCCCGCAATGATATCGCCGTTGGTACCTTTGTACTTGAAGGTGGTTACCGACAGCAATTTTCAGATAACTCTATTTGGAGTGTCTCTTACCTGCCAACCGTGGTTGGGGAACCGATTTGGAAAAATCCGTACGTTGCCGCAGACCAATTGGAGCAAGCAGAAGCCACTGGCGATGCCTATCGACTACAAATAGAAAACATTGCCGGATCCTTATTTACCTTAGACATGGCATATGGAACGCGAGTGGTGACCGATGAAGCTTCTGCGACTCAAAGCCCGACCTCTCACGCGACCCAGTACGACCGAAACAGTGACTTTTACTATGTGAAAAGCTCCTATACGTTAGCGCTTAATGAGTCGTGGACGATGTTCCCATCGGTTATCTACTTACTCGATGATACCAAAGGAAGCGCCGTCAATAACCAAGGTGCAGGTGGTGAACTAACCACCCTGTTCGCTTTGAACCAGCATAGCTTTGCGATCACCATGAGCTACATGAACCACGAGTATCGCGGTCACAATATCATTTTTGACCGAGCAGGCAGAATCGATGACAAATACAGTGCCTTCTTAGCTTATGAATATCTCTCGTTATGGAACATCGAATCACTCTCACTGATCTCCTTATCAGGGTACAACGCGACTGACTCAAGTATCACTTTTTATGACTCTTCAGATTGGATTACCTCAGTAGGTATGAACTTCGCCTTTTAAACCGACTGGGCCGTAAGCTGCTTAAGCAAGCGATCCATGGCGCGATACCCTAATGCCTCCGCTAAATGGGCTCGTTGAATCTCGGGCTCATTAGACAAGTCTGCAATAGTTCGCGCCACTTTAATAATGCGGTGATAGGCTCGAATGGATAAGCCGAGTCGATGCAAAGCGCTTTCTAAAAACTCCGCATCCGGCTTCGCCAACGGGCAATACTGTTCAATCTCACGGCTTTGCAGTAACGCATTGGCTTTACCAGATCGCGCTAACATTTTGTCTCTTGCTTCAATAACTCGTAACTTTACATCCGCCGTCGACTCCCCACGATCCCCCCCTTCAGCAAGTACGCCTTTAGGAAGTAAGGGGATTTCAATCGACATATCAAATCGGTCTAACAGAGGACCGGATAGTCGACTTAGATAACGCAGAATCGCCTGAGGTGCAACGCGAGCTTGACTCTCATCATAGTAACCTGTTGGACTCGGATTCAGAGCACCGACTAATTGAAAGCGCGCCGGAAAACGGGTTTTTCCTTGCGCACGAGAAATAACAATCTCCCCTGATTCTAGGGGCTCACGTAATGAATCGAGGACTTTACGTTCAAACTCAGGCATTTCATCCAAAAAAAGTAACCCGTTGTGTGCTAAGGATATTTCCCCCGGTCTAGGAATGCTCCCTCCACCGACTAGCGCCGCCATAGAGCTCGAGTGATGCGGCGCTCGAAAAGGTCGCTGTTTCCAATTGTCTTCATTAATCTCTAACTGGGTGAGCGAACCAACAGAAGCGGTTTCAATGGCTTCCATATCACTCATAACCGGTAATAAATCACACAACCGTGACGCTAACATTGTTTTGCCAGTGCCCGGAGGGCCTAAAAAAAGCAAATTGTGATTGCCCGCCGCCGCTATCTCTAGCGCGCGCTTTCCTTGCTGCTGCCCTATGATGTCTTGCAGATCTCTAGCGTCTTGTTTCACTGCTTTAATTGCTGGTGACGTCACCAAACCCAACGCCTGCTGCCCCATCAAATAGGCACACACTTCCAGTAATCCCGAGGCAGATTTATGCTTATCTTTACCCACAAGAGCTGCCTGATTCGCATTCCCTTCTGGCACAATGAGCTGGCGGGCTGATTTATCCGCCGCCAACGCCGCAGGCAGCACCCCTTTAACCGTTCGTAGTGATCCCGATAAAGCCAGTTCCCCGATAAATTCATGCTGCAACAACAGACTCTTGGGCAACTGTTCAGAGGCCGCTAAAATGCCTAAAGCAATAGGAAGATCAAACCGCCCGCCTTCCTTAGGTAAATCAGCAGGCGCTAGGTTGACCGTGATGCGCTTAGCAGGAAACTCAAATCGTGAATTAATAATGGCGCTGCGAACTCGGTCCTTTGATTCCTTCACAGTCGTTTCTGGCAACCCAACTAAGGTAAAACCAGGCATACCATTACTGATATGTACTTCCACTGTAACGAGCGGTGCTTCGACGCCAACACTTGCTCGGCTATAAATAATCGATAATCCCATGTCATTCCTTTTTCCAACTAAATTCATTCGATAAACCCTCAAAAATGCAGAGTTTTATAAATAGTCCTTGTTATATAGCCTGATTTGATGCTGATAAAATGTGAAAAAAGAATGAGGTTTTGCTTGTCAGGTAACAGAAATATGTGATACCACTAAGGACATAGATACTTTTGTTCAACACAAAGCAAACGATTAGATATTTGAAATGACTTTTAGTGCTTATGCTCACACTCTGATTACTCTGATTATTGTGGTCCTGATTAGGAACACACGGGGGAATGTGGGCAGAAAATAGCCGCAAGATTCAAAAAACCCCCGCACTGAAAAGTCCGGGGGTTTTTTTACAAACTCTAAAACGAAAATTTGATGACGGTCACGAAAACGAGAGTCACCTCATTACAATGATAAAACGGAAGATATGGGAGCACACAATGTGCAGTCGAACGATAGAAAACCGCAAGTCACTATGCGGTCAACAAGGAGAAAGCAATGACAGGTGCTGAGTTAGTTGTTGCTGCATTAGCGCAACAAGGTATTAAGACCGTGTTTGGTTACCCCGGTGGAGCCATCATGCCCATCTACGATGCACTCTACGATGGCGGGGTAGAACATATTCTATGCCGACACGAGCAAGGTGCAGCGATGGCCGCAATCGGCATGGCAAGAGCCACCAAAGATGTCGCCGTCTGTATGGCAACCTCGGGTCCAGGTGCCACCAACCTCGTTACCGGCCTTGCCGATGCTTTTCTTGATTCCATCCCTCTCGTCGCCATCACAGGCCAAGTCGCCAGCTCCCACATCGGTACCGATGCCTTCCAAGAAATGGATGTGATTGGTATGTCATTGTCTTGTACTAAACACAGCTACCTCGTTACCGATATCAATGATCTCGCGCCGACCTTAGCGGAAGCGTTTGAAGTTGCAAAAACCGGTCGTCCTGGCCCTGTCATCGTCGATATTGCTAAAGATGTTCAACTTGCTCAGACCCCAGTTGATGTTTTACCTCCCTTTACACCACCAGCAATGCCAGTGGCAAACCCAGAGCAAATACAGCTAGCACAACAGCTTCTTAACCAGAGCTCTCGTCCAGTTCTCTATGTAGGTGGTGGGGTACAACTCGCTCATGCTACGGATTCTGTGCGTGAATTTCTCCGTTTAAACCCAATGCCATCAGTCAGCACCTTGAAAGGCCTGGGTACAATCGAACGCGATGACCCACACTATTTGGGCATGCTAGGAATGCACGGCACTAAAGCCGCTAACTTAGTCGTGCAAGAGTGTGACCTGCTTATTGTCGTCGGTGCACGATTTGATGACCGAGTCACTGGTAAGCTCGATACCTTTGCTCCCCATGCTAAAGTGATCCATATTGATATCGACGCGGCAGAGTTTAATAAATTAAGAACGGCGAATGCCGCTTTGCGCGGTGATATCAATGTCATTCTGGCCCAGTTAGAGCTATCTAAAGACATTTCCCCTTGGGCTCACCATAGCGAAAGCCTAAGAAGTGGCTTCAAATGGCGCTATGACCATCCGGGTGATCTTATTTTTGCGCCATTACTACTTAAGCAGCTGTCTGACATGATGCCGGAGTCATCTATCGTCTCAACCGACGTCGGTCAGCATCAGATGTGGGCAGCACAGCATATTCAACCTCGCCTGCCTGAAAACTTCATTACTTCTGCTGGCTTAGGCACGATGGGCTTTGGTTTACCTGCCGCTATGGGCGCCGCCGTAGGGCGACCTGACGACCAATCCATCCTCATCTCCGGTGATGGGTCGTTTATGATGAACGTGCAAGAATTGGGGACTCTCAAACGCCGCCAAATCCCAGTAAAGATGGTATTACTCAACAACCAACGTTTAGGCATGGTGAGACAGTGGCAATCCCTGTTTTTTGATGGTCGCCACAGTGAAACCATTTTGGATGACAACCCAGACTTCGTCATGCTTGCTAAAGCGTTCGATATTCCGGGTAAAACCATCACTCGAAAAGAAGAAGTCGAGCCAGCTCTAAAAGAGATGCTGGAAAGCAAAACCGCCTACCTCTTACACGTACTGATCGACGAAGAAGAGAATGTATGGCCATTGGTACCACCTGGTGCCTCAAACAGCGAGATGTTGGAGAACACCTAATGAACCGATACCTACTAGACATAAAAGCCGATGATAAAAGTGTGTTACTTGAGAGAGTATTGCGCGTGATCCGCCACCGTGGATTTATCATCAAGCAAGTTGCCGCAACACAAAATCATGAAAGCAGGATTGCCAGTGTAGAGATAATCGTTGATAGTGATCGTCCGATTTCTACGCTGATCAATCAGATTGAAAAACTCTGGGATATTCGTACTGTTGATGTCACTGAACTCAAAACTAACCAGTTGACCAATCACAACCTACAAGAACAAAGTGCATAAGGAAGAACGCTAAATGGCTACAAGTACAGCAGATTTTATTTGGTTTAATGGTGAAATGGTTCCGTGGGCTGAGGCAAATGTTCATGTCCTTACTCACGCTATGCACTATGGTACGTCGGTTTTTGAAGGCGTTCGTTGTTACAACACTCCGAACGGCCCGGTTATCTTCCGCCACCCAGAGCACGCCAAACGTCTAAAAAACTCAGCAAAAATCTATCGCTTTCCGATTCCTTATACCGAAGAAGAAATCATGGAAGCGACACGTGAAACGGTTCGCCAAAATAAACTCGAGTCGGCGTACATTCGCCCTCTAGGTTTTGTTGGTAATGTCGGGTTAGGTGTTTGCCCTCCTGAAGATTCTGTCATGGAATTAATTATTGCCGCCTTTCCTTGGGGTTCTTACCTGGGTGAAGAAGCGCTTGCAAATGGTGTCGATGCCATGATCTCTAGCTGGAATCGCGCAGCCCCTAACACTATCCCAACAGCCGCAAAAGCAGGTGGTAACTACCTATCGTCTTTACTTGTCGGTGGTGAAGCGCGTCGTCACGGTTATGACGAGGGTATCGCTCTGAGTGTTGATGGCTACCTCTCCGAAGGTGCCGGTGAAAATATCTTTGTGATTAAAGATGGCATTATCATGACTCCACCTGCCACCAGCGCGATTCTGCCAGGTATCACTCGTGACAGCATCATGACCATAGCCAGAGACATGGGTTATGACGTTCGTGAGGCTAACATTGCTCGTGAAGCACTCTACCTTGCCGATGAAATTTTCATGACGGGTACTGCCGCTGAAATCGTGCCAGTTCGCACGGTTGATAAAATTGAAGTTGGCGAAGGAAAACGTGGTCCAATCACTAAAGTCATGCAGGATGCTTACTTTGGTCTTTTCAACGGTACTACTGAAGATAAATGGGGTTGGCTCGATTATGTTTACCCACAAGACGCCGACAAGAACACTGCATCAGTAAAATAAGGAACGAGTACAATGCCTATCTACAAATCCGCGACCTCAACACATGGTCGCAACATGGCGGGTGCTCGTGCACTTTGGCGAGCAACAGGCGTGAAAGACGAAGACTTTGGTAAGCCTATCATTGCCGTCGTAAACTCGTTCACTCAATTCGTTCCAGGCCACGTTCACCTTAAAGATATGGGTCAATTGGTGGCAGGTGAAATTGAAAAAGCGGGCGGGATTGCCAAAGAATTCAATACGATTGCCGTTGATGATGGTATCGCTATGGGTCACGGCGGTATGCTGTATTCATTGCCATCACGCGAGCTAATCGCCGACTCGGTTGAATACATGGTTAACGCGCACTGCGCGGACGCTATGGTATGCATCTCCAACTGTGACAAAATCACCCCTGGGATGATGATGGCAGCCATGCGCCTTAATATTCCGGTAATTTTTGTCTCTGGCGGACCAATGGAAGCGGGTAAAACCAAGCTTTCCGATCAGATCATCAAACTAGATCTGGTCGATGCCATGATCCAAGGCGCTGATCCAACCATCTCTGATGAACAAAGTGAACAAGTTGAACGTTCTGCGTGTCCAACATGTGGATCATGTTCTGGCATGTTTACGGCTAACTCAATGAACTGCCTAACAGAAGCGCTTGGTCTTTCTCAACCTGGTAATGGCTCAATGTTAGCGACACACGCTGACCGTGAACAGTTATTCCTAAATGCCGGTAAACGCATTATCGAATTAACCAAGCGTTACTACGAGCAAGATGATGAGTCTGCGCTACCACGTAATATCGCTAACCGTGCCGCATTTGAAAATGCTATGGCGTTGGATATTGCCATGGGCGGTTCAAGTAATACCGTTCTGCACCTTTTAGCTTCCGCGCAAGAAGGTGAGATTAACTTCGATATGAACGATATCGATGAAATGTCACGCCGAGTCCCACACCTATGTAAAGTGGCACCATCGACACCTAAATACCACATGGAAGACGTGCACCGTGCTGGTGGCGTAATGGCGATTCTTGGTGAGCTTGATCGCGCAGGATTACTCAATAGCGATACACGTACTGTACTGGGTCTTTCTATGAAAGAGCAGCTAGCGCAATACGACATCATGCAAACCGAGGATGAGGAAGTATTAAAATTCTTCAGAGCGGGCCCTGCAGGTATCCGTACGACGAAAGCTTTCTCTCAAGATTGTCGCTGGGATCGCCTTGATGACGATCGCAAAGATGGCTGTATTCGTACCAAGGAAAATGCCTTTAGCCAAGAAGGCGGACTGGCGGTACTGAGCGGAAATATCGCCGTCGACGGTTGTATTGTTAAAACAGCTGGCGTCGATGAAGGTAGCCTAGTCTTCCGTGGTCCAGCGGTCGTTTTCGAAAGCCAAGAAGACGCGGTAGATGGCATTTTAGGCGGCAAAGTCAAAGCGGGCGATGTGGTCATCATCCGTTATGAGGGGCCTAAAGGTGGTCCTGGTATGCAGGAAATGCTTTACCCAACCACGTACCTGAAATCTATGGGTCTAGGTAAAGAATGTGCACTACTCACCGACGGTCGCTTCTCTGGCGGTACTTCTGGCCTATCTATTGGCCACGCGTCCCCAGAAGCCGCTAACGGTGGCACCATTGGCCTTGTGAACAATGGCGATATTATTGATATTAATATCCCAGCCCGCTCCATCTCACTGGACGTCCCAGAGGAAGAATTGGCGGCTCGACGTAACGCGCAAGACCAGCTTGGTTGGAAACCAGCCAATCGTGAACGTGTGGTTTCTTTAGCGCTGAAAGCGTATGCGAGCATGGCAACGAGTGCTGATAAAGGTGCGGTACGAGATAAGTCTAAACTCGAGGGATAGTCTAATGAGTAGCGAAAGTTATCCCAAAACCGGCGCAGAGTACCTGCGCCAGGTATTGCGCGCTCCTGTTTACGAAGTGGCGACATTAACGCCACTGCAAGATATGCCTCGCTTATCTGCTCGTATTCATAATAACGTGCAAATCAAACGTGAAGATCGCCAGCCCGTGCATTCATTTAAGCTACGTGGTGCCTATAATATGGTATCCAACCTTACTGAAGCGCAGAAAAAAGCAGGGGTTATCGCAGCCTCCGCGGGCAACCACGCACAGGGCATGGCGTTGTCTGGCACCAAACTGGGTATTAGTACAACGATCGTGATGCCTAAGACCACGCCAGACATTAAAGTGGATGCGGTACGCAGCTTTGGCGGTCACGTTGTATTACACGGCAACAACTTTGATGAAGCAAAAGCCGAAGCAGAGCGTTTATCCGCTTTGCACGGTTACACCTTTGTGCCTCCCTTTGATCACCCGCTTGTCATTGCAGGACAAGGTACGATCGGCATGGAAATGCTGCAGCAAAATGGTCACCTCGACTATATTTTTGTTCCAGTCGGCGGCGGCGGTTTAGCCGCTGGCGTCGCGGTATTAGTTAAACAACTGATGCCAGAAATCAAAGTGATTGCAGTGGAACCGGAAGATTCTGCCTGTCTAAAAGCCGCGCTGGACGCTGGAAAACCCGTCGCTTTAGATCAAGTAAGTATGTTTGCTGATGGGGTTGCGGTTAAAATTATCGGTCAAGAAACCTTCCGTCTATGCCAAGAATATATTGATGGGCATATTACCGTCTCCAGTGATGAAATCTGCTCTGCTGTAAAAGATATTTTCGAAGACACGCGCGCCATTGCAGAGCCTTCTGGCGCGCTTGCTCTAGCTGGACTTAAAAAGTTTGCCGAAAAACACACACTGCAGAACAAACAGCTAGGCACAGTGCTTTCTGGAGCCAACACTAATTTCCATGGCTTGCGTTATGTTTCCGAACGTTGTGAGCTTGGTGAAAAGCGTGAAGGTTTGTTGGCCGTGACGATTCCGGAACATCAGGGCGCATTCTTTGAGTTCTGTAATATCATTGGTGGGCGAGCCGTTACTGAGTTTAACTACCGCTACAATGATGACAAACTGGCGAATATTTTTGTCGGTGTGCGTCTTGCGGGCGGTCAGGAAGAGCTCGATAGTATCATCAAAGATTTACGAGCAGGTGGCTACCCGGTTGTTGATCTGTCTGATGATGAGATGGCTAAACTACATGTCCGTTATATGATTGGTGGCAAGCCTTCTAAGCCACTTCAAGAGCGCTTGTATAGCTTTGAGTTCCCAGAATATCCAGGAGCTCTGCTGAAGTTCCTGAGCACGCTGGGGACACATTGGAATATCAGCTTATTCAACTACCGTAACCATGGTGCTGACTACGGTCGGGTACTGTGTGGTTTTGAGCTACAAGAAAGTGATCTCGCTGAGTTTTCTTCACATCTACGTGAACTAGGCTACCAGTGTAAAGATGAAACGGATAACCCATCTTATCAATTTTTCTTGTCTTAACACGCTGCAGTAACGAGCGCTAAATTTCTATTTAGAATCAAAGCCTTACCTAATAAAAACGCCTCTAATGAGGCGTTTTTTGATGGCAAGTTTCTCAGTAATCCCCTATTACTGGTTTTCAACCAGTCCAAGCTCCGGAGATTTAAATTCATTGTACTGCTGATAGTTTACCACTCGGTCTCGCCCTTGATCTTTTGCTAAGTACAAGGCTTTATCTGCCATCTTAACCAACGCTTCAATATCGGAAGCCGGATCAGGGTACGTTGCGACACCAATTGACACACTCAACTGCCCTAAAGATAACCCCTTATGCTCTAGGTGCATGGTTCGGATTAGATTAACAATGTTATTAGCGTATTCCGTGGCATCAGCCATATTGCAGTGCGGTAAGATCACCGCTAACTCTTCCCCACCTAATCGGCACGCTATTTCATCATCGGCGACGGTTCTTTTGAGTAAAGAACTGATCTCTTTTAGCACATAATCTCCAGCATCATGGCCGAAATTGTCGTTAAAACGCTTAAAGTGGTCGAGGTCAAGCATGAGTAGTGACAATGACTCGCTGCTCGTTGCTGAGTTATTAGTATGCTCTGTCAGCTTTTGTTCAAAGAAGCGACGATTGTATAGACCCGTTAATGGGTCGCTTAGTGCCTGTGAACGTAATTTTTCTTGTAAACTTAAATTCGCCAGAGCTAGGCCAAGATGCTCCGCGACACTGTAAGCCAACTGAGTGGTAAGCTCATCCACTTCTATCCCACCCTGGCCAAAATATAAATGCATAATACCGATGGTGTTGCCGTGTGCGGTTAACGGGATGCACAGGGTCTGATTATTATCAATCGATGACATATGCTCACACGATAAATGGTGAAACGCTTCAATAGATAAATGGCTGCGCCCAGTACGTAATGACCAGCACTCATCAGGAGCAAAGCTTTTACTTCCTGGCCACTTCTCCCCCCAATCTAATTGATTAACCAGTTGGTTTCTGGATGAACGCATCAATGAAATACTGCCATTCACCTGTCCCAGAATTCGCGGCACAATATCCTCAACGACACGCTGGGCTTCTACAAGGTTTTGACACGCTGCCAGCATATTCGCTAAACGATGCATAAGCTCTATCTCAAGAGTTCGCTGATGAATACGTTCATCTTGTTTGTTCTTTTCCGCCCTGACACTCGCCTCTATCTGACGATGACTAAGTAGAGACGTCGCAACAAGCATGGCAATACTTAACAGCGCTAAGCCGACTAAGATAC
The DNA here is from genome assembly GCF_050337205.1 of Vibrio nomapromontoriensis. NCBI lineage: Bacteria > Pseudomonadati > Pseudomonadota > Gammaproteobacteria > Vibrionales > Vibrionaceae > Vibrio > Vibrio nomapromontoriensis. The sequence goes on from NZ_JAKJSS010000021.1 coordinate 32,516, forward strand.
TCATTAATTGAAACGTCATATTCTCCAAGTGGTGCATGGGGACGGCTAAAACCACGACATACTCTTGCTGATCAATCGTCACTTTTCGAGAGGAGTACAACAAGTCGACAGATAGCACAGAACTAAAACGAACATCTCCACCTGAACCCGTCTCCCAAGCTTGAATAAATTCAGGTCGGTTTGCGTGGCTGTCCAGATCTACTAACGCTCGGTCAGATAGCGCGGTATCGCCCACCACGATCCCGTTACTATTGATCACCTGAATTCTGGCGTCTGCATCAGCCTGAGTCAGATCGCCAATATAATCATCTATTTGTAGACTATTGGTAAAACTCGGATTATCTTCGTGAATTTCGTAAATTACATCAGTCAACAGAGAGTCCGTTGTCCGCTTTACTGACCCATGAACGAGACGTTCTAAGGTAATATTAAATCCATATAAACCACCTATCATAACCACAGAAAGGGCAATCACCGGTAGCAACTGCCACTTCCTATCAATTAACTTCGACATTCTAAAACCCTTTACCGAACAGCGTATTAACAATAAACAAAATAGCGTGCTTTTTAATCAAGGGCAATCAGAATATTGGCCAACTCAGTGTTTTAACCAATCCGAATTCAATTGGTTTGATGAGCCAAGATAGTTAAGCATCCATTGAATCAACTTATTACTGTCATCCTTACGCCAAACTAAACAACACTGGCTATCGATGGTGTCATTGTTCAGCGATCGCGCCACCAGCGAGCCACTATCAATAAGGGGCTCTGCAATATGTCGAGGCATGTAACCAATACCGACACCACTTTTCAAACACTCTATTGCCGAATACCAATTGGGCAACAATAGTCGCCGCTGCCTAGGACTGTGTTGGGTATGGCGCTTTGGCAACACACGTGAAGTGTCGTCTAAGCAAATAGCTGGAAACTGACTGGCAAACTCTTCATCTAACTCAGCCACTTGCGCACAAGGATGTAGGGGTGACATCACTAAGGTCCACTGTAGCTCCCCCATCGGCCTCACCCCATACTCTCCACTAACCGGAATCGCCGATGTCGCACCAATCACAATATCCGCTCGCTGTTCGGAAATCGCCTCCCAAGAGCCGTTGTACACTTCCATATTGATCTGTAATTCTGCCGACTCAAATTCAGCATAAAAATCATCTATCAACACCGACAATTTATCGACTTTTACAATGTTATCCAAAGTCAACTTGAGTCGCTTCTGCCAACCTGAAGCCGCACGCCGAGTATGGCGTGTCAATTCATCCATTTGACGAAGCAAACGTCTCGCCTCTGCAATAAATACCTCGCCAGCAGGTGTTAGCTCCACACGACGAGGCAATCGCCTAAACAAAGGAGTACCAATCTCTTGCTCTATCTGGCGTACGCTATAACTGATTGCAGATGGGACTTTATGCAATGCTTCTGCTGCCGCACTGAAACTGCCGAGTCGTGCAATCATATCTAACATTTCAAGTGACGGACGTGAGTACATAACCTTACCTTTCAATTTTTTTGATTTATAACTACAAAATATAGCGTTTTATTTTTTCTAATTCCAAAAATAGAATACACCACACTAACAGCATGGGCTGGCGCCAACTCATTCCTGTGAAAAAAATTCAAAGGAATAACAATGAAAATCTCAAAACTGCAACTTATCTATCTTTCCATCTTGTCCATGCTTGGCTTTATTGCCACAGATATGTACTTGCCTGCGTTCAAATTAATCGAGCAATATTTTGCTACCGGGCCTGAACAGATCGCGTTATCGCTGACAGTCTTTTTAGTGGGTATGGGACTAGGACAATTTGTTTGGGGCTTAGCCAGTGACCGTTTTGGCCACAGAAAAACCCTTTTTACTGGCTTAGTCGTATTTACTATCGCATCGATTGGTCTCGCCTGGAGCCAAGAAGTATGGCAATTGCTGACATTACGAATGCTTCAGGCCATTGGTGTTTGTGCACCCGCGGTTATTTGGCAATCGATGGTTATCGACAAGTTTGATAAAAAGACCAGCCAACAAATCTTTGCGACTATCATGCCGTTAGTGGCACTATCTCCAGCACTTGCACCTCAACTTGGCGTACTGCTCACTGAATTTTGGGGTTGGCACAGTATTTTTGTCGTCCTTGCGATGACAGGTGCATTGCTAGCACTCATCACTTTATCGATGAAAGATAGCAGTAATACTAAGGTCAAAACAACGTCCGTCTCTACCGATCTAAAGAGCTTATTAGGATCGCGAGACTATATCGGTAATGTGGTTATTTACGCTGTCGCTTCGGCTGCATTTTTTGCTTACTTAACCGGTATGCCGGAAATCATGAGCCAGCTGGGCTATTCAGCGAAAGATATTGGACTCAGCTTTATCCCGCAAACTATCGCCTTTATGGTCGGTGGTTACATGGGTAAGAAGTTAGTGGCTAAACTTGGTGATGAGGCCGTTCTCAAACAACTGCTCGGATTAGAAACGGTTGCTATTCTGCTAGTGTTCGCAGCATGCCAATGGCAATTAACCTCAGTATGGCCAATATTGGCGCCCTTCTGTCTACTCGCCGTTGCAAATGGAGCGATCTATCCAATTGTTGTCAATCGTGCCCTTTCTAGCGCACCACATTGCTCCGCCACGGCAGCGGGTCTACAAAACAGTATTCAGATAGGGGTGAGTAGCTTGGCAAGCGCTCTTGTAGCAACGTTCGCCGTGGTTGCACAAACGGCTGTAGGTTATGTCATCTTAGGGTGCTTAGTATTGATGTGGCTAGGGTATGTTATTTCAAACCCTGCAATAACTAGCGAGCTGACCATTCCTGATAACTCACGAGTGGCTAATGATGAGTAAACTATAACCCGTATCACCACTACTGCAGCAAACAAAGTAAAAAAGGGCGATCATGTCGCCCTTTTTACTCAGAGACTTTTTAGCCCCCACTTTTCCGCTGTTTCATCAAAGAAGCCCTGAGTCTGTTTCAATTCGACCCAGTGATTAACATAGTTAATCCAGACTTGGTCTTTTTGCGGTAATAGCATTGAAATAGGCGTAGGCTTGCGTGGCTCTTTCACCGGCACTATCGCCAACTGCTTAAATTTCGTCACCAACGTCGCCGCTTCAACATTCGAGGTGACTGACACATCGGCACGACGAGCTAACAGCTCTTGAAAATCTCGCGCTGGCGCTTCAATAACAATGTGTTTTGCATCAGGAAAGAAGGCCTTAACCATTTTTTCTTGCACAGTACCAAGCGTCGCGGCCACTTTTACATCAGGCTTGTTAAAGTCTGACCAATCGGAAAACTTCTGCAGATCTTTTTTCTGAACCACAGGAACAAACGCTAAATAAAAATACGGCTGGCTATAGCCCGCTACTTTTGCCCGTGACATGTTCAGTGAAGCACTACCGGTAATGTCATATTTATTTGCCGTGATCCCATTAACCAGTGTTTTCCAGTCAGTAGCTACATACTCAACCTTAACGCCAAGATCTTTGGCGAGCTCTGTCGTCACATCGATATCAAAACCACGATATGAATTGGTCGCCGGATCTTTCATCGTCATGGGGTTCCAATCACCCGTTGTTCCCACTCTTAGTACACCTGCATCCAATATTGCTTGTAAGCGACTTGTTTCTGCCGCAGCTTGCCCAATCGACAAAACCGTAATGATAAAACCAAGAATCCACTTCTTCATTAATGCGTCCCTAAAATTATTAAACATTCATTATATAACCTTGATAACATAGCAGTAACAGATGGAATTTTCAGGGAAAATTAGGGACGTTTGTGAGCTATCGAATATTAACTATCATACTGTGCTTACCCATATTATCAGGCTGCTCTGACTACGAGTGGGGGTGGTATGTGTTAAATCCAGCGACCGAACAAGGTCAAGTCAATCTTAAGTTTCTACTTGCGGGTTTCAAAGACACAATTTATGTCTCTCTGCTCAGCATGTTGTTTGCGATGTCCATTGGGTTGCTGGTGGCCTTCCCGGCTCTATCTAATAACAGCTGGCTCAAAGCGATGAACCGAATCTATGTTGAGGTGATTCGTTCGATTCCAGTTTTGGTGTTATTACTGTGGGTTTATTATGGTATGCCAACCCTAATGGATATTTCTCTTAATCATTTTTGGGCTGGCGTCATTGCTTTGACTATCGCAGAAAGTGCCTTTATGGCTGAAGTCTTTCGAGGTGGGATTCAGGCAATCTCCAGAGGGCAGCACGAAGCATCCGAATCCTTAGGGTTAAACTATTGGCAAAAAATGCGCCTCGTCATTTTGCCTCAAGCTTTCAGGCAAATATTGCCACCGCTTGGGAATCAGTTTGTCTACATCCTCAAGATGTCATCACTCGTCAGTGTCATTGGTTTAAGCGATCTCACACGCCGTGCCAATGAGTTAGTGGTAAATGAGTACTTACCATTAGAGATCTATAGCTTTTTAGTACTGGAGTATTTAGTTCTCATTCTTGTGGTATCACAAGGAGTACGCTGGGTAGAAAAGCGTATTGCTATCCCAAGCCACTAACAATAAAAAAGGCCTCAAAGAGGCCTTTTGCTCAATACTAGAGTACCGAGCTACACGTTAAAGTGTGATGACTATTTTTTCTTTACAGGGCGAATCCAGCCAGCAATGCGGCGTTCTTTGGCGCGAGTAATCACTAACTCACCTGCTGCTACATCTTTCGTGACGGTTGCGCCAGCGCCAACGGTTGCACCATCTGCAATGCTAACCGGTGCAATCAACTGCGCGTCAGAACCAACAAAAACATCATCGCCAATTAACGTCTTGAATTTATTGGCGCCATCGTAGTTACACGTAATCACACCTGCGCCAACATTCACTCGCTGACCAATTTCTGCATCACCAAGGTAAGTAAGATGGTTGGCTTTAGATCCTTCACCCAAGCGAGTATTCTTCACTTCAACAAAGTTACCCACATGTGAGTCATTGCGAAGATCCGCGCCAGGACGAAGACGGGTAAATGGTCCAACAGTACAGGCCTCACCAACAGTAGCACCTTCAATCACACTGTATGGACGAACAATCGTGTTGTCATCAATTTCACAGTCTTTCAGTACGCTACCCGCACCGATAACCACGTTATCACCCAAAGAAACTGACCCTTCAATTACCACATTCACATCAATCTCTACGTCCATACCACACTGCAGCTGACCACGCAGATCAAAACGATTTGGGTCGCGTAGCATCACGCCCTGCTCTAGCAGTTTTTGAGCTTGCATTGATTGGAAGGCACGCTCAAGGCGAGCAAGTTGAGCTCGGTCATTCACCCCTTCTACTTCAATAGGGTTCGCTGGATGGACCGCCTCTACCGCACGACCTTCATTGTGCGCTGCCGCGATAACATCCGTCAGGTAATATTCACCTTGCGCATTATCATTACTAAGGCCTGACAACCAACGTTTAAGATCACCACCGGTCGCCACCATCACACCAGTATTGATCTCTTTAATTAGCTTCTGCTCTTCTGTCGCATCTTTTTGCTCCACAATCGCCACAACCGGGCCATTCTTACGCACGATACGGCCATAACCCATCGGGTTATCCAGAACCACGGTTAACAACGCAATTCCACCATTTGGTTGAGCATCTAATAAATTTTCAATGGTCTGCTCTGAGATAAGTGGAACATCACCATAAAGAACCAACACTTTTTCATCATCAGCAAAGTGGGGAGAGGCTTGGTCAACAGCATGACCTGTGCCTAGCTGATCGGCTTGCAATACCCAGTTAACACGCTCTTGTTGTAATTCTGATTGCATCATTTCTCCACCGTGGCCGTAGACCAAGTGGATATTTTGCGAGCCTAAGCCTTCACATGTGTCAATAACATGCTTAACCATCGGCTTTCCAGCAAGCGTATGTAACACTTTAGGTTTATTGGAATACATGCGAGTACCTTTACCCGCGGCAAGCACAACTGCACTAAATTTCATTATTATTAACCACTGACGTTTATTTAAGCTGCAACCATTCTAGCGATGATTGAGTGGGATGTTAATTCGGTAACGCTATATTTTTTCTTTAAATAGACAAATGATCGACAGAAAGCAAAAAGGCGACCATAAGGCCGCCTTTCTCATCGCTGCTAATCGAGATTAGCGACGTTTTTTTGTCAGCTCAATTACTCGAAGCTGAGCAATGGCTTTAGCCAGTTCACTGGCCGCTTGCGCGAAGTCCATATCGCCATGCTGATTCGAAATATTCTCTTCAGCTTTGCGTTTGGCTTCTTCTGCCTTTGCTGCGTCTAGCTCTTCAGCACGAATTGCTGTATCAGCCAGTACAGTCGCTGTACCAGGCTGAACTTCAACAATACCACCCGAGACATAAATGAACTCTTCGTGGCCGTGCTGTTTAACGATACGCACCATACCAGGCTGAATAGCGGTCAGCAGCGGTGTGTGACCATGGAAAATACCAAGTTCACCTTCGCTACCGGACACCTGAAACGTCTCAACAAGACCTGAGAAAAGTTTTTTCTCAGCGCTTACTACGTCTAGGTGAAAGGTTATTGCTGCCATATCGCCTCCTATTTAGCCTTATAGCTTCTTAGCATTCTCGATAGCATCGTCGATAGTACCGCAGTACATAAACGCTTGCTCTGGAATGTCGTCGTAGTCACCAGCTAGTAGACCTTTAAAGCCACGTAGTGTCTCTTTTAGAGATACATAGATGCCTGGGTCGCCAGTAAATACTTCAGCTACGTGATAAGGCTGAGTTAGGAAACGTTCAATCTTACGTGCACGAGATACAAGTTGCTTATCTTCTTCAGACAGCTCATCCATACCTAGAATCGCAATGATATCTTTCAGCTCTTTATAGCGCTGAAGCGTTTGCTGAACACCACGTGCCACATCATAGTGCTCTTGACCTACTACAAGTGGATCAAGTTGACGAGATGTAGAATCCAGTGGGTCGATCGCAGGGTATAGACCCATTGCAGCAATGCTACGGTTTAGTGTAACCGTTGCATCCAAGTGCGCGAACGTCGTTGCTGGAGATGGATCCGTCAAGTCATCCGCAGGTACGTATACCGCTTGAATCGACGTAATCGATCCTGACTTAGTTGACGTGATACGCTCCTGTAGTACACCCATCTCTTCTGCAAGAGTTGGCTGGTAACCTACCGCAGATGGCATACGACCTAGAAGTGCCGATACCTCTGTTCCCGCTAAGGTATAACGGTAGATGTTATCGATGAACAGTAGTACGTCACGACCTTCGTCACGGAAACGTTCTGCCATCGTTAGACCAGTCAGTGCAACACGTAGACGGTTGCCCGGTGGCTCGTTCATCTGACCGTAAACCATTGCTACTTTTGATTCTTCAGGATTTTTAACGTTTACAACGCCAGCTTCCTGCATCTCAAAGTAGAAATCGTTACCTTCACGAGTACGCTCACCAACACCTGCGAATACAGACAAACCAGAGTGTTGTAGTGCGATGTTGTTGATAAGTTCCATCATGTTGACGGTCTTACCTACACCAGCACCACCGAATAGACCAATTTTACCACCCTTAGCGAATGGGCAAATCAAGTCGATTACTTTAACACCTGTTTCTAGAAGAGATGTCTCGCTAGATTGCTCTTCATAGCTTGGCGCTTCACGGTGAATCGCATAACTTTCTTCCGCACCGATCTCACCACACTCATCAATCGCATCACCAAGAACATTCATGATACGACCAAGAGTCTTAGTACCTACTGGTACTGAGATTGGAGCGCCAGTGTTTTCTACTGTCAAACCACGACGTAAACCATCAGAGCTACCCATTACGATACAACGAACTACGCCACCGCCTAGTTGTTGTTGAACTTCAAGAACTAGACGCTCTTTAGATTCTGTAACGTTTAGAGCGTCGTATATACTAGGTACATCGCTCTGTGGGAACTCTACGTCGACTACCGCACCGATGATCTGTACGATCTTACCTGTAGCCATCGTTAATCCTCTATCTATTTCGTTTTACCTAAGCTTAAACTGCAGCCGCACCTGAAACGATTTCTGATAGCTCTTGTGTAATAGCCGCTTGACGCGCTTTGTTGTACACAAGTTCTAAATCATCAATCAGGTTGCTCGCGTTATCTGTTGCAGCTTTCATTGCAATCATTCGAGCCGCTTGCTCACAAGCAAGGTTCTCTACCACACCCTGATACACTTGAGATTCGATATAACGAAGCAATAGTGCATCTAGTAATGGTTTTGGCTCAGGCTCATAAATATAGCCCCAAGAATGATTACGCTGCATTTCTTCGCTTTCTGATTTAGGCAAAGGTAGCAATTGATCGATCGTTGGTTCCTGCACCATAGTGTTCACAAAGTGGTTATACACTACATACAGGCGATCCAATTCGCCGTCGTCATATTTCTTTAGCATGACGCCAACCGTACCGATAAGGTCTTCTAAGCTTGGGCTATCGCCTAAACCAGACACCTGTGCCGCTACTTTAGCGCCGCTATTATTAAAAAATGCCGTTGCTTTTGAGCCAATTACCGCCAGCTCAATCTCAGCACCTTTTTCTTTCCAATCCTTTAGCTCAAGGACAGTTTTCTTGAACAAGTTAATGTTCAAACCGCCACATAAGCCTCGGTCGGTAGAAACAATGACGTAACCAACACGCTTGGCTTCACGCTCTTCTAGGTACGGATGTTGGTACTCTAGATTTGCATTTGCCAAATGACCGATCACTTTACGCATAGTTTCAGCGTATGGACGAGAAGCTTCACGCGAGTCTTGCGAACGACGCATTTTTGAAGCTGCTACCATTTCCATCGCTTTCGTAATTTTCTGAGTGCTCTTCACACTACCGATTTTATTACGTATCTCTTTTGCGCCGGCCATCGTTACTCTCCATAAGTGGTGACCTAAAGGTCACCCACTAATTACCAAGTCTGGGTTGCTTTGAAATCGTCCGTCAGCTTTTTCAGCTGAGCTTCGATTTCTTTGTTGTAAGCACCCGTTGTGTTGATCTCTTTAATAAGATCAGCATACTGGATTTGAGCGTACGATAGTAAAGCTGCTTCGAAGTCTAGAATCTTATTGATTTCTACATCTTCCAAGTAACCACGTTCCGCTGCAAAGATCACAAGCGCTTGGTCAAATACTGACATAGGAGCGTATTGCTTCTGCTTCATCAACTCAGTCACTTTCTGACCGTGGCTTAGCTGACGCTTAGTTGCTTCATCTAGATCAGATGAGAACTGAGCAAACGCTGCTAGCTCACGATAAGCCGCTAGTGCAGTACGAATACCACCTGATAGCTTCTTGATAATCTTAGTCTGAGCTGCACCACCTACACGAGATACTGAAATACCAGGGTCAACCGCTGGACGTACGCCCGAGTTGAATGCTTCAGTTTGTAGGAAGATTTGACCATCGGTAATCGAGATTACGTTCGTCGGTACGAATGCAGATACGTCACCAGCTTGAGTTTCGATAATAGGAAGAGCAGTTAAAGAACCAGTCTTACCTTTTACCTCACCGTTAGTGAAACGCTCTACGTACTCTTCGCTTACACGAGCTGCACGCTCTAGAAGACGAGAGTGAAGGTAGAATACGTCACCAGGGAAAGCCTCACGGCCAGGTGGACGTTTCAATAGTAGAGAGATCTGACGGTAAGCTACCGCTTGCTTAGACAAGTCATCATAAACAATTAGTGCATCTTCACCACGATCACGGAAGTATTCACCCATTGCACAACCAGCATATGGTGCTAGGTATTGTAGTGCAGCAGACTCAGACGCCGATGCAACAACAACGATAGTATTCGCTAGTGCACCATGCTCTTCCAATTTACGTACTACGTTAGCAATTGTTGATGCCTTTTGGCCAATCGCTACGTAGATAGAGAAGATACCAGAATCTTTCTGGTTAATGATTGAGTCGATCGCCAGTGCTGTTTTACCAATCTGACGGTCACCGATGATAAGTTCACGTTGACCACGACCGATTGGGATCATTGAGTCAACAGACTTATAGCCGGTTTGTACTGGTTGATCTACCGATTTACGGTCGATTACGCCAGGTGCAATCACTTCTACTGGTGAAGTAAGCTTAGCTTCAATTGGACCTTTGCCATCAATAGGCTCACCTAGTGTGTTTACAACACGACCAAGCATTTCTGGGCCAACTGGTACTTCAAGAATACGACCAGTACCTGTTACTTTCATGCCTTCTCTAAGGTCGGCATATGGTCCCATTACAACTGCACCAACCGAGTCACGCTCGAGGTTAAGTGCGAGTGCATAACGGCCACCCGGTAATTCAATCATTTCACCTTGCATCACGTCCGCTAGGCCGTGAATGCGAATGATACCATCGCTTACCGAAACGATTGTACCTTCATTACGAGCTTCACTCACAACATCGAAAGATTCGATACGCTGCTTGATTAGGTCGCTTATTTCTGTGGAATTAAGTTGCATGCTCCAATCCCCATCAAGACTGCATTGCATCACTCAGGCGGTTCAAACGACCGCGTGCTGAGTTATCAATTACAAGATCTCCGGCTCGAATAATAACCCCACCAAGTAGGGTCTCATCTACACTGCAATTCAGCTTAACTTTACGCTCAAAGCGTGTTTCAAGTTTGCTACTGATCTCAGCAATTTGCTCATCGGTTAGTTCGCTTGCAGACATGACGTCTACATCGATAAGTTTCTCGTGCTGTTTTTTCAGCGCAACAAACTCAACTAACACGGTAGGCAATACCGCTAATCGACCATTTTCAGCCATCACTTTTATCAAGTTATGACCAAAGGCATCAAACTGTTCACCACCAACAGTAATGAAAATCTCTGCAATTTTATCTGCAGTCACAGAACCTGAAAGCAGGTCTGCGATATTTTCATTGCTGGCGATTTCCGCGGCGAAAGTGAGCATGTCGACCCATTGGTCTAGTGCGTTCTTTTCAACCGCAAAGTCAAAAGCTGCTTTAGCATAGGGGCGTGCAATTGTTGTCAGTTCAGACATGGGCGCCCCTCGCTTTAAAGTTTTGCAGTAATGTTATCAAGAATATCTTTTTGCGCATCTTTATCGATACTACGCTCAAGGATTTTCTCAGCACCAGCTACAGCCAGAGTTGCAACTTGTTTGCGCAGCTCATCGCGGGCACGGTTACGTTCAGCTTCAATTTCTGCTTCCGCTTGCGTTAGGATGTTCTGACGTTCAGTCAGAGCTTCTTCACGGGCTTCATCAACAATTTGTGCTTTACGCTTGTTTGCCTGTTCAATGATCTCAGTTGCAGTGCGCTTCGCTTCTTTCATTTGGTCAGAAGCGTTGGCTTGTGCTAGATCCAAGTCCTTTGCAGCTCGTTCAGCTGCCATAAGACCGTCAGCAATTTTTTTCTGACGTTCTTCAATCGCATTCATGATTGGTGGCCATACATATTTCATGCAGAACCAAACAAACATAGCAAATGAGATTGCTTGACCTAGCAGAGTTGCGTTCATATTCACAACAGCTACCCCTCTAATATTTCATCGATTAGCTAAAATTAATCAGATGACAAGTCCAAAACCTGTCAGAGAAAAGCTGATTAACCTAGCTGACCAACGAATGGGTTCGCGAATGTGAATAGCAGTGCGATAACCACACCGATCATAGGAACCGCATCAAGTAGACCAGCGATGATAAACATCTTAACTTGAAGCATCGGAGCCATTTCAGGTTGACGAGCTGCGCCCTCAAGGAATTTACCACCTAAAAGACCGAAGCCGATCGCCGTACCAAATGCTGCCATACCGATCATGATACCTACGGCGATTGCAGAAAAGCTCAGTAAAGTTTCCATTACTATCTCCAATTTATAGTTGTTGGCTTAAAGTTGCCCAAATAAAAAGCGTTAATTAAATAATTAGTGATCGTCTTCGTGAGCCATTGATAGATAAACAATTGTTAACATCATGAACACGAAAGCTTGGATCAAAATAACTAGAATATGGAATATTGCCCATGGTAATGAGCCCATCCATTGTAAATACCACGGTAGCATTGCAGCACAAAGAATAAAGACAACTTCACCCGCAAACATGTTACCAAACAAACGCATACCTAGTGATAGTGGCTTCGAAAGCAAAGACACAACCTCGATAAGCATGTTAAATGGAATCATGATTGGATTGTTAAATGGGTGGAGTGTCAACTCCTTGATGAACGTTACTGGTCCTTTAACTTTGATGCTGTAGTAAATCATCAGAGCAAAAACACCTAACGCCATAGCCATGGTGATATTAACATCTGCAGAAGGAACCACTTTCATATAAGGGATGCCTATCTGCTCCGCAGAGTAAGGAATGAAGTCAATTGGAACCAAATCCATGACGTTCATTAAAAATACCCAACAGAAGATAGTTAGTGCTAAGGGTGCTATTAGCGCATTGCGTCCATGAAACGTTTCTTTGACGTTTTCGTCAACGAATTCAACGATCATTTCAACAAAACACTGCAGCTTGCCCGGCACACCAGCTGTTGCTTTCTTAGCAACTGAACGAAATACTCCTAGGAATATAAGACCAGTAAACACAGAAAAAAACAGGCTATCGATATGTACGTTCCAGAAACTCGTCTCCTCCACTAAACCTAAACTTCCTAAAGAAAGGTTAGTTAAGTGGTGAGAGATGTATCCGGCCGATGTAAGCGCTTCACCTGGCGCAGCCATAACTCATCCTATTTTTTGTTGTTAACGACAATTACTGGCGCCATAAGGTTAATTAAGAGAGCCAGTAAAAATGTGAAATTCAAGGGAAGTACTTCCACCTGAATATACATGTAAGCGATTGAAAATAGAGCCGCCGTAATGAGGATTTTCAATGCAGCCCCCGCATAGAAAGACGCAGCTACCTTTTGAGCAGCACGAGCCCCACTAAACAGAAATGCACAAAACGCAAATGTTGCATTGGCGATAACAAAAATGCCACCTCCAATCAGCGCTGAAATTCCCCACTCAGCATTTACGGCAACTGTCATTCCAACAGCTACAAACGTAACCGCGCACACTTGAATCAGCAACAATCGCTTTGCGAGCTCTCGTCCTGGTTTAGCTAGCACTGCTACCATGTATTCTTACCTTTGTTTATATCCACTACGCACCTATTACTACTGTGCAAAGAGATTTGCGAAAATTATACGTTTCAACAAAGTATTTGCAATCAAAGCACAGCAAAAAGCTGCACTTTTGTTCACAAAACCATAACTTTCGCACAAAAAATCAATTTCTAGATAATTGACCTACATCAATTATCTCATTTAGCTTTCAAGCTTGGCAATAAGTTGCTCTAATTTGTGAGCCTCATCAAGACTTATAGTAAGTTTTGCTTTTCCGCTTGCATTTCGAGTTAAAGATACTTTTGCCCCTAACTTTTCACTCAAACGCTGTGAAATTTCTTGTGCAGCGCTATCTTCTGACTGTTTTTTATCTGAAGAGTTCGGTTTTAAGCACTTTTTAACTAAATCTTCGGTCTGACGAACCGTGAGATTCTTCTTAGCCACGCTTGCGGCAACATCGCACTGAAGCTCACCCTCAAGAGCAAGTAGCGCTCTTGCGTGCCCCATATCTATTTTTTTACTTTCAACTAGTGCCTTAACAGGCAATTCAAGCTGATTGAGACGAAGCAAGTTGCTCACCGCTGTTCGCGACTTTCCAATCACGTCAGCCACTTGTTGGTGCGTTAATTCAAACTCATCTTGCAGACGCTCTAACGCTTGGGCTTCTTCGATTGCGTTTAAGTCTTCACGTTGTATATTTTCTATCAACGCCATCGCGATTGCGGCTTTATCCTGTACATTTTTAATAATGCACGGCACTTGCTTCAAGCCTGCTTGTCTTGCCGCACGCCAACGCCTCTCTCCAGCAATAATCTCATATTGCTCATGGTCAACCTGTCGAACCACGATAGGCTGGATAATACCTTGAGATTGAATTGACGCAGACAGCTCTTCAAGCGCCTCAGGCGCCATATCTTTACGAGGCTGATATATACCTGGACGTAAGCTATTAATCGATAGATCGGTTAAGTCGCCATCCGAAGAAAGCGATTGGCTATGAGTGGCAACCTGCTGCTTTTCTCTAGCCATAGAGCTAGTCGACAACAGTGCATCGAGTCCTTTTCCTAAACCACGTTTAGACATTCAATCAATTTCCCTTAAGAGTGTTATACCAGTGTTTCTTCACGTCGAAGCATCTCACCTGCAAGGGCGAGGTAAGCCTTAGCACCAGCAGAATACTTATCGTAATACATCGCTGGTTTACCATGACTTGGCGCTTCTGCTAGACGAACATTCCTAGGAATGACAGTTCGGTAAACTTTATCACCAAAATGTTTTTTTAACTGATCAGACACCTCATTCGAAAGTCGATTGCGAGGGTCGTACATGGTTCTGAGTAAGCCTTCGATTTTGAGATTCTCATTCACGACAGCCGCCAACTTACTAATGGTATCCATTAGCGCCGTGAGTCCTTCCAATGCAAAATACTCACATTGCATTGGCACCAATACAGAATCTGCAGCAGCCATCGCGTTAATTGTAAGTAGGTTGAGAGAGGGAGGACAATCGATAAAGATGAAATCATAGTTATCGCGGATTGGCGCAAGAACATGTTTTAAGCGAACTTCGCGTGCAAACACTTCCATTAATTTTATTTCAGCAGCAGTCACGTCACCATTGGCCGCAATTAAATCATACTGGCCAGATGTGTGTTTACAGACTACTTGTTCAAAAGGAAGCTCATCAACAAGCAAATCGTAAGCAGTTGTTTCGATTTGATACTTGTCGACACCACTGGCCATTGTCGCATTGCCTTGAGGATCTAAATCGATCACCAAAACCTTACGCTTGGTCGCAGCCATTGATGCCGCCAAATTAATACATGTTGTTGTTTTTCCTACGCCACCTTTCTGGTTGGCGATAGCGACAATTTTTCCCACGACAACTTCTCCATCATCCCTGTTTGGACAAGATTACAAGATGACGGTCACCTTCCAACTCAGGAACTTGCAAAGGTTTGATATCGGTCACAGAACACCACTCAGGTAAGTCAGAAACTTCTTGTTCATGAACTTGGCCCTTAAGTGCGTAGAAGCATCCTGTTGATTCTTTAGGTAAATGTTTACACCAATTCACCATATCTGTCATCGACGCAAAAGCTCGGCTTAATACGCCATCAAATCCACCCTCTGGGTCGAATTCTTCAACGCGAGATTGAACAGCAGTGACGTTCTCAATACCTAACTCATGAACAACTTGTTTGATAAACCGAATGCGTTTTCCCAAACTATCAAGCAAAACAAAGTTTTTATTGGGGTGCATGATAGCTAAAGGGATCCCAGGTAAACCGGGGCCTGTACCCACATCAATAAAGCGTTCGCCAACAATATGCTCACCCACTACCACACTATCAAGAATATGTTTCACTAACATATCTTCAGGGTTTCTAACGGAAGTCAGGTTATACGCCTTATTCCACTTGTGTAGCAGCTCAACATATCCGACAAGCTGTTTCTTTTGAAGATCAGAAACTTGCAATGACGTTTCTGATAGTAATTGATCTAATTTTGCTAGTAGAACGCTCACGCTACTTCACCTTTTTTAAGTAAACCTTGCTTCTTGAGGTACACAAGAATAATGGAAATAGCCGCAGGTGTAATACCCGAAATACGAGAAGCAATACCGACTGTTTCCGGCTTAGCTTCTGTCAACTTGGCAACAACCTCATTGGATAAACCGCTCACATCGCCATAATTAATATTGGCGGGAATCGCGGTATTTTCATGACGCATTGCTTTAGCAATTTCATCTTGTTGTCTTTGGATATAGCCTTCATATTTCACTTGAATCTCAACTTGCTCTGCCGCTTGTTGATCTTCGATCGCTGGTGAAAATGAATCCAAAGAAGTTAACGTTTGATACGTGATCTCAGGACGTCTTAATAGATCCTCACCGCTCGCTTCTCGAGAAATTGGCGTTTTTAGTAATGCGTTAAGTGCATCGATACCTTCAGATTTAGGGTTAACCCATGTTTCTTTAAGGCGTTGACGCTCTGACGTCAGGTTTTCCATTTTCTCGTTAAAACGTTGCCAGCGACTATCATCAACCAATCCAAGCGTTCTCGCCTGTTCTGTTAAACGCATATCAGCATTGTCTTCACGAAGCAGTAAACGGTATTCAGCGCGAGAAGTGAACATACGATAAGGTTCTTTCGTCCCCATCGTCGATAAATCATCAATCAGTACGCCCATGTAGGCTTGATCGCGACGCGGGCTCCAACCTTCTTTTCCTTGGCTGAATAGACTGGCATTTAGCCCGGCCATTAACCCTTGTGCAGCCGCTTCTTCGTAACCAGTCGTACCATTAATTTGTCCAGCAAAGAACAAACCTTGGATAAATTTCGTTTCATAAGTTTGCTTCAAATCGCGCGGATCAAAGAAATCATATTCAATCGCATACCCTGGACGAACGATATGAGCATTTTCGAATCCTTTCATAGAACGAACAATTTGGATCTGCACGTCAAATGGTAAACTGGTCGAAATACCATTCGGATATAATTCATGTGTCGTTAGACCTTCTGGCTCAATAAAGATCTGATGGCTATTTTTATCAGCAAAGCGCATGACTTTGTCTTCAATTGATGGGCAGTATCTTGGTCCAATGCCTTCAATCACACCTGCATACATAGGGCTGCGATCGAGGTTAGCTCGAATAACATCATGTGTTTGCTCATTGGTATGAGTAATAAAACATGGGATTTGAGTTGGATGCTGCTCACGCTTGCCAACAAAAGAAAAGACAGGGGTTGGATTGTCACCGTGCTGGGCTTCTAGAACGGAAAAATCAACACTACACGCATCAATTCGAGGTGGTGTGCCTGTTTTCAAACGATCGACTCTAAATGGTAAATCACGAAGTCGATTAGCCAGCGCAATAGACGGTTGATCACCCATACGTCCGCCAGATGAGCTTTCCATTCCAATATGGATCTTTCCGCCAAGGAATGTCCCTACCGTCAACACTACGGCCTGTGCGTGGAACTTTAAACCCATTTCAGTTACCACACCGCGAATTTGATCATTGTCTACGATCAAATCATCCACAGATTGTTGGAATAACGTCAGATTAGGCGTGTTCTCAAGTACATTACGGACATACGCTTTGTATAACGCACGATCAGCTTGAGCTCGAGTTGCTCTCACTGCTGGTCCTTTAGAGGCATTTAGTGTTCGAAATTGAATACCAGAATGATCGATCGCATTGGCCATCAAACCACCCATAGCATCGACTTCTTTGACTAGATGACCTTTACCGATCCCACCAATGGCAGGGTTACATGACATCTGACCTAACGTATCAATATTATGTGTCAGTAAAAGTGTTTTTTGCCCTGTACGGGCAGATGCGAGTGCGGCTTCCGTTCCTGCATGTCCGCCACCGACTATGATGACATCAAATGTTTCGTGATAAAGCATGAACCGACCTCGTATTCAATCGACAAAATGGACTAACCAAAAGGAGACGTATTCTACCGCTTTTCTTGTAGCGAGAACATCGCTTTTCACAACTTTTGGATCTTGCTAAAAAGAACTATTAAATAGGGATCTATATATATGATCTTTTATTAGATCTATTATTAGGATCGACCATTTCTGTGGATAACTAGAAAATGATCAACAAAACCATGGATCTTTTTATGATCAGTTCTTGTGATCTTTCTTTGATCTAGTCTTGTATTAGCTGGGATCAAAATGGCTACTTATACACAGGCGGGTGGAAGGGGAAAAGTTACTATTTGGATAAATATAGCTTTTACACTGGAAAGTGTACGACTTATCCACATGAGATTAGTGATTTTTTTGAGTATTTGCTAAGAAAATAACGAGGAAAGTTATGCACAATTGTAAAAAAAGCGGCTTGCGCCGCTTTTTTTTTATTGGAATTTGCCGATGTGTTCGTTAAGCCAAGCTTCTGCGGCATCTTCCGGGACTTGATCATTAAGTATGTCTATTTCGAGACCTTCTGTGATTGGTGTTGCTCCTATATCCTCGAGAAGATCAAAGGCATGTTTACCTGCGGCGCAAAATGTATCATAGCTTGAGTCGCCAATCGCAATGACGGCATACTTTACTGTCGACATTCGGGGTGGGGTGTTCTGCAAGCCTGCAATGAACGGTTGAATATTATCTGGATAATCGCCCGCTCCGTGAGTTGAGGTGATAATGAGCCAAATACCATTTGCTTCAATGTCGGCGAGCTGGGGTTGATTGTGAATTGTCGTGGTTAGCCCTTGCTCTTTGAGTAGATCGCTTAGATGGTCACCCACATACTCCGCACCACCAAGTGTGCTACCTGTAATGATATGAATCATGCTCATTCCTTTATTTACCGATACAAAATGATGAGAAAATACGGCCCAGTAGATCATCTGAGCTAAATTCGCCCGTAATTTCATTGAGGTGCTGCTGAGTAATTCTTAGCTCTTCAGCAAGAATTTCACCCGCCATATAGCCTTCAAGTTGTTGCTGACCAATACTAAGGTGTTCCGCTGCACGCTCTAATGCGTCGAGGTGACGTCTTCTAGCCATAAAGCCACCTTCATTCGCACCAGAAAAGCCCATGATCGACTTTAAATGTTCTCGAAGCGCACCTATGCCTTCACCGGTTCGTGCCGATAGGCGAATCAGTGTTGGATCGTTTACGTGACAGATCCCAAGCGCCTCATTAGTTTCATCCACTTTATTGCGAATTACGGTGATGCCGATAGATTCTGGAAGACGATCGATAAAATCAGGCCATATTTCTTTTGGATCCGTTGCATCTGTCGTGGTGCCATCAACCATAAAGAGAACACGATCGGCTTGGTTGATTTCTTCCCAAGCACGCTCAATACCAATACGTT
Source organism: Vibrio nomapromontoriensis (assembly GCF_050337205.1). Classification (NCBI taxonomy): domain Bacteria; kingdom Pseudomonadati; phylum Pseudomonadota; class Gammaproteobacteria; order Vibrionales; family Vibrionaceae; genus Vibrio; species Vibrio nomapromontoriensis. Next base: position 51,434 of record NZ_JAKJSS010000021.1, read on the forward strand.
CAACTTCATCTGACGCGTCACGTAGGCCTGCGGTATCGATTATATGCAGTGGCATGCCATCAATGTGGATATGCTCACGTAGTACGTCTCGCGTAGTGCCTGCGATATCCGTTACGATGGCAGACTCTTTACCGGATAAGGCATTGAGTAGGCTGGATTTACCTGCATTTGGACGGCCTGCTATGACGACTTTCATGCCTTCGCGCATGATCGATCCCTGGTTGGCCTCTTTTCTAACGGCCTCAAGGTTATCGATTATCGACTGTAAGTCATTAGCGACCTTACCGTCGGCTAAGAAGTCAATTTCTTCTTCGGGAAAGTCAATGGCTGCTTCTACGTAGATTCGTAGGTAAATTAGGGATTCCACCAGCACGTGTATACGTTTAGAGAATTCACCTTGCAGTGATTGAAGGGCCGATTTTGCCGCCTCTTCTGAACTGGCATCAATAAGATCGGCAATCGCTTCTGCTTGTGTTAAATCCATTTTGTCGTTCATGAAGGCACGTTCGGAGAATTCTCCCGGTCGTGCTGGGCGAACGCCTGGAATAAGCAAAATACGCTTAATCAGCATATCCATGACCACCGGGCCACCATGGCCCTGCAGTTCTAGGACATCTTCACCAGTAAAGGAGTGCGGGTTTGGGAAATACAGGGCGATACCTTGGTCAATTTCTGAACCATCGCCAGATTTAAAGGCAAGGTATTCTGCATAACGCGGTTTAAGTTCACGTCCGGTGACGGCAAGCGCAACCTGAGATGCCGCAGGGCCTGAGACGCGGATAATACCGACGCCACCACGGCCAGGTGCGGTGGCTTGTGCCACAATAGTGTCTGTTGTCATGGGGTTTGCCTTAATCGCAATACGTTAGCCAAATTGTAATCATGGAGACTAAAAAAGGCGACCCTTAAGGTCGCCTTTTATTATTATTTACTCGTTTTGGGATTACTTAGAGTGCAATCCTTTCTTTTCCAACGCTCGGTAGATTAGAGTCTGTTGAATAAGTGTCACGATGTTTGAAACCAACCAGTATAGAACTAGGCCTGATGGGAACCAAAGGAAGAAGAAAGTAAACATAACCGGCATAAAGGTCATGATCTTCTGCTGCATTGGATCCGTCACCGTTGTTGGGCTCATTTTTTGAATCAAGAACATACTCGCACCCATCAATAATGGAAGGATGTAGTAAGGGTCTTGTGCTGAAAGGTCAGTGATCCAGCCAAAGAATGGCGAGTGACGCAGTTCAACCGATTCCATCAGTGCCCAATAAAGCGAAATGAAGATTGGCATCTGTAAGATAATTGGAAGACAGCCACCCAGTGGGTTCACTTTCTCTTTCTTATACAGTTCCATCATTTCTTGGCTCATACGTTGGCGGTCATCACCAATACGTTCACGCATTGCTTGCAGCTTAGGCTGTAGCATGCGCATTTTTGCCATCGATGTGTATTGAGCCTTCGTCAGTGGGTACATAGCACCACGTACGATGAAGGTTAAACAAATAATCGCTAGACCCCAGTTCACGACAATGCCTTGAATAAACGACAATAACGTGTGAAGAGGTTTTGCAATAAACCATAACCAACCGTAATCCACTACAAGGTCAAGGTTTGGCGCTGTCGCGGCCATTTGGTCTTGTAGCTTAGGACCCGCCCAAAGCGTTGCTTTAAGTTCAGCGGTTTGGCCATTACCAATGGTCTGATTTGGCATACGAACACCGATATCAGCAAGGTTGCCAATAACACGAGTGTAGAGATTTGTACCAGGCGCTTCGCGTGGGATCCATGCAGCTGCAAAGTAGTGCTGGATCATTGCTGCCCAACCTTGACCGTCAGTCAGGTTAAGAGACAGGTTGCGATCTTGCATATCTTCAAAGCTGTATTTTTTATAACGCGTGTCTTGAGTTGAATAAGCACCGCCGTTATAAGTTGGCATTGTAATACTGCCGCCCTTATCCTGAACATTTTGTCTCAGGTGAGCGTACATACCAAACGTTGCGTTTTGGCCTGATTGGTTGTCGATGTTGTATTCAACATCAACGGCATAACTGCCACGCTTAAGAACGAAGGTTTTAACATAGTTAATGCCATTCGCAGTAAACGTCATAGGGATACGAAGTTCATCCTGACCATCTTGTAGCGTCAAGTTTTCTGTCGAAACCTGGTAAGCCGGACGGTCGGTACTGCTTAAATCAATACCTTGAGGACCAACAAGACCACTTTGTGCAATAAACTGATGACCTTGTGAATCTTTAAGAAGCTCAAAAGGGTCTGCTGAATCTTGCTCAATCGCGTATTCGTTAAGATCTGCTGTTACTACATCGCCACCGATCGTATTGATGCCAAGCGTTAGCACATCAGTTTTCACTGTGATGATTTTCTCTGCAGCTGAAGTATGACCAGGAGCTGGATCATGTTCATCAGCGAAAGATGGTGCAGGTAGGGTACTACCTTGAGCCTGTTGTGTCGGTACTGGTGCTGGATTCTTGTACGATTGCCATTGGTTAAATAGCAAAAAAGAAACTAACGCCAAGCCGATTAACAGAATATTACGTTGAGAATCCATCGTTATTTATCTCTGTCTTGTTTTTGGACTGGTGGAATGGGGTCGTATCCCCCTTCATTCAAAGGATGACATCTTAATAGACGTTTGCCAGATAGCCAACACCCTTTTACAAAACCGTGAGCTTGTAAGGCTTCTATAGCGTAACGGGAGCAAGTTGGGGTAAACCGACAGCGAGGTCCGATTAGGGGACTAATGGTCCATCTATAAAGATAGACAAGTCCTATTGCTAACCACGCGAAGGGCGAGACAGGCGATGCCATAGTTTATCGAGAAGTTGGAACATTTCATCATTGCTAAGAGTTTGGGCACTCTTCTTTGCAATAACAACAAAATCTTTGTTTGGAAGTTCGTGTTGTTTGTTACGAAAGCTTTCACGAGTAAGTCGTTTAAAGTGATTTCTAGCGACAGCTGTTTTTATCTGTTTTTTAGGAACCGCAAGACCGAGACGTGGGTGTGAAAGAGAGTTTTTACGAGCAATGATGGTGAAATGAGGGGAGCCGGCTCGATGAGCTTGCTTAAATACGTTTTGATAATGCTCGGGAGTTAACAAACGTAACTCCCGAATAAAGGCGTGCTTCTTATTCAAAATAGTCAATTATTTTGAAAGACGCGCACGGCCTTTTGCACGACGTGCATTAATTGTTTTACGACCGTTCTTAGTCGCCATGCGTGCACGGAAGCCGTGAGTACGCTTGCGCTTTAGAACTGAAGGTTGAAAAGTGCGTTTAGACATGGTTATTACCTTTACTGATCAGTAGTTTTAGGTTCTCGTTGAACCCGGCGTGGGAGAAATACCCTTCTCTATAAATAAAGAGGAAATCCGACGCCTCTCAACAAAGAGGCGGAATTGTAATCACTGTGGCTCAAAGAGTCAATAATCAGTTCAATTTCAATTCCGGTCGGCGGATTATACGTTTTGTGAGCCAGAGCGCAAGGATCCTTATTCGATCCCGACCTGATTTAGGAACTTTTTTAACTGTATATCCTGTGGATCGTTAAAAATTTGCTCTGGTGGACCTTGTTCCACGATATGACCATTGGCCATAAAGATCACTTTATCAGCGACTTCGCGGGCAAATTGCATTTCGTGAGTAACCACTAACATGGTTTGATGTTGAGTGGCTAATTTTTTCATTAAATTTAATACTTCACCGACCCATTCAGGATCAAGAGCAGAAGTTGGCTCATCAAATAACAGCAATTCAGGTTGCAGTGCCATGGCGCGTCCAATCCCAACTCGTTGTTGTTGACCACCAGAAAGTGACGCAGGGTACTGCTGCGCTTTGTCCCCTAAGCCGATATCATCAAGAATTTGTTGAGCTCGGGCGAGTGCTTGCGGTTTTTTCCAACCTTTTACGGTAATCAAACCTTCTGCAATATTTTGTTTTGCCGTCATATGGGCAAATAAGGCGTAGTTTTGGAATACAAAGCCTGTTTTTCTGCGCAGTGCCAATACTTCTGCTTTGGTGTGATTTTGACAATCAACGGTCACATCATCAATAGAGATTGTGCCTTGGTTGGATTCTTCAAGGAAGTTAACACAACGAAGTAGTGTGGACTTACCGGTGCCACTGGAACCAATGACCACCACGATCTCGCCCTGTTTTATGTCGATATCGATGCCTTTTAACACCTCGGTATCGCCAAAGCGTTTATGAATATTATTTAATTTAATCATCGTTGGTACGCCTTGTTCAATCTTTGTTCCGCCCACACTTGGACACGAGTGAGTACTAACACTACCCCCCAGTAGATAAGAGCGACCGCTAAGAAAGCTTCGAAAAATCGAAAGCTTGAAGAGGCTTCCATTTGAGCTTTGGCCATGATTTCGGCAACACCAAGCGTAAAGGCAAGTGATGTCGATTTGATCATATCAATGAAGTAATTCATTAATGATGGCAGTGCGACTCGTGTCGCTTGCGGTAAAATAATACGGCGCATGGCCTGACTTTTGGTCATGCCGACAGACAGACTGGCTTCCATTTGACTGCGATCAATACCAATAATGGCGGCTCGAATACTTTCTGCCATATAGGCGGCGAAGTGCAAGGTAAGGCCTATAACCGCAGCACTAAAAGCATTGAGTCCTACCATCCACGGAAAAACCTGCGGTAAACCGTAGTAGAGCAGAAAGAGCTGGACTAGCAGCGGCGTGCCACGGAAGAAACTAATATACAGTTGACTAAGTTGGTCCAATACCGGGATTTTAAATACACGGATATTGGCTAATATCACTGACAGTATCAGTGAGAAAAACAAGCCCCATATTGCCATCTCCATTGTGGTACCAAGGTACTTAAATAGTATTGGCAATAGGTCGAGCATGTATTGAAAATCAAATCCCATAACGCATCCAAAACTTAAAAAAATAAACGCCCACTACCGATAAGAGTAGTGGGCGCGTACATAGTGTTCACTTACTTTTTAGTGATATCAGCACCAAACCACTTTTCAGAGATACTGGCCAAAGTGCCGTCTGCACGCATTGCTGCTAGTGCAGTGTTAACCTCTTGCTGTAATTTTTGGCCTTTGTCGTTATTAACAAATGGCCATGCATTTTCAATGGTTTCAAACGGTTCGCCTGCTAACTGTAGTGGAAGGCCTGTCTTTTTAATCAGTTCAAGAGCAGATAAGCGATCCATGACGAATGCATCTGAGCGACCCAGTGCGACATCATGTTCAATACCAGTGTCGTAAGTTTTGATATTGATTTTTCCGTCTTTATCGTAGTGACGCAGCAACTGTTCAAAGTTTGAACCTAAGTTAACGGCGACATTTTTACCGGCAAGATCATCAATACCTTGAATGCTGTCATTGCCTTTACGTACGGTAATTTGCGCGCCATCGATGACATAAGGGTCAGCGAAGAGATATTTCGCTTTACGCTCGTCAGTAATGGTTATTTGATTCGAAATAGTATCAATTCTTCCCGTTTCAAGTAACCCAAATAGGCCTGAAAAGCTGGCCGTTACATATTCGACATTATAGTCATTACGTCGGCCAATTTCGTCCCATAAATCGACTTCAAAACCTTGTAATTTGTCTTGTTTTACAAACGTAAATGGGAAGTAGCGACCAGACATACCCACTTTCACGTCTTGTGCGACTGCAGCATATGCTGCTTGAGATACGGTTGCAGAAAGTGCTAAGGCTGTTAATGCGCCTTTAATCCAGTTTTTCATTTTACTACTCCTTATGTTTATAGGGAGGAATGTTACTGGCAAAGTTGTCGATAAGTTAAATAACTAGTTGTTATTAACCATAACAAACTCGCGGTTGAATGATGAAGCTTTCACCATATTTTGAACCGTTGTCATCATTTGGTGACAGATTAACCACTGATCTATGCACACGTTAGATCAATTGTGAGTAGATCGCCATTTTGTGCATGACTGTGTGAGTAAAATAAGGGAAAATTGTGTGGATCCAAGTGAAATGGCCATGAAAATTGTGAATAACTTAGATCTTATTCACCGTAAGCTCGATCATTTGCTGGCGATCTTGGTTATCAACAGGTAAAATTAGCAGTCTTTCCCCAATTCAATAATAGAGTGAGCGCAACGTGTCATCTTCGCTTTGGTTGCAATGCATGCAACAACTACAAGAAGAGCTACCAGCTACCGAATTCAGCATGTGGGTAAGACCATTGCAGGCTGAGCTTAATGACAATACCCTAACTCTATTTGCGCCGAATCGCTTTGTACTCGATTGGGTTCGAGATCGTTATCTCAATAGCATTAATCGCTTACTGCAAGAATATTGTGGTAACGATGTCCCAAGCCTGCGTCTTGAAGTGGGTAGCCGACGAGTATCGGCACCGCCCCCACCTAAACCCGTGAAGAGCGCGGCCGATGTCGCAGCAGAATCTTCAGCACCAGCAAGATTACAAGCAAGACAGCCAGTGCATAAGACGTGGGACAATGAAGTGGAAGTCGCGGACATTAATCACCGTTCCAACGTTAATATTAAGCATAAGTTCAATAACTTCGTGGAAGGTAAGTCGAACCAATTAGGTTTAGCGGCTGCTCGCCAAGTGGCGGATAATCCCGGAGCGGCCTACAACCCGTTATTCTTATATGGCGGTACAGGCTTGGGTAAAACGCACCTATTGCATGCCGTTGGTAACGCTATTATCGATAATAAGCCCAATGCGAAAGTGATTTACATGCACTCTGAACGCTTTGTGCAAGATATGGTGAAAGCGCTACAAAACAACGCGATTGAAGAGTTTAAGCGTTATTACCGTAGTGTTGATGCGCTGCTTATCGATGATATTCAGTTCTTTGCTAACAAAGAACGCTCTCAAGAAGAGTTCTTTCACACCTTTAATGCTTTGCTTGAAGGTAACCAGCAGATCATTTTGACCTCTGATCGCTATCCAAAAGAAATTAATGGTGTTGAAGATCGCCTTAAATCTCGTTTTGGTTGGGGGCTAACGGTTGCCATTGAGCCTCCAGAGCTGGAAACTCGTGTCGCGATTTTAATGAAAAAGGCAGAAGATCATCAAATTCATCTCGCTGATGAAGTAGCCTTCTTTATTGCTAAGCGTCTTCGTTCAAATGTGCGTGAGCTGGAAGGGGCACTTAACCGTGTCATCGCGAACGCGAATTTTACCGGCCGTCCTATCACCATTGATTTTGTTCGTGAAGCGTTACGTGACTTGCTGGCTTTACAAGAAAAATTAGTGACCATCGATAATATTCAAAAAACGGTCGCAGAATATTACAAAATCAAAGTCGCGGATTTGCTTTCTAAGCGTCGTTCTCGCTCAGTAGCGCGTCCTCGTCAGCTGGCGATGGCGCTTGCGAAAGAACTAACTAACCATAGCTTGCCTGAAATTGGTGATGCGTTTGGTGGTCGCGACCATACCACTGTGCTTCATGCATGTCGTAAAATTGCTCAGCTCAGAGAAGAAAGTCATGATATTAAGGAAGACTACTCTAACTTAATTCGCACGCTTTCTTCCTAATAGTGTCAGAATCACTATAATTAGCATCAATCTATTGTATTTCGAATCTAAGTGGCATGGATTGCCATCTTTGCGAAGAGTTATCTATGAAATTTACTATCGAGCGTAATCACCTTCTTAAGCCGCTACAGCAAGTCTCTGGCGCTTTGGGTGGTAGACCAACTTTGCCTATTTTGGGTAACTTACTGTTAAAAGTATCCGATGGTGTGCTTTCAATCACTGCGACTGATCTCGAAGTCGAGTTAATCAGTAAAGTAACGCTAGAAAGTGATTTTGAAGCGGGCAGTGTGACCGTGCCTTCGCGAAAATTCCTCGATATCTGTCGCGGTCTGCCTGATGATGCAATGATCACCATTGTGCTGGAAGGTGATCGTGTTCAGTTACGCTCTGGTCGTAGTCGTTTTTCATTAACGACACTACCGGCGAGTGATTTTCCTAATATTGAAGATTGGCAACAAGAGGTCGCTGTAACGGTGACTCAGGCTGAAATGAAATCTTTGATAGAGAAAACACAGTTCTCAATGGCGAACCAAGATGTTCGTTATTACCTTAACGGTATGCTATTTGAGCTTGATGATAATACCTTACGCTCTGTAGCAACAGATGGTCACCGCATGGCGGTTGCTACAGTTGCATTGGAAGGTAGCTTTGAGAATCAACAAATTATAGTGCCTCGAAAAGGGGTACAAGAGCTGTCTAAATTATTAGATGCACCAGAGCAACCAGTGACATTACAAATTGGCAGCTCTAACATCCGTGCAGAAGTGAACAACTTTATCTTCACGTCTAAGTTGGTGGATGGTCGCTTCCCTGATTACCGTCGAGTATTACCGCAAAATACCGATAAAACGCTAGAAGCAGATTGTGGTGAACTACGTCAGGCCTTCTCTCGTGCTGCGATTTTGTCGAATGAAAAATTCCGTGGTGTTCGAGTGAACCTGGATGGCAGTGAAATGCGAATTACAGCGAATAACCCAGAGCAAGAAGAAGCGGAAGAAATGCTAGACGTGAACTTTGAAGGTGATGCGCTAGAAATTGGTTTCAATGTTTCTTATGTTTTGGACGTATTGAACAGTTTACGTTGTAATCAGGTACGCATTTCGATGTCTAATGCGAACGCCAGTGCGCTTATTGAAAATAGTGAAGATGAAAGCGCCATGTATGTGGTGATGCCAATCCGTCTCTAATATGAGCATCGCTTTATGCCGCTTTCGCGTCTAATCGTACAGCAGTTTCGTAATATTAAAGCCTGTGATATTGAACTATCCACAGGCTTTAACTTTATTATTGGCCCTAATGGAAGTGGCAAAACAAGCTTGCTTGAAGCCATTTATTTGCTAGGTCATGGCCGCTCATTTAAAAGTACTTTGACGGGACGAGTGATTCAGAATGATTGCCAAGAACTGTTTGTTCATGGTCGTTTTTTGAACTCGGATCAATTTGAGGTACCTATTGGCATTAATAAGCAGCGTGATGGGTCAACAGAGGTTAAAATAGGCGGTCAATCTGGGCAAAAACTTGCTCAGCTTGCTAAGGTGTTACCCTTGCAGTTAATTCATCCTGAGGGCTTTGAATTATTGACCGATGGGCCTAAATTTAGACGTGCATTTATCGACTGGGGTGTGTTTCACTCTGAACCTGGCTTTCATGAAGCATGGGGTCGTTTTAAGCGTCTGAATAAGCAGCGCAATGCGTTACTTAAATCTGCCACCAGCTATCGAGAGATGCGGTTTTGGGATAAGGACCTTGCGTTATTGGCCACTCAAATAGACGATTGGCGTCGTCGCTACGTTGAACAAATGCAGCCATTAGCTGAAACGATGTGTCAGTCCTTTTTGCCAGAATTGGACATTAAGCTCGGCTATTATCGTGGTTGGGAGAAGGGCACACCTTACAGTGAGTTGTTAGAGCGAAGTTTTGAGCGAGACCAAGCATTGGGGTATACCTTTAGTGGACCCAATAAGGCCGATTTACGGATCAAAGTGAATAATACCCCCGTTGAGGATGTGTTATCACGAGGCCAATTGAAATTAATGATGTGTGCGTTGCGCTTAGCGCAAGGTCAACATCTAGCAGAATTAACAGGAAAGCAGTGCATCTATTTAATTGATGACTTTGCTTCAGAATTAGATAGCCTCCGTCGTAAACGCTTAGCGGATTACTTAAAAGAGACGAAGGCTCAAGTTTTTGTAAGTTCTATTACCCAAAGTCAAGTTGCCGATATGGTTGACGAAAATGGCAAGATGTTTCATGTGGAACATGGCACAATAGAACCAGGTAAATAGTGAGAGAAACTCATGTCAGAAAATTACGATTCATCGAGTATTAAAGTACTAAAGGGTCTGGATGCGGTACGTAAGCGTCCAGGAATGTACATCGGCGACACGGACGATGGAACCGGTCTGCACCACATGGTTTTTGAGGTGGTTGACAACTCAATTGATGAAGCGTTGGCTGGTCACTGTAATGACATCATTGTGACTATTCATGAGGACAGCTCTGTTTCGGTTCGCGATGATGGCCGTGGTATCCCAACGGAACTGCATCCAGAAGAGCAAGTCTCTGCTGCCGAAGTTATCATGACGGTACTTCACGCCGGTGGTAAATTTGATGATAACTCATACAAAGTATCTGGTGGCTTGCACGGCGTTGGTGTTTCAGTAGTAAACGCACTATCTAAGCAAGTGACGTTGACTATCCATCGTGGCGGAAAAATTCATACTCAAACTTACCATCACGGTGAGCCGCAAGCGCCGCTAGCTGTGGTAGGTGATACCGATAAAACGGGTACTGAGATTCGTTTCTGGCCAAGTGAAGAGACGTTTACGAATATCGAATTCCACTATGATATTTTGGCGAAGCGTCTTCGAGAGCTCTCTTTCTTGAACTCTGGTGTTTCTATCAAGCTTATTGATAAACGCGAAGAAGACAAAATGGATCACTTCATGTTTGAAGGTGGTATCCAAGCGTTTGTTGAACACCTAAACACCAATAAAACGCCTATCATTCAAAAAATCTTCCACTTCGATTTTGAACGTGAAGATGGCATTACCGTCGAAGTTGCAATGCAATGGAATGATGGTTACCAAGAGAATATCTACTGTTTCACTAACAACATTCCTCAACGTGATGGTGGCACCCACTTAGCGGGTTTCCGTTCAGCACTAACACGTACGCTTAATACCTTTATGGACAAAGAGGGCTTTTCTAAGAAAGCCAAAACATCGACATCTGGTGACGATGCTCGTGAAGGTTTAACGGCGATTGTTTCTGTGAAAGTACCCGATCCTAAATTCTCAAGCCAAACGAAAGATAAACTGGTTTCTTCAGAAGTGAAGTCAGCGGTTGAATCGGCAATGAACGAAAAGTTGTCTGAATTCCTGGCGGAAAACCCAGGTGAAGCAAAGATTGTCTGTTCAAAAATTATTGATGCAGCACGTGCTCGTGATGCCGCGCGTAAAGCTCGTGAAATGACTCGTCGTAAAGGCGCGTTAGATTTAGCAGGTTTACCAGGTAAACTTGCCGATTGCCAAGAAAAAGACCCTGCATTGTCTGAACTATACATTGTGGAAGGGGACTCTGCTGGCGGATCAGCCAAGCAGGGGCGTAACCGTAAGAACCAAGCAATTTTGCCACTGAAAGGTAAAATTCTAAACGTTGAGAAAGCGCGCTTTGACAAGATGTTGTCTTCTCAAGAAGTCGCGACGCTGATTACAGCATTGGGCTGTGGTATTGGTCGCGATGAATATAACCCAGACAAACTGCGTTATCACAACATCATCATCATGACCGATGCCGACGTGGATGGATCGCATATCCGTACACTACTTTTGACGTTCTTCTATCGTCAAATGCCAGAGCTTATTGAGCGCGGCTACATCTATATTGCACAACCGCCACTTTACAAAGTGAAGAAAGGCAAACAAGAGCAATACATCAAAGATGAAGACGCCATGAACCAGTATCAGGTGGCGTTGGCTTTGGATAATGCCGCGCTGCATGTTAACCCTGAAGCACCAGCTTTTGCCGGTGAAGGGCTAGAGAAATTAGTGCAGCAGTACAATGCCGGCATTAAACTGGTTGATCGTATGAGTCGTCGTTACCCGCGTGCGTTGGTACACGAATTGATTTACGTACCTCGCCTAACTGCAGAGCAATGTCATGATGATGCTGCGGTTGAAGCGTGGGGTAAACAGCTTGTTGAGCAACTGAATGCTAAAGAAGCAGGCGCGAGCCAGTACAGCTTAGAAGTTGAAAAACATGAAGAGCTGGGTCTGAGTGTACCTAAGGTTGTGGTTCGTACTCACGGTGTGACTTACGAGCATGTCTTGAGTGTTGATCTCATTAACTCGAAGGAATTTAGCAAGCTAGCGGATCTATCAGAAGCGCTAGAAGGCTTAATTGAAGAGGGCGCTTACATTAAGCGTGGTGAGCGTACTCAGCCTGTTTCTAGCTTTGTTGAAGCATTAGAGTGGTTGGTGAAAGAGTCTCGTCGTGGTCTTAGCCTACAACGATACAAAGGTCTGGGTGAGATGAACCCTGATCAACTTTGGGAAACTACCATGGATCCTGAAACTCGCCGCATGATGCAAGTGACGATTGAAGATGCCGTTGGCGCTGATCTTCTGTTTACCACATTAATGGGTGATCAAGTTGAACCGCGTCGTAACTTCATTGAAGAGAATGCTCTGAAAGTAGCAAACTTGGATGTGTAGTGGGTTTATATTGTAAGTGATAGAGAAAACGCTGCCTTTGGGTGGCGTTTTTTGTTTCTGGTAAGTGGGTTCTTAGTGGCTAGGTATTTCTATTGTTTACTCACGGTTTGTTTTCTTTAGCGGGGTCGCCTTTTTCGAGGGAGCTGCTTTTTCAAAATGCAGGGTGGATATTTTTTGAATATTGGCTTGAATCTGATTTCTATCGCCCCTATATCTATTATTGAAGAGGATGCCAAATTATTGGGCCTTTGATACCGCTGGCGTAACATCGCTCATGAGAGGATGACCTGCGCCGCCCACAACTTGATATAGCCAATTATCATGCATGCCGATGTACACCATTTCGGACATGATATTTGGATAACTTAGTCACTCTATTGATGCTGGCTAAGGCTATTGCTTAATGAAAGGATAGTATGATGAGAACTGTAGATTTTGCCCCCCTATACCGTAACGCCATTGGTTTTGACCGTCTGTTTAACTTGATGGAAGCCAACACATCGAAGAACTCTTCTGGTGGTTACCCACCGTATAACATTGAACAGCAAGACGAAAATAAATACCGCATTACGATGGCAGTGGCGGGTTTTGCTGACGAACATTTAGATATTACTCAAAAAGAGAATATGTTGATTGTACGTGGAGAGCGCCAGGCAGAAGAAAGTAAAAATTATATCTACCAAGGTATTGCTGAGCGAGACTTTGAGCGTAAATTCCAATTGGCGGATTACGTGAAAGTGATAGGCGCAACCATGGAAAATGGCTTGCTGCACGTGGATTTGGAAAGAGAGATCCCTGAAGCGATGCAGCCACGTAAGATCGCGATTAATGGTAAAAGCTTGCCAGACAATAGTTAGTTTCTTTAGGTATAAAAAAGAGCGCTTATAGCGCTCTTTTCGATCCAGCTTAGACATCAGTTATTTTGGTAAGCTTTACTAATTTCTTCGGCAATAATGTTGATGCCTTTTTGCATCGCTTCATCTGGTTGAACGTAGTTCATACGTAAGCATTGATGGGCGTGATCCCAATTGTCTTCTTGTCCAATAAAGAAATACTCACCCGGGACAATAAGCACCCCTCGAGCTTTTAAGCGTTGGTATAATTCCATTGTTGTAATTGGCAATTCATCAAACCATAGCCATAAGAAGATTGCCCCTTCTGGCTTATGGACTCGAAAACGAGGATCCGGAATGGCTTGTTGAAGTAGCTCTACTGCGCGTTGCGACTTTTGTTGGTAATAGGGCTTGATGACGTTTTCGCTTAATGGCAATAAATCGCCATTTTCAATCATATGGTGAGCTAAAGCCGGTCCCATACCACTTGGCGCAAGGCTAATAATGCCATTCATATTGGTCAATGCTTGGGTGATTTCTTCACTCGCAATCACGATGCCACAGCGAAGCCCTGGTAGCCCTAATTTTGATAAGCTCATGCACAAGATGGTGTTGTCATTCCAAAATGGGGTGACATCCTCAAAGATGATATTTGGAAAAGGTGTACCGTAAGCGTTATCAATAATCAGCGGAATGCCGTTGTCTCTAGCCAGTTTATCTAGCTTGCGAATCTCATCGTCAGTAAGAACGTTGCCGGTTGGGTTCGTTGGCCTTGAGGCACAGATTGCTGCGACAGAGTCATCGACTTTTAAACGGTCAAAATCGACGTGATATTTGAATTGGCGCTGTTCAAGCATTTCTATTTCTGGGCGATATGAGACAAAAATATCGTCTTCAAGACCAGCGTCACCATAGCCTATATATTCTGGTGCTAGCGGTAGTAGGATTTTCTTTTTACGCCCGTCTTGATACTGACCCGCAAAAAGGTTGAAGAGGTAGAAAAATCCGCTTTGGCTGCCATTAGTCAGACTGATGTTTTTTTCTGAAATATCCCAACCGTACGTTTCTTTTAGTAAGTTCGCTAAGGACTTTACGAAGGCATCTTTGCCTTGTGGACCATCATAGTTTGACATCGCTGCAACGAGTTCGCCGCTGGCGAGCATTGAGGCACTGGCTTGATGAAAATACTCGAGCATGGCGGGAATAGCAGCAGGGTTGCCTCCACCGAGCATGATGGCGCCAGGAGTGCGCAGTCCATCATTTAGATCATCCATTAACTGGGTGATTCCTGAGTAACGATTAAATTTTTCACCAAACTTAGAAAATTGCATTGTTGTCCCTAGTTCATTACGTTCACTTGTATGAGTTACCTTTATCGACCTTGCTGGTGGCAAGGGAGTCTTTTGAACATACCGTAATGATAATGTGAGGCAAAGCACTATTTATCGAAATGGGAGAATTAGATCTAATTGAAGTGGTGAATTAGCGGGATGATAAAAAACCCGGTCATGAGACCGGGTTTTGTTTGAAACAAAGAGGATTATTTCTGAAGAAGCGAAATATCTGCGATTTTCAAGAACAAGTTACGTAGGTTGTTAAGCAACGTTAGACGGTTCTTTTTAAGCGCTTCGTCGTCTGCCATGACCATTACGTTATCAAAGAAGGCATCAACTGGCTCACGTAAGTTAGCTAGTTTGCTTAGTGCTTCTTGGTAGTTACCCGTCGCAAAAGCTGGCTCAAGTGCTTCTGTCATGACTTCAACTTCTTCCGCAAGTGCTTTTTCTGCGTCTTCTTGAAGGAGTGTTAAGTCAATCTCTTGAGCTAATTCGCCATCAAATTTAGCAAGAATGTTTCCAACACGTTTATTGGCTGCTGCTAGCGTTTCAGCGGCCTCCAATTCACGGAAGTGAGAAACGGCTTTAACACGTTGGTCAAAGTCTGCTGGTTTCGTTGGACGACGTGCGAGTACCGCTTGGATAATATCTACGCTGAAACCAGCATCTTGGTACCATGCGCGGAAACGACCAAGCATGAAGTCGATGACATCAGCTTCTACGTTTTCGTTGGTCAGTTTGTCGCCAAGTAACGCTTTCGCTTTACCGATCAGATCGGTTAGGTCTAGGTTGTAGCCGTTTTCTACAATGATACGCAGCACACCGAGTGATGCACGACGTAGAGCAAATGGATCAGAACCTTTCGGTGCTTGGCCAATACCGAAGATGCCAACGATAGTGTCTAGCTTGTCAGCCATTGCTACAGCAGAAGAAATGCCTGTGCTTGGAAGATCATCGCCCGCGAAACGAGGCATGTATTGTTCGTAAAGTGCTAGTGCTACTTGCTCGTCTTCACCGTCATGATTCGCGTAGTGCATGCCCATTACACCTTGAGTATCGGTAAATTCGAATACCATTGATGTCATTAGGTCACATTTAGCCAGTAGGCCAGCACGTTTAGATTTTTCAACGTCAGCATCGATTTGCTCAGCAATGTAACCAGCAAGTTCTGTGATGCGGTCTGTTTTGTCTTTGATAGTGCCTAGTTGCTTCTGGAAGATAGCTTGGTCTAGCTCAGGAAGACGATCGATTAATGGACGCTTACGGTCTGTGTTGAAGAAGAACTCAGCATCAGCAAGACGTGGACGAACCACTTTTTCGTTACCTTCGATAACGTAACGAGGCTCTTTAGACTCGATGTTAGATACGAAGATAAAGTTCGGAAGTAGCTTCTTGTTGTCATCGTAAACAGGGAAGTATTTTTGGTCACCTTTCATGGTGTAAACCAACGCTTCAGAAGGCACTTTTAGGAACTCTTCTTCGAACTTCGCTGTCAGTACGACTGGCCATTCAACCAGAGACGTTACCTCTTCAACAAGGTCATCTTCTAGGTCAGCTTTACCGCCAACCGCTGCTGCTGCTTTTTGAGAGTCAGCAAGGATGATCGCTTTACGCGCTTCGTAATCCGCCATGACTTTACCGCGTTCTTCTAGAATCGCAGGGTATTGGTCAGCAGAGTCGATGGTAAACTCTTGTTCGCCCATGAAACGGTGGCCACGGATAGTACGCGCAGATGCTACGCCCAGTATTTCGCCTTCAACAAGCTCATCACCGAGTAGTACTGTCAGTGTTTTCACTGGACGGATAAATTGAATGTCTGAGTTACCCCAGCGCATTGCTTTAGGAATGGGTAGGCCTGCTAGTGCTTTCGCTGCAATGTCCATTACCAATTCTTGAACTGGTTTACCTGCGACTTCTTGTTTGAAAAGAAGCCATTCACCTTTGTCTGTTTTTAGACGGTCAGCTTGTTCAACGGTAATACCGTTACCACGAGCCCAGCCTTGCGCTGCTTTTGTTGCGTTGCCTTCAGCATCGAATGCGACAGAAATAGCCGGACCACGTTTCTCAACGATTTTGTCTGCTTGGCCTTCAGCCAGTGCCGTCACTTTAAGAGCTAGACGGCGAGGTGCTGCGTACCACTTGATACCTTCGTGAGAAAGCTCAGCAGTTTTAAGACCTGCTTCAAAGTTAGCAGCAAATGCTTCTGCTAGAGAACGAAGTGCTGTTGGTGGAAGCTCTTCCGTACCCAGTTCAATTAGAAAATTCTTCGCCATGATTATTTGTCCTTCTTACACATTGGGAAGCCAAGCGCTTCACGTGACGCGTAGTACGCCTCGGCAACTGATTTAGTCAGGTTGCGGATACGAAGGATGTATCGTTGACGCTCTGTTACAGAGATAGCTTTGCGCGCATCAAGAATGTTGAATGCGTGACCTGCTTTTAGAATGCGCTCGTAAGCTGGGAGCGGCAGTGGCTTCTCAAGCTCAAGTAGCTCTTTACACTCTTTCTCGCATTGGTCGAAGAAAGTGAATAGGAAATCTACATCTGCGTGCTCGAAGTTGTAGGTGGATTGCTCAACTTCGTTTTGGTGGAAGATGTCACCGTAAGTCACGTTAGAACCGTCTGGTGCTACGTTCCATACTAGGTCGTAAACAGAATCTACTTCCTGGATGTACATTGCTAGACGCTCGATACCGTAAGTGATCTCGCCGGTTACTGGCTTACACTCAAGGCCGCCAACTTGTTGGAAGTAAGTAAACTGAGTTACTTCCATGCCGTTTAGCCATACTTCCCAACCAAGGCCCCATGCACCTAATGTAGGGTTTTCCCAGTTGTCTTCTACGAAACGAATATCGTGAACCAGCGGATCGACACCAAGTACTTCAAGAGAGCCTAAGTACAGTTCCTGAATATTGTCAGGAGATGGTTTTAGAGCTACTTGGAATTGATAGTAGTGCTGCAGACGGTTCGGGTTTTCACCATAGCGGCCATCGGTCGGACGACGTGAAGGTTGAACGTATGCCGTAGACATTGGCTCTGGGCCAAGTGCACGTAGACATGTCATTGGGTGAGAGGTGCCAGCACCTACTTCCATATCTAGCGGTTGAACAATCGTACAACCATTTTGAGCCCAATAATCCTGCAGCGCGAGGATCATTCCCTGGAAGGTTTTGATATCGTATTTTTGCATAGTTTGTTCGCGCAATTCTCTAAATGAAAGTTCTGTCTAAAAACGGATAAAAATAACGCTCAAGTATACCGAGTTATTCCCAATGGGAGTAGGGGCAAAGGTGGTTAATTAATCATCAGACAGGTAAAAAAACGGACTTTTTCCTATTTACTTAATGATCGCCGCAGCCTAGGGACAGAGATTATTGAATTTTATGAGTTGAATGTTTAGAATGCGCCCATCTTTGGGGAGTAGCTTATCAAAGTCTGTCACACAGCTTTGATTCATACGTCAACATAATTGGTGCACATTCACCATGGTGTATGAGACGAACAGCGAATTCGTTTAGCAAGACCTTAGATAAGCATCGTGAACCGGGGTGGGGCGCGAGGTTTATCTATGGTTAATAATTATAATCCCTGCCCCTTAGAGCATGTCGTGAGTGTCTTAGCATTATCTATTACTACAGTGGCTTTAGCCGAAATCGGTGACAAGACCCAGTTATTATCCTTGTTACTGGCCAGCCGGTATCGAA
Source organism: Vibrio nomapromontoriensis (assembly GCF_050337205.1). Lineage (NCBI taxonomy): Bacteria > Pseudomonadati > Pseudomonadota > Gammaproteobacteria > Vibrionales > Vibrionaceae > Vibrio > Vibrio nomapromontoriensis. The sequence continues at coordinate 69,552 of NZ_JAKJSS010000021.1, forward strand.
AACCAATTCCTATTATCACCGCTATTTTTTTAGCAACGATCGCTAATCATGCTTTGGCTGCATGGCTAGGGGTTGTGGTGGCCGACTATTTATCACCTGAAGTATTAAAGTGGGTGTTAGTTGTGAGCTTTCTCTTGATGGCGGGTTGGGTTCTCATTCCGGACAAATTAGATGACGAAGAAGGGGTATCTAGCCGAGGCCCTTTTGTTGCGAGTTTTATTGCTTTTTTTATTGCCGAGATTGGTGACAAAACGCAAATCGCGACGTCAATTTTGGGGGCGCAGTATGCAGATGCATTGCTTTTGGTCATTATCGGTACAACGATTGGCATGTTATTAGCGAACGTCCCAGTAGTATTGATTGGTCAGTTTTCAGCTGATCGATTGCCCTTAAATTGGATACGTAAAGTAACCGCATTGTTGTTTGTTGGGTTGGCATGTGGTGCGGCATTTTTTTAGTGAATAGTATCAATAAAATGGTGTTGATACATTTTGTTTGCGAAGCGCTTTTCACTACTGAAAACCGTGATGACTGACATATTAGTGTCATGCTTGTCATGGTAATTTAACAGTGTGGATCCTAAGCGAGAGGGCAACATATGCTGACACGTTACACAGGAATGACCGCTAAAAATCAAAGCGCTTTATTTACCGTTGGTCTGGTGTTGACATTATTAGGCATGGTATTGACTGATATGTGGCTACCGATGGTCGTGGGTGCGATTATCATGACGGCATTAGCCGTTGAATCTTGGATTCGGGTGCAGCACTTGATACCTATGCATAGTGATATTCGAGCCATGCAAAAGCAGATTAAAGCGCTTCAGTCTGAGATCAGAACGCTGGAATATGATGAATAATTAAAGGCTGCCTCTGGCAGCCTTTTTACATTTTGTCCCTTTGTATTAATACTACTACGCGCCCTTCTTTATGAGATAGAGATACGGCAGAGACTCCGTTTGCTCACCTAGCAATTGATGATCCATAAAGCGACAAAAACTTGGAATATCACGAGTTGTTGACGGGTCATCGGCACTGACAAGCAGCACGTCACCATCATCCATTTTTCTAATTGTCTTCCTGACCATCATCACCGGCTCTGGGCAGCGCAAGCCTTCTGCTTCTAATGTGTGCGTGGCTAGCTGGGTATTGATTGTCATTATATGGCTCTTTCTCGTCTAAAATCTGATTGAATTCTACTTACGACGAAAAAATATGCAATAACTCTTGGCAAATGGTTTTTTTTGTTTTAACTTAATTTAACAAGTTGGTAACAAAGCGCTAAGGAGTAGCCGTGTTGACCATTTTAGATAGATTAACGATTTATGCTTTACTCTGTTTTATTTCTTTTTGTGCCTTGGTGTTAAAGACGTCAGGAGAGCCTACGTTGATGCCGCTTATCGGGTTGAGCGTTTCTATAGTGGCGATGTGGATTGAAATGAGACAATGGCAAGACGTAGCTGAAGAGAATAATAATTAACATTATTGCTACATCGTTGTTCGATATTTATTAATGACAAACGAATTCCGACACTATCCCCAATTTCTTGGGCTTCCCCGCTGAAAGGCGGGATTTTTTTGCCTAAAATTTGATAAACCCGTAATGAGCAGGTGTAGACTATAGGGAGACCTAGTTAGGAGCTCATCAATGGAACTCGAAGATATTTATCGCCGTGATTTGAATTTGTTAGTCGCATTAAAAGTGCTGGTAGAAGAGGGGAGTGTCAGTCAGGCGGCTATTCGACTAAATTTGAGTCAGTCCGCAACCAGCCGAGTACTAGGTCGTTTACGTGAGCTACTTGATGACCCTTTATTTACTCGCCAAGGGCAGCGTATTATCCCAACAAGCAAGGCGCTAGAGATCTGCAAACAAATTGACCAGCCGTTAGAGTCGTTTCGACAATTGCTGACGCCGAGTGAGTTTGATCCCTATTACTGTAATGAGCGCTTTTTGATTGCGACAACGGATTATGCGATGCAGACGATCTTACCGTATGCGCTGCCAAAGATTTACGAGCTTGCTCCTAATATTTCATTAGAGTTTGCACCATTACAGCACGAGAATCTATTTAAGCAGTTGAGCACAGATAAAGTGGATATGGCTATTTGCCGCCCTGCAGGGTTAGTTTCCCCCTTACACCAAGACGTGCTAGGGCCTGTGGGCGTATCATGTTTAGTATCTAAACAGCATCCTCTTGCTGATAGACCACTTTCTTTGGAAGATTATGTGCATGCACCTCATGCCATGATTGCGATTAGTGATGGCGTCAAAGCGCTGTTGGATGCCGCACTGATTAATCAAAAACCTCGAAAAATGGTGCTTCGTGCATATCATTTGGAGGCGGCATTAGCGATAGTTGATCGTATGCCACTCATTATTACGGTACCTGCTGATTTAGCTTACTTGGTTGCAGAGCGTTATGATCTTGTGATTAAGCCCCTTCCTTTTGCTTTTACACCATTTGATTATTCGTTGATTTGGCATTCGCGCTGTCATACGTCGGAATCTCAACAATGGTTGAGAACCATCGTGAAGGAAGAGTGCGGCAAACTAATTACCAAACGTATTGATGATGTTGGTTTGGCTTAAGTTATGGACATCAGGTCGTCAATGAGCGCAAGGTTTTGACGGCGTTTTATGTGTGTCTAGTAATATAAAACTCGCTATGTGATAGCGAGCTTTATATTTTCTCGTCGAGTGGAGTCGCTTAAAGCTTGATGATTACGCGGCCAGTAATGGCACCATTGGTAATATCTTCAGCCGCTTGAATGGCATGCTCTAAATCGACGGTTTTGCTTGCTTGTGCATAATAGGTTTCAGGGAGTAGTTCAGATAGTTGCTCCCAAGCTTTAATGCGTTTTTCTCGTGGGCACATAACAGAATCAATACCCTGTAGGCGAACATTACGTAGAATAAACGGCATTACAGTTGTTGGTAGGTCAAAACCGCCAGCCAAACCACATGCGGCAACAACACCGTTGTAGTTCATTTGAGCAAGTACTTTAGCGAGCATGCTGCTACCAACAGTATCTACAGCGGCAGCCCAAACTTGGCGCTCTAGAGGCTTCGCTGGATCTTCTAATTCACTACGCTCAACAATGCGCGAAGCACCAAGCGAAGTGAGTAACGCACCATTTTGACTGGCGCGACCTGTTACTGCTGCGACTTTGTAGCCCAGTTGACTTAATAGTGTAATAGCTACGCTACCAACACCGCCGCTTGAACCTGTCACTAATACTTCGCCATCTTCTGGTTTGATGCCCGCATCTACGATAGCTTGAACACAAAGCATCGCGGTGAAACCTGCCGTGCCAATTGCCATGACTTTATGAGCGTCTAGGCCTTCCGGCATTGGGACTAACCAGTCACCATTAAGACTCGCTTTTTCTGCCATGCCACCCCAGTGACCTTCACCTACGCCCCAACCAGTAAGGACAACTTCGTCGCCTTCTTTGTAACGAGGGTCATCTGATTGTGAGACCACACCAGATAAGTCGATACCAGGAACCATAGGGAAGTTACGAACAATGCGCCCTTTACCGGTAATCGCCAATCCATCTTTGTAGTTCAGTGATGAATATTTTACATCTATTTTTACGTTACCTTCAGGAAGTTGAGATTCATCAATCTGTGATACAGAAGCGATGGTTTTTTTGTCTTCTTGATTTAGTACAAGTGCTTTGAACATAGTGTGCTCCAAGTGGATTGGTCTTTTAAACTGATATTGAGTCTAGGTGAGAATTATGAAAAAAAATAATGAAACTTGAACATTCAGTTTATGCATTTTATGCATGTTGAAATATAAAAAGGCCCCATAAAGGGGCCTTTTTCGAGTGGTAATGTTTACGGTCGTTCAAAGATAGTCGCGATACCTTGTCCTAAACCAATGCACATGGTGGCTAGACCGTATTTTGCGTTTTTGTCTTCCATGATATTGATTAGTGTGGTCGAGATACGAGAACCAGAGCAACCGAGTGGGTGTCCTAGTGCAATAGCACCACCGTTTAGGTTTACTTTGTCATCGACAACATCCAGCAGACCTAAATCTTTCGCGCAAGGGAGAGATTGAGCCGCAAATGCCTCATTGAGTTCAACAATATCAATATCTTCCATATGGAGACCGGCGCGCTTTAGTGCTTTTTGTGTCGCAGGAACTGGGCCATATCCCATTATGGAAGGATCACAGCCTGCAATCGCCATTGAACGTATCTTGGCGCGAACTTTAACACCAAGTTCTTTGGCTTTATCCTCACTCATTATCAGCATAATAGATGCGCCGTCTGATAACGCGGAAGATGTGCCAGCTGTGACGGTGCCATTGGCTGGGTCGAAGACAGGGCGTAGCTTAGATAGACCGTCTACGTTGGTTTCTGGCCTAATGACTTCATCAAAATCTAGGGTAAATAAAGAGCCATCTTCAGCGTGCGCTTCTATTGGTAGAATTTCATTTTTAAAGCGTCCTTCTACGGTTGCTGCTTGAGCGCGTTGGTGGCTTCGAGCGGCAAATTCATCTTGCTGTTCGCGGCTGATACCATGCAGCTTACCTAGCATTTCAGCAGTCAGTCCCATCATGCCAGCTGCTTTAGCGACATTTTTTGAGAGCTGTGGGTGAAAATCAACCCCGTGATTCATAGGAACATGCCCCATGTGTTCTACGCCACCGATTAGGCAGATGTCGGCATCTCCCACCATAATCGAGCGAGTAGCATCATGCAGAGCCTGCATAGATGAACCACATAACCGGTTTACTGTAACGGCACCGATTTCAATCGGTAGACCAGCTAACAACGCAGCGTTACGAGCCACGTTGAAGCCTTGTTCAAGGGTCTGTTGTACACATCCCCAGTAAATATCTTCTATTTCATGTGGATTGACGGCAGGGTTGCGAGCAAGAATCCCTTTCATCAAATGAGCTGAGAGATCTTCAGCTCTTGTATGTCTAAATGCACCACCCTTGGAACGCCCCATGGGTGTGCGAAGACAATCAACAACGACTACATTTTTCATTTTGATAATTCCTCTTCCAGTTGGTGGCTACAGTGAGCTTGCTTGCTGCTGACTATAAAATGACCTGCCAGAGGCTGCCATATCAATCAGGGTAGATGGTACTTGGTACATCGCACCGAGCGACTCATATTGTTTTGCCATCTCAACATAGTTAGCAATGCCAATGGTATCTAGGTAACGGAACACACCACCGCGGAAAGGAGGGAACCCTAAACCATACACAAGCGCCATATCGGCTTCTTGCGGTGAAGCAATAATGTTTTGCTCTAGACACAGCACCACTTCATTGATCATTGGAATCATCATGCGTTGAATGATGGTGTCATCATCAAAAGATTGGCTTGGTTGAGACACCGCTTCAAGAAGGCTAGCGACATCTGGACTTGGTGTTTTTTTCGGGCGACCACGTTTGTCTGTGGTGTAGGTGTAAAAGCCAGACCCATTTTTTTGCCCAAAGCGCTGTTGTTCAAAGAGTGCGTCTATCGAATCTCGACTCTCTTTTGCCATGCGTTCAGGGAAGCCTTCGGCCATTACAGCTTGAGCATGGTGAGCGGTATCGATGCCAACGACATCAAGCAAATAGGCAGGCCCCATTGGCCAGCCAAATTTACGCTCCATCACTTTATCTATTTGGATAAAGTCAGCGCCGTCTTGGACGAGTTGACTAAAGCCGCCAAAGTAAGGGAACAGTACTCGGTTGACGAAGAATCCAGGACAGTCGTTGACGACAATCGGAGATTTACCCATTTTCGCAGCATAAGCGACAACACGGTTGATGGTTTCCTCTGAGGTCTGTTTACCACGAATAATTTCGACTAAAGGCATTCGATGCACGGGGTTAAAAAAGTGCATGCCACAGAAGTTTTCTGGACGTGATAAGGACTTAGCTAACACATCAATCGGGATGGTAGAGGTGTTTGAAGCAATGACGGTGTTGTCGGAAACCAATTTTTCAACTTCAGTTAATACCGCGGCTTTAATATTTGGATTCTCAACGACCGCTTCAACGATAATGTCGGATTGCTCAATGCCGGCATAGTGTAGGCTTGGTGTAATAGAAGAAAGAATACCAGCCATTTTAAATCCATCAAGACGCCCACGCTTTAGACGTTTATTGAGTAATTTAGAAGCCTCTTCCATACCAAGGTTTAGGGAAGCTTGGGCGATGTCTTTCATTATAACAGGCACGCCTTTTAAGGCAGATTGGTATGCAATTCCGCCCCCCATAATACCAGCGCCCAGCACGGCGGCTCGTTGCGTTTCTTTACCTGACTTCGCGGCTTTTTTAGCAAGCCCTTTGATGTATTGATCGTTGAGGAAAATACCGACAAGGGCATTTGATACATCGGAACCTGCAAGCTTAACAAAGTAGTCGGCTTCAATTTGCAGTGCTTCATCTCGATGACAGCGCGCCGCTTTTTCTATGGTTTTTACTGCTGTGATCGGTGCAGGGTAATGTGGGCCTGCCTTTTGTGCCACAAGTCCTTTCGCCATAGTAAAGCTCATCATAGATTCGAGCTTACTTAACGTCAGAGGTGAGAGTTTTTGTTGGCGACGAGTTTTCCAATCAATTTTTTCATTGATGGCAAGTTCAATGGTGTTAATTGCTGAGTCGTGTAATGAATCTGTCTCAACAATGGCATCTAGCAAGCCAAGCTTTAATGCTTCAGGCGCTCGACATGCTTTGCCTTGGGTGATGATTTCCATGGCACTGTCGGCACCAATGACTCTTGGTAGTCGGACGGTACCGCCAAAGCCCGGCATAATTCCAAGTTTCGTTTCTGGTAAGCCAATGCTGGTGGTCTTGTCACCAATGCGAAAATCGGCAGCAAGTACACATTCACAACCGCCACCTAATGCATGCCCCTTTAGTGCCGCAAGAGTTGGTACGGGTAAATCTTCAAGCTTGTTAAAGATATTGTTCGCAAACTGTAGCCACTCTGTAAGCTCTGCTTTCGGTTTCGCGAACAGACCTAAAAATTCGGTGATATCAGCGCCAACGATGAAGGCGTTCTTGTCAGTGGTTAGGATTAAGCCTTTTAAACCGTCCCATTGCGCCACCGAATCTAGGGCTTTATCAAGCGATTCTAGCGTAGCGAGATCCAGTTTATTGACTGAATTTGATGCACTGAAGCACAGCTCAGCAATGCCGTTGCGTACTTCCTTTACCTGTAGGGTGTCAGATTGGTAAATCATTGTCGTTCTCCGTGACAGACAATCCATGATTGAGTGAAGCGGTTATTATTATGGATCTGGTTAGACCAGTGTTTTTAGTGTGAACGTGTATTGAATAAATTTCAATACATTTTTTAAACAACTGTTTAACATTATGAGCAGTGTCCGTTCTTGGAGTCAATCTAATCCTTGCGTGATAGAATACCCCTTTTAGGCGACACGGCTTTAAAAACCAATGAACTCAAGCGCATACCTAATTCCAGAGCAGTCGGTTATTTTTGAAGAAGAGATAAAGAAAAGTGTCTTTATTACTCAAATTAGCCACACTCCAAGTATTGACGAAGCAAAAGCGTTTGTTAGTCAGGTGAAGATTCAGCACAGTGGTGCTCGCCACAATTGCTGGGGCTTTGTCGCAGGTAGGCCTGAAAATTCGATGATGTGGGGCTTTAGTGATGACGGCGAACCATCTGGTACGGCGGGGAAGCCGATTCTGGCTCAACTTAGTGGTTCTGGTATTGGTGAGTTAACGGCAGTAGTGACACGTTACTCTGGTGGCATAAAGCTGGGTACTGGTGGTCTGGTAAGAGCTTATGGCGGCGGCGTTCAGCAAGCACTGAAGTTAATTCAAACAATAGAAAAAAAAATAACCACTCGTTTACGAGTAGAGTTAGACTATGGTTTTATGGCGATTGCTCAGTCTGAATTAAGTAAGTTTGGTGCATTAGAGATCGCTTCAGAGTACAGTGAAAAAGTCGTATTGATTGTTGAAGTTGAAGTGAATCAAGTTGATGCGCTCACACTTAGCATTATTAATAAGAGTGGAGCCAAGGCGATGGTCTCCTTATTTGAAAACAACTAGGAAGTAATAGAAGCTTTGCTTCATTCAATACACTATGCAATTTCGATCCATTATCCGCATTGTTGGGCTGTTATTAGCACTTTTTAGTGTCTCTATGCTAGCGCCTGCTCTCGTCGCATTAATTTACCGTGATGGCGCGGGCGTCCCATTTGTTACCACCTTTTTTGTCCTCCTTATATGCGGGGCGTTTTTTTGGTTACCGAATAGAAGACATAAGCATGAGCTAAAAGCGCGAGATGGCTTTCTTATTGTTGTTTTGTTTTGGACGGTAATTGGTAGCGCAGGGGCGTTACCTTTTCTTATATCAGACTATCCCAACGTATCGATAACCGATGCTTTCTTTGAATCATTCTCTGCATTAACGACAACAGGGGCGACCGTAATTGTTGGTCTCGATGAATTACCTAAGGCAATTTTGTTTTATCGTCAATTGCTGCAGTGGTTTGGTGGGATGGGAATCATCGTTCTTGCCGTCGCTATTTTGCCAGTATTGGGTATCGGGGGCATGCAGTTATATCGTGCTGAAATTCCAGGTCCAGTGAAAGATAGTAAGATGACCCCACGTATTGCTGAAACTGCAAAGGCGCTATGGTATATCTACTTAAGTTTGACCATTGCTTGTGCTGCTGCGTTTTGGGTGGCAGGGATGACGCCATTTGATGCTATTGCTCATAGTTTCTCAACTATCGCTATTGGTGGCTTTTCGACACATGATGCCAGTATGGGTTACTTTGATAGCCATGCTATTAATATGATCACTGTTGTATTTTTATTGATTTCTGCCTGTAACTACTCGCTGCATTTTGCTGCCTTTTCATCTGGTGGTGTTCATCCTAAGTATTACTGGAAGGACCCAGAGTTCCGCGCTTTCTTATTCATTCAGTTAGTACTTTTCTTGGTGTGTTTTTTAATTCTCCTTGAACACCATTCATATCAATCGTTCTATGACGCGTTTGATCAGGCTTTGTTCCAATCTGTTTCTATATCGACGACAGCAGGATTTACCACCACCGGTTTTTCAGAGTGGCCGCTCTTTTTACCAGTGTTACTGCTGTTCTCTTCTTTTATAGGTGGTTGTGCAGGTTCAACGGGAGGAGGTATGAAAGTTATTCGTATCTTGTTGCTAACATTGCAGGGCGCTCGTGAAATGAAACGCTTAGTACACCCGAGAGCGGTATACACCATTAAAGTTGGTGGAACCGCACTGTCGCAACGGGTTGTTGATGCGGTATGGGGTTTCTTTTCTGCTTACGCACTGGTGTTTGTTGTTTGTATGCTCGCTTTGATTGCTACAGGCATGGATGAATTAAGCGCTTTCTCTGCCGTTGCGGCGACGCTGAATAATTTAGGCCCTGGTCTAGGTGAGGTTGCGGTTCATTTTGGCGAAGTTAATGACAGTGCCAAATGGATATTGATCGTATCCATGCTCTTTGGTCGATTGGAAATATTCACACTACTTATTTTATTAACGCCTGCATTTTGGCGTAGCTAAGGAAGTCTTATGGCGAAGGTGCTTTATCTGTACTCGACAAGAGAAGGACAAACTCAAAAAATCATAGAACGTATTGCGACGCAATGCAGTGAAAGTGAGGCTGAATTTATCGATCTAAATACCGTAGGTGATATAGATCTGTCTAATTACGAGCGAGTACTGATTGGCGCCTCTATTCGTTACGGCCATTTAAACAAAAAGCTCTATCAGTTTATTGAGCGCCATTGCAAGCAATTAGACCAGAGTCAGGTTGCATTTTTTTGTGTCAATCTCACAGCTAGAAAAGAAGACCAAGGAAAGGATACGCCGGAAGGGAGTGCATACATCAAAACCTTCCTGAAAAAATCACCTTGGCAGCCTTCATTAATTGGTGTGTTTGCAGGTGCCCTCTATTACCCTCGATATAATGTCTTCGATCGGTTCATGATTAAGTTCATAATGAAGATGACTGGAGGAGAAACCGATACAACGAAAGAGGTTGAGTATACCAACTGGGATAAAGTGGCATTGTTTGCTGACAAATTTCATCAACTTTAGCCATTCAAGGTATACTTTTAAATCACTTTGTATTGTTTCTGACCGAACGAAAATAAAATAGAAAAAATACGAAAAAAAGGGTTGCCAACGAGACGCCGATCTCTATAATGCACCCTCGCTGACACGGGAACGGTTCAACAAAAACCAAGAACGAGTCAGAAGGTTATCAAGCTCAATGAGCTTGGCAAAATAAGTTTTAAAAAGTGTTTGACACTGAAGCTTATCTAGCTAAAATGGCCGTCCGTTTCGAGCAAGGCTCGAAACAAGCTCTTTAACAATATAGACCTATATCAATCTGTGTGGACACTTGTTGATGATAATCATTATGTTTACTTCTGCTTTGAGCGGAGATAAACCACTTCTTCGGAAGTAAAATGGTTTTCAATGAACACGTGACCTAAGGGTAGTAAGTTCGCTTACTGTCACACAGTCAAAATTCATTATCGTTCTGTTGGAACGATAATAGCTTTAAAATTACTTCTTACTTTTTAAGTAAGGGACAGTTTTGAAGTCAGTATTCATTGAGCCGACAAAATCTTAAATTGAAGAGTTTGATCATGGCTCAGATTGAACGCTGGCGGCAGGCCTAACA
>NZ_JAKJSS010000022.1:0-57841 GCF_050337205.1 Vibrio nomapromontoriensis
GGCGCGACTGACTGCATTAACCCAATGAAGTTTGATAAGCCAATTCAAGAAGTGATTGTTGACATGACAGATGGCGGTGTTGATTACTCGTTTGAGTGTATCGGTAACGTTAACGTGATGCGTCAAGCGCTTGAATGCTGTCATAAAGGGTGGGGCGAGTCTGTCATCATCGGTGTGGCTGGCGCGGGTCAAGAGATCTCTACGCGTCCATTCCAACTGGTTACCGGTCGTGTATGGCGTGGTTCTGCTTTCGGTGGCGTGAAAGGCCGCTCAGAGCTACCTGAAATCGTTAACCGCTACATGGCAGGTGAGTTTGGCCTTCAAGAGTTCATCACTCATACCATGGGTCTACAAGATGTAAACGAAGCGTTTGAATTGATGCACAAAGGTGAGTCAATCCGTACCGTTCTACATATGGATAAGTAAAGGTAGTGTTGACCTAGGGTCAAGCCATACTAGGTTACACGAATAGTGATAAATGATTTGTCTAGCGCCTCTGTTGTTTAACGGAGGCGCTTTTTTTTGTGTTGTACTGGCTATGCTTCTCTTCTGTTCTAATTCACTCCAATTAAGCCAATCGTTGGTAATATTTTGATTGTCTGACATTTTTCGAAATTCCCGGGAAACTGCGCGGCACGACACACTATAAATGTAACTATTTGATATGAAAGTTCTGTTATCTGAGCGGTCACCTGAATCATAGGTAAGTTATTTTTGAAACGTAAAGCCCAAACCCTATGATTAACCACAATTAAATCATGGATATAAAGGAGATCACCTATGAGTGCTTTGGAAAAACTGCACGTTCGCGAACACGAATCTGCTGTCAATTCGCTGAATCATAAACTTAACGCTCTGGATACTAGTCTGGGTATGGGTAGAACTGAAAAGGTCCTAACCTCATCTATCAACTTAGAACTGTTTGAACGAAGTCAGGCTATTTCTGCGTGGAGTTGGTCTCGAGGCTTCGGCAATAAAGAATAGAGCGACTTCCGTTAAATGCTCTTTATAAGTCACCGAAAGGGTCGGGCTAACTATGACTAAAATATACAGTGATCTTGGTAGCGTATGAGATTGAATTGCTTAAAAGAGCTGGCCTATGACATAGTGGCCGACCCTTTCGGGATGCTTATTTCCTATCTAACTTATGTAGTTGGCATTATGTGTCTCAGCTTCTCGGTCTCAATTTTTGTGACCGACCGAGCGATTGATAGTTATTATTCGACAAGCGAAAACTTAGTTCGACTTCAGACTAATTTTAACCTGCCCAACGGTGATGTCGTTCGCTCCTCTATGGCTCCTTTTCCTGCGTATCACGCAATAAAAGAAAGCTCTATGGTTGAAGGTGCGAGCTTTCTTGGAAATCCGAGAGTCACTCTTAAAAGTGACATCACTACCACCACTACTCGCGACTTATATACAGCGAGCGATAATTTCTTTTCATTGATAAATCCATTTACGACTGTACCTCCTCGACTTAAAGATAACGAGATAATCATTACACCTGAGTTTAATAGAGACTATCTGGGTTTTGATGAGCCAAAGGGAAAAGTGATTCATGTGGAGAGCATTGGCTTGTTCACCATCAAAGACGTGTTATCAATCAGGGAGGACACGTCGTTTAGAGTCGGAGCGATTGTCAATCATAGTGCTCTCTGGGACAATTATTACCACGGTGTGTCACACAACTGGTACGACGTTGCTATTTACTTGTTTGCTCAGCTTAGCGAAGCCAATACATTATCATCAGCAATGTTGTCTGACTTTGTTAGCCAGAATGCCCCCAATCTTCCGGGCGCACCTTTTACAGCCCAAGAGTTTATCGATCTGCAGGTAAACCCAGTATCACAGATACACTATGACTTGGGGTTGCCAGACGATATCCATAACACCATTTCCAAAGCGACCTTAAACATCATTTATATGGTTGGATTCATTGTCGCTTGTTGTACTGTGGCTTGCTATTTTTGTTTAAGCTCTATTTCACTGACAAAGAAATTGCAGAGTTTAAAGGTAAAGTTGTCCGTTGGGTGCAGCTCATCGCAGGCGCTGTTTGATGTCCTTAGTTATCAATTGTTGTTTTTATCATTTTGTTTTATCTCAGCCCAAATCCTCAGTATTGTTATCCAGCAGCAATTCGACCTTTCCCCACAAGTTCAATACCTTATTGCCCAAAACGTAACGACGATAACTTATGTTTTTGTTGGCCTTGTGACCGTTACCTTATTGTATGAAAGCATCATTAGTTATCGCGTTATTCGTAGTGTCAGTCACAACATTACGACCACTCGATACGAGAAAACGGCGCACTGGTCATCAAACCATCTTCTCTTGGGTATTCAAATTCTCATTTCCGGCATTATGGTCAGCTTAGGTTTGGCAAGCTACATTGAAAATGAGCGCCTGTTAAAAACCGACTATGGCTACCAATCTGATCGACATGCGGTATTAGAAATAGCGCAAAGCGCGAACAATACACCTGTTACATCCATACCTAGCGCTATTCAGCAAGACATAGAGTTTGTCGCAACCAGTAGTTGGCGACCATTTGATAAATCGAGAATTTCCTTGGGCCTACAGCATGGAATGCAAACCAATGAAGACGAATTTATATCAACAAACGCAATGTATGCAGGCCCTGATATCCATCATGTATTGGGGGTAGAAACACTGGCAGGGCATCGCTCTGCTGTTCAAGTTAACCCAAAAGAGTTTGAATACAATGCCATTGTTACGGAGAGCTTTGCTCGGCAGTTTGGGTTCAATGAGTTTGAGAAACTCATTAACCATCGTTTTAACTTTACGTTTGATTCAACCCCGTACGCTTTTACTGTCACAAAAGTGATCCAGAATTTTGAGCTCGGAGAGCTGAGTGAGTCTCCGCTAGCGACCGCAATTCTGATAACAGATCAACCCCAGCGATATGTAATTGCAGCGTTTAAAACCGAGCACGATCTAGCGAGCAAACTAGTCAAATTTCAACATAGTTACCCCGGCGCCTCAAAAGGGATCTTGCTTGAACAACTGCAGCGTGAATATTTTGACGAACAGATCCAAATTGGCGGTGTTCTACGAGGATTGATCGCAGTTTGTATTGCATTGCTTGTGATGACTTCTCTGCTGGTAGGCTTATCAGAAACACAAAAGTTGAGTCGAATATTGGCCATTATGGAAGCGATGGGCGCGCATAAGACAATGAATGTTCTATTTTTGCTCAAACGACTCACACTGCCCAGTTTGATAGCAGCGATTGCCGCTTTGTGGATAGGAACGTTAGCGTCTAAAAATGTTATTCCGCTTCCAGCGTATGAGTCAAACATTGTGATTTTCTATTCTGGTTTTTCCATCACTGTGCTTGCTTTGTTTGCCGCCGTCATTTCTGTCGCCGTGTACTTAATATCTCACCGAAAACTTAATCGAGCTCACCTAGAATAGATAAGCTATGGACACTTATATTCCTCAAAAACGTATTCACCTCAAGTCATGGTTTGTCCTTCTTTCCATTACTTTGCTCATTGCGATGTTAGTTTGGTTAGCTTGGAAGTTTCGACCTAATAATGAAACTATTCGCGTTCCAGATACCGCCGTGGCCATGCATCACGTCACAAGATCAGTGGTCAGTGAAACGATTCACGCCCGAGCCATCGCCATCCCTAGCAGTAGTCACGTTCTTACTGCTTTGTCCGGTGGAAATGTCACCCAGATCAATAGGACTGCGTCAGAGTCGGTACAAAAAGGAGACGTGATTGCAGAGCTCAGCAATCATAATCTTGTCATGGAAACTTCGTCTCGAATTTCGTTCATCGCTGAGCAGATCTCAAATCTGCGTAGCCTGAAATTGGCCATAGAAAGTCAGCAACTCAACAGCCAGCTTGATTACAGTGAGGCGAAATACAATATGAACATACTGTCTAGAGAGTTAGCTAAAAAACGAATCATCTCTAGCTCTGGCTACATTGAAGAGAATCAAATCCACAATTTAACCGACAAGCTGGAACACTGGCAGACACGATACAACCTGCTACGTGAATTCCTAGGTTCGGAAATGAAAGCGTCGTCACAACACGTACAAGTAATTGATACCTCCATCGAGGAGCTATTTGAGCTGAAAGCCCTCGTTTCACAGGGGCTAGATCAGTTGGTCATACGGTCTCCCTTTAATGGTGTGGTCTCAGAGCTAGATATTAAAATAGGGCAGAATATTGCTACGGGACAAACCATTGGGCTAGTTGACCAGCCAAGCACCTATCATTTGGAAGCACAAATTGGTGAATATTATTTGCACCAAGTTCATGACACATCATTGGTTACAGCAACGATCGATGGCAAGCCATATGCTCTCACAGTCAAACAGACTTCTAAGCTCGTTAAAAATGGCAAATTCAAGGTTAAGTTTGAATTTAAAGATCTCAAACCTGACACCCTCACTCGGGGTCAATCTATCGCGGTGAATATTCAAACCACTTCGCCAGATAAAGCTTTCATTACCCAAGAAAAAGCCATCGTCAACGAAGGTGGACATCAATACCTCTATCATTTCGATCCAGCGACGCGGATCGCTGTGCGCTCAAAGGTAAAAGCTCGCCGGCTAGGTAATAAGCAAGTCGAGCTGTTTGAGGGGGTAGACCGCGAAATGATCGTGATTACTCTCAATAACAACACCTACACTCACTCTGCATTTATAAAGGTTGCCGCTAATGATTGAACTAGCTAACGCGACGAAACATTTCCAAACCGATACGGTTCGTACCACTGCTCTAAATGATATTGATTTGACAATAAATAATCATGAGTTTGTCTCTATCATGGGTCCGTCTGGTAGCGGAAAGTCAACATTGCTTAATGTTTTAGGACTTTTTGAAGCGTTAGATCAGGGCTCATATACATTGGATGAGCATCAGGTATCTCGAATGAGCAACACCAATATAGTAAGGGTTCGACGAGCGACATTGGGTTACGTTTTTCAATCTTTCAACCTAATTCCGCATCTATCGTCACTTGAAAACGTTGAACTTCCTCTGTTGTATCGAGGATATAACCCAGTGCAAGCCAAATCGATGGCCAAGAAAAGTTTGCAAGATATTCAACTTGGTCACCGATTGAACCACAAGCCTTTCCAACTTTCAGGCGGGCAACAGCAACGCGTCGCCATTGCAAGGGCCTGTGTGAGTCAGCCCAAACTGATTCTTGCAGACGAACCTACGGGTAATCTTGATAGTGAATCCGGTAAGGTCGTGCTAGAAACTTTGCGCAAGATTTATCACAACGGGGCAACCATTGTCATGGTGACGCACTCAAACCACGCGGCGAATTACGGGACTAAACAACTGACTATGCATGATGGTGAAATCGTAGAGGAAAGAGTTAACACATGGCAATAGATAATCGGCTAATTGACACTGACAACCTTATCGCACTGGCAAATAAGGACTATAAAAAGCTTGCTGCCCATATCATAGGGTCTACCCCAAAGGAGAACATGCTATCAGTCGACGAAGTGATAGAGTTTGACAGAATTAATCAGAATGTTACGTCGTCACGTACGGTAACAGGTAATAAACTCGTGGCAATCGTTAAGGTGACACGTAAGTGCAATCTACGTTGTAAATACTGTGTATCGTGGTCTGATCGACCGGATGCAACCATGAGTTTCTCAACCATGGTTACTATGGTCAAACGGCTTTTGTCTACGCCTAATATTCAGCGCTTTGAGTTTATTTGGCATGGTGGCGAAGTCACCTTATTAAAACCAGAATTTTTCAGAAAACTCATTTGGGTTCAACAGACACTGAAAACCCCAAACCAACAGATATCTAATAGCATTCAGACTAACGCGCTCAGTATGTCAAATGAATGGATCACCTTTATAAAAGGCATTGGGCTTCCGGTAGGCGTCAGTTTTGATGGTTCGCCAGCTATAAATGATCGTCGACGTGTTGATATTAATGGTAGAGGCTGTAGTGACAGGATCATCCGAACGCTCAATAAACTTAAGCAGCATCATATTCAATATGGTGCGCTGATGGTGGTCGATAGAGAAATCACGACGTGTGAAATTACCCCTATGTTAAGTAACCTTGTTGCCGCCCAAATAGATAATGTCGAGTTCTTAAACTATGTACCGAGCAATACACAAACTTCGGACATCGAGCAAGACAAACGATTTATCACCTACAGAGAATACATTTCGTTTCTTAGCGCAGTGTTCAAAATATGGTGGCAGTCATTCAGAGACGAGCTTTCCATCCCATTGTTTGAAGATATTGTTGCCTATCTGACTCAGGAAACCTCGCAACATTCTCAATGTTATTGGGATCAGAATTGCGCCCGAGAAATCATCACCGTAGAGCCTAATGGTGATATTACAGCTTGCGATAAGTACCTTGGCACTCCGGGCTCGGTTTATGGCTCGATATTAAAACATGATTTGGCAACGCTTTATGAGCAGTCAGAGTTTCACAACGATATGATAGTAGAAGAGCAACACAGTTTACGCGCACTCAAATCATGTGAATGGTTTCAGTTTTGCCGTGGCGGGTGTTCTCATGACAGGATTAACTCTCTAAAGTACGACAGTAAAGCCAGTAAGACCTGCTGTGGGTCAAGGGAGCTATTCAATACCGTCGCTAAATATGCTTCTTTAGCGCGAGAGGCGTGATTTACATACCACGACGACTGCCAGACCAAAACGTGTGAAGAGCCATAGTGCCTCATCTTTCTGATGGGGCTTTTTTATATCTATAGAAGGTTCGACAAAGATCCGCATGTTTTGAAAAGAGTTAGCTCACGCTCCGTTGTTGCAGGCAAATGATATGCCGTTTGTTATTACCTAGATGGATATCAGCTATGAGAACTAATGATTTCCAGTAATATCATAAACAAGTAACAATACGATTAAGAAATGCGTTGTTTTATCAACTCGATAATAGTTCAACTTACTCAAGGATAGACATCGTGACTCCATTCAAAGCGGTAAAAATGTTTCGCTGTTTTGGGTTTGTCTGTGTCGCCTTGTTGCAACACAAATAAGGTATGCATTATGAAAAAACTATTAATAACCGTACTTACTCTTGGTTTTACTGGTTCAGCGTTCGCAGCAATAGGGGGTACCGACAGTTTTACTGGTGAAAACGGCCTTAAATATTTTGAAGACAAAGGCGCTTCATCTGAGCTTGTGACGGTACGAAACTATGCACAAGCTGAGTCTGAGCGTAACTTCTTAATCCAACAGGAGCGCGTTGGCATTAACAATTGGCTACACTACCGTGAGCCTACACCAGTTGATAAGCAAAATGTGGTTCGCATGCAAAAAGACACGCTGTACTCGACCATTTTAGTCGATACGACGAAGGGCGCTGAGATTACGCTTCCTGCGGTTGAGGAAGGGCGTTACCTGTCATTACAGCAAGTCGATGGGAATCACTTTACTCGTCATCTAGCCTACGGGGGGACTGAACCCAATGTTGTCGAGATCAAAGGGTCTACACCGTACGTATGGATAGTCGTTCGCTTAGGTACCGATGCGACGGAAGCTGACATGGAAAAAATGCGGGAGGTACAAAACAACCTAGTGCTTAAAGCGGGTTCCGCAGTACCTTTCGTCCCTGTGAACTACGAGACTGAGTCATTTGAAGCGACTCATCACGAACTGTTGGTCAGCGCTTCGAAAGGGATAAACAGTTTTAATATGTTTGGCGCGTCCAATGAAGTTGATGCTTATAAGCACCCAATTGGTGCCGCTATGGGCTGGGCTGGTGCTAACACCGTAGACAACGTCTATCAAGCCGCCAAACAAAACACCAATATGCAGTGTCAGGTCCTTACTTTCGATGACCCTAAGAACGGCGCATTCTGGTCACTTACCGTGTACAACAAAGACATCTACATGTTTTCAGAGAACGCGAGTTTGAACTCTTATACCGCCGAGCCTAATGCCGATGGAACATTTACCATCCACTTTGGTTGTGAAGGTAAGAAGAACAATATTGATATTAACAACGACACAGGCGCTTGGAACTTAATGATGCGTCATTACCAACCTAGTGAGATTGTTAAATCTGGAGACTTCAACGTGTTAGATGATTTGAAAGTACTAGGTGATTAGAAAGTACTAGATGACTCAAAAGACGAAATGATTTTGAAAGTGGGTGGTAAATAAAGCCACCCACTTTTGTTCTGGGTGAAAGTAATGAAAAAACGACAATTAGCATTATTGGTGGCGAATATCGTGTCACTGTCTGCACTCGCTAAAGATGTAGACATGAGCGATCCAACGGCAGTGTACTCAAGCGTAGGCGGTACCTTGTCTCAGAATTACGGCGCTAGCGGTGAAGAGACAAACGGCGACGTCTCTATTGGTGTGGGTTGGGGTAAAAATCTATTGTCTATCGAGTCCAAGGATAGTATGGATAGTATCAACACACGATACGCTCGAATGGGAGTGCTTGGTGATCTTGGGCTGTACTTTGACAATACGATAACCACTGCAAAGGTACTAGGTGAGGAGGAGTACCATGGCTATACAGCATCTTTAGGCGCAATTTATTCTCTAAAACTTAACGACATTTTGCAGTTATACCCAATCGTGACTATTGGCAGTGCAGGTGAGTTGGGTGGAAGCCATCATAGAGCAATCTACACCGTCGGAAGTTATAATCGTATACAACTGGGCAATGGCTGGTCAGTCGGTCTAGACCCATTCTATACGGTGGTTGATGGAGAGAAAGAGGATAGTTTTAAATTCGATACTTTTGTTAGCTATCAATACAAGAGCCACCAATTCCGACTAGGCACCACAAACCAGTGGCAGCAAGCGGAAGAGTACGATTACAGTACATCGATAGAAACAGGTGGTGAGGTTTATTTCAAATACAAATATGCGTTCTAGCACGGAAAACGCACTCCCTAAATGCAGCGCTAGATACTCTAACCACTGGCTTCATAGGGCGTTTAGTAAACGTCATCAGTTAGGTAATTTGAGTACGAACCGCCCTACAAACGTAGCTATTGTGATGGGGAGCAATAGCTACGCTTTTATCTTAACCTTATAAATAACGATTTCGGAGGTGATTCTCAAAATGATGTGGGTTAAGGGTATCGCCAGTCGCTTGTTTAACTAATTCGTCTGTGGTTAAGAGGCTCGCTTTACTCCAGATATTGTCAGACAACCAAGTAAAGATTGGCGATAGTTCCCCTGAGCGAATGGCGTCATCTACATCCACGGTTTTTTTCATCGCTGCCATAAATTGAGCCGCGTACATAGCCCCAAGTGTATAAGATGGGAAATAGCCAAATGCGCCGTCGGTCCAATGGATATCCTGCATACAGCCATCTTTATAGTTATCTTTTGTCGATAAGCCTAGATATTGCTGCATTTTGTTATCCCAAAGTTCAGGAATATCTTTATAGCTAATTTTACCGTTCATTAAATCGCGCTCGATTTCGTAACGTAGGATGACATGAGCGGGGTAGGTCAACTCATCCGCGTCTACGCGAATATAACCGGGCTGAACGCGGGTGTAGATTTTCTTCAAATTGTTTGCTTCAAAGACGGATGGGTCATTGCCTTTAAAATGTTGGCGTGCAAGTGGCGCAAGGTTTGCAATAAATGGGTCACTACGCCCCAGCTGCATTTCAAAAAACAGCGATTGAGATTCGTGAATGCCCATAGAGCGAGCTTGCCCAGCCGGCAAACCAGCCCATTGTCGAGGCAAGCCTTGCTCATAACGAGCGTGACCCGTTTCATGGACAATTCCCATTAGAGATTGCACGAAATCTTGTTCGTCATAGCGAGTGGTAATACGAACGTCTTCCGGCACTCCGCCACAAAATGGGTGAGAACTAATATCGAGTCGGCCATGTTCAAAGTCAAAGTTCAGTAACGACATTACCTCTAGGCCTAGCGCATTTTGCGCTGAGGTAGAATAGCTTTCATTACTAGTATGAACGGATTCTTGTTTTTGTTTGTCTTGAACTTGTTGGGTAAGTTCTGGTAACCATGAAGTCAGGTCGCCAAAAATACTATCTAGCTGCTCAGAATTGACGCCTGGTTCGTAGATGTCCAGCATAGCATCGTACGGTGTTAGGCCAGCTACCTCACCACGAATTTGCGCTTCTTGCTGTGAAAGGTTGACCACTTCTTCGAAGTTGTTACAAAAACCAGACCAATCGTTCGCCCCACGCTGCGTTCGCCAAGCGTGTTCACATTTTGAACCTGCCAATGATTTAGCTTTGACCAAGTCTTCCGGCACTACGGTACTTAGCTGCCATTGCCTTTTCATTTCTCGTAAGCTGGCATGCTCAGGCGCAGAGAGGTTTTCGTCTTGGGCTTGGTTAATTAAGTCAGAAAGGTGCGGGGCGGTAGACAGTTGGTGGATGTGTAAGGACAATTGCGCCATGGCTTCAGAGCGAGCTTGGTTGCTTCCTGAAGGCATCATCGCGGCAGCGTCCCATCCACAAATTGCAGAGAGATGATTAAAATTTGCTATTGTTTTGTAATGTTCAACGAGTTTATTGTAGTTTTCCATATTACGTAACCTTCCAAGCGAACGATGTTGCTAAGTTAACATTTACAATAGATTACGAAAAGATTTAGCGAACAAGTCGGTCACTTTTTCTATTTAGCACTTTAACGAAGGCGCTTAGTCGGATCCGCGAGTGACTATTTATGTTTATTTGCTACCGATTAATTGTCTATTTACTGCCGATTTAGTAGCTATTAGGTTGTGCTTGAGTCAAAATCCACTTTACCCTTGATGAACATGAAACAGTGGATGTTATGTATTTCCTAAATGTAGAAGCTTTCCTTGTCGCTATTGTTATCCTCACTATGACTCCCGGGCTTGACACTGCGTTGGTTATAAGAAATACCTCAAGAGGAGGTTTTCAAGATGGCGCGATAACAAGTTTAGGCATTTGCCTTGGACTGTTTGTCCATGCGACGTTCTCCGCTCTGGGGATCTCTGTCATATTGACGCAGTCTGCCGAGCTGTTTTCATTAGTGAAAGGTGTTGGTGCACTGTATTTAATATGGTTGGGCATTTCGAGTTTGCGAGCGCTACGAGCAGCAAAAGGTGTTCCTATTGCTGAGACAGCCTCACAAGGTGTGGGTACGTCAATATCGCTCAGAGAGGGCTTTCTCTCAAATGTATTGAACCCTAAAACCGCGGTCTTTTATCTGGCATTTCTGCCGCAGTTCATCAACCCTGAGTATTCACCGTTTGCACAATCAATGGCAATGGCGTCGATTCATTTTCTTATTGCTATGTTATGGCAGTGCAGTTTATCGGGTATGCTCAATTCGGCTAAATCGCTGCTAAAAAGTGGTCGCTTCATGCGCTGGATGGAAGGGACCACCGGATTTGTATTGATTGCTTTAGGGATAAAACTGCTTGTCGAAGAACCGGAAATATAATCTGAAGCCCACTTAACTCGCGCAATTATTGGCTCTGTACCATCATATACGTTATCAAGATTGTTGCTTGGCACGTTGCAGTGACTGCTTGATAGTGAGTAACTCATGTTGCGTGACAGTGGGTGAATTTAGAACATATTCATCAAAACACTGATAAGAGAGATTCTCTTCATCAATGGCTTTACAGAAATTTCGAGCATCCGTGTTATGTTGGTATAACGCTCGTTCGCTTGCGAATTGGTTTTGTGTTGCACAGCCAGTGAGTACAAAAAATATGACGCTTAATGATAATAACTTAAACATGTGATCCTAATTGACTAACTTAACTTTCGTTATTGTAATCTTCTATAGGGTATTTAGTTGCCATTTCACGCCAAAAGTTCCGTTGCGTTTAGCATTTTTGTTTCGATTGAAAGAGATGGGACTGCTGTTCAATAAAAGGGATAGTGCTTGTTGAGTCGATGTAATCATGGCGACACATCATTTTCAATGAAGGGGAACTTGTGAAGAGAGCAAGCTTAATCGCGACGTTTCGCATAACGGTGATTGCCGCGATTAAGCTAGATGGTATACACAAAGTGGCTATTGAGGCTTTTTACCTACACCATGGTTTTCTTTTTGGGCGAGCGTCAATTTAGTAAAACCAAGTTTACGAAAGTGATTATCACGGTAGTTACGCACCGACTTTGTATCAGAAATTGCTTCGATTTGTTGTTCCATTTTTAGAAACTCAGTCAAATCGATACCTTCAGCTTCTGCCACCGCTTCATGGATGTTGCGATGCTGTTGATAAGAAAACGTCAGTGTTTTGTCTTCGTCTTTATATGTGTAAAGAATGGTACGAGCCATAATTTGCTACCTGCTGAAAATTTTACGCTAGATTCTGCCTTGAAGTGGGACAATTGTCACGCTTTCACCGGTTTTTACTGTATCGATATTCGGAGATATCTCAATGAGACAATTTGCTTCACTCATTGAACGTAAGATCCCAGAGCCTTGTTTGCCAGTCGTTCGCACTGTCAAGTGACCAGTTTCTTCATTCATAGTGTAGACACCTCGGCTAAATTCGGTGCGTCCTTGGCGTGAACGAAGCGGCATTTCAGCAATAGCGCTTGCTTTGAAAGGCAAAAACTCTGCGATACCCTGCATTTTTTTAATCGCCGGCTCCACAAAATTAATGAACGACACCATCACCGCGACAGGGTTACCCGGTAAGCCGAAAAACGGTTTACCATTAATATGGCCGAAGGCGAGGGGACGACCTGGTCGCATGTTTATGCGCCAAAAATCAACATTACCGCTTTTTTCAAGTACATCTTTGATAAAGTCAGCATCACCAACAGAGACTCCACCGGACGTTACCACGAGATCCGCTGACTCACTGGCGTTTAAGATAGCGGCTTCCATAACAGATTCGTCATCTTCAAGAATTCCGAGATCGACAATATCGCAACCGAGCTTTTGAAGCATTGCCATAATGGTAAAACGGTTCGAATCATAGATAGAATTTGCTTTTAAAGGGCTGCCAGGCGCCTGTACTTCATCGCCAGTAGAAAAGACGGCGACTTTAAGTTTACGTTTTACTTCAACCTGGCCAAATCCAAGTGATCCTATCATGCCAAGCTCTGGGGCTTCGATTAAGGTACCTATCTCAAACACCGATTGTCCTATGGCAAGATCTTCGCCAGCTTGTCTGACATTTTGACCAGGTGTAATAGCAGCATTACCAAAAGAAACTTTGCTGTTAGCGTGCGTTGCTTGCTCACGCATGACTACCGTATCTGCACCTTTTGGCATTGGCGCGCCCGTCATGATTTGAGCCGCCTGACCTTGCTGCAATGTACCGTCAAACGCGTGACCAGCCATGATGCTAGCAACTACATCAAATTGCTGCTGACCATTGTTTTCAGTTGGTAAATCTTCAGCACGCAGTGCAAATCCGTCCATTGCTGAGTTGGTGTAGGCTGGCACGTTAATAGGGGAAACGATATCTTGCGCGAGTACGCGGCCATACGCTGACATGAGCTCGACATTTTCAGTCATGGCTGCTGATGAAACTGCCTCTAGTATTTTCTGCTGTCCTTGTTTGACCGACAGTAAGGCAGGCGACAGCGTATCGCAGCAACTTGCGGCTACTTCAGTTTGTGCAGTTGGCGCTAGGTATTCGATGATAAACTGAGTGATAGCATCTAAGTCATTAATGTCCATAGTAGGTAATGACACGTCAAGCGCGCTATCGCTTGCGACGGCAATAATATTCTCGTCACTGGGATGAAGCCAAGGTTTACTCAATTCTTTTCGGTTCAGCTCAATCTTCGGAAACGCGATATTCTTACATCCTTCCACCAATATCACGTCGAGTGCTTTATGGTCAAAACGGGAGAGTAAGTGTTCGAAGTTCGCTTCTTCCTCTGGCGTCTCTGTCATTAAGGCATGACGATAGCGGGAAGAGATTAACATTTGGCTCGCGCCAGCTTTGCGTAAGCGGTAGCTGTCTTTACCGGGTTTATCGACATCAAAATTGTGGTGTGCGTGTTTTAGTACACCAATTCTAAGCCCAGTAGCGGTTAATTTCGGCAATAAGGCTTCTAATAATGTTGTTTTACCTGTGCCGCTGTATGCAGCAAAACCGAGAAGTGGAATGTTGTTGATAGTTTTTATGGTCATAACAAACTCTAATTTCGATGGTTTTCGTAAGCCGCTCTGTAGGAAGGAAACGTCAGCCATTACGTTGGGCAGAAGTCCTTATTTTTGAAGCGACGTAGCTCTATTCAGTTTTTGCGTTAATCAAAGAAGGTTTTGCTCAATGGTTCGCAGCCAAGCGAGCAAGTTCTTCTGGTGTATTAAGGTTAACAAAGCAGTCAGGCGAGTCAGAAAAGTCGACATAATCGGTGTGACAATCTTTATAAAGGAGAATGATTTTCCGATCGCCCCTTTCTAAAAATGCTTCTAGCTTGGGAAGTACCCGTCGATGAAACATCGTAAAGACGGGCTGATGAAATTCACCATCGTGCGCAACAAGAATATCCGAATTTGGCGTGACCTTGTCACAAAATCGAGAAATGAGTGATGAGTCGATAAAAGGGCTGTCACAAGGTACAAAGCCGACCCAGTCAGTATTTGCAGCAAGAAGGCCTGCGTGAATGCCACCTAAAGGGCCGGGATAGTCTGGGAAGGTGTCACTAATTACAGGGCCATATTGCGTGTAACGGTGATGGTTTCGGTTGGCATTAATCGTGATGTTATTGGTTTGAGACGACAATTGTTGTAATACGTGCTCAATCAATGGCTTGCCATTGAACTCGATGAGCCCTTTGTCATTTCCGCCCATGCGTGAGGCTTGTCCTCCGGCGAGGATAACCCAACTAGTCTGCGTTGGTTGCAGCATAAGTACTCTCTTGTTTGATATCGCTTTTATGGATAGTGCTTTTATCGATAACTTGTAGCAAGGGCGATTCTATCAAGGTACAGTCTTTTATCCACCACTGTTTTCGGCATAACGCCGTGAGTTTATTGGCTTGGTGGCTTGTGACGACAATACTAGAGCCCAAGTCCAAAAGATTTTGAGCCATAATGACTAAGCGTTCGATCGATTCTTGGTCAAGGGAAGCACTAGGCTCATCCATTAGCAAAATCGAAGGTTTGAGCACCCAAGCTCTTGCCATTGCAACCCGCTGTTTTTCGCCGCCTGATAGTACAGAAACATGTTCGTCAGCAAGCGTTTCTAACCCTACAAGTCGCAGTGCGGCGATAACATCGGCACGTTTATCGTGGGCGTCCTGTCGGCGGTGCTTTAAGCCGTAAACAACGTTTTGATAAACAGTGCCATCGAACAAGTACGCGGATTGATGCAAATAAATGACGTCTTTTCGACCTGACCCAGACCAAAATCGGCTTATAAAACCTCCTTGTTTCGGGGTGATTTCACCGCTACTAGGTTTTAACAGGCCAGCTAAAATTTTCAGTAGGGTCGTTTTACCTACTCCATTTGCCCCTTTGAGGTAGACGGCATCATTGGGACCAATACTTAACTCAGGGATATGGAAAAGCACGCGAGTATTGAAGCGCATGGAAATCTGCTTAGCTTTTAATTGTATTGTCATTATTTTTGTAATCCTAAAGCAGAGCCTTTAAATAAGTATAGTGGTGAATGCTAATTCGTAGCCACCTTCGAGCCCTGAATGTTCAGGTGTTTCGAAATAATATTGTTTAACGAATATGTTATTCATGAAACAACGCATAGGGGCGTTAATGGGTTCGCAGCACCCCTTTGCCTCTCATAGACGAAAGCATGAAGTTTAAAACTAACGCCAGAAGTAATAGGACAATCCCTAACGCTACACCTTGAGCAAAAGCGCCTTTATGACTTTCCATTGCGATAGCGGTAGGGATATTTCTAGTGAGTCCCATAATATTTCCCCCAACCATCATTGAGCATCCCACTTCTGTGACAATGCGGGAAAATCCAGCGACAACGGCTGCTAGTAATGGGAAACGAGATTCCCAAATCAGCGTCATCAACGTACGAGTTCTCGACACCCCTAGAGTAATGGAGGTTTCCATTGCTCTTCGGTCTGTGCTTTGTAAAGCACCGTGCATCATAGAAACCAGAACTGGAAAGCAAATTAGCATTTGCCCTATGATCATCGCCTTTTGGGTAAACAACATCTGCCAGTCACCTAATGGACCTGAGCGAGAAAGCAGCATGTAAAGCAGTAATCCGATGACCACAGTAGGGATAGCTTGTAGCGTATTAACTAAAGATAACAGCATCCATTTACCGGGGAAGTTACTATAGGCGAGTAGGTAAGAAAATAAGATAGCTGGCAAGACCACCAAAGAGACGGCGGAAATAGAGACACTAAAAGACACTGCGACAATTTTCCACAGCTCTCGGTCTAGGCTAAATAGGAGGCCAAAGGCCTCCATGGTCGTTTCGGTAATACTCATTAACGATTGGATTTCTCTGCATTGGCAACAAACAATTGTTCACCCATTTTGCGATAGCTGTTAATCATTGTCTGACCTTTGTCTGAAATTAGCCACTGACTTAGTGCTTTCGCTCCCTCGGTATTCAGTGTTGGGAAGCGAGTAGGATTAACCAAAATGACTTGATAAGGGTTAAACAGCTGCTTATCTCCTTCAAACAGCACCGCTAAATCGAGTTTCGCTTGGTAGGCAAGCCAAGTTCCACGGTCCGTCATGGTGTAGCCCTGCATCTCGGACGCCATGTTGAGTGTTGGTCCCATGCCTTGTCCAACAGAACGGTAACCTCCAAAGTTTGGTTCAATTTTTGCCTGCTGCCAAATTTGCAGCTCTTTCTTATGTGTGCCGGAATCATCGCCTCGTGAGATGAAAATAGCATTGGTTTTGGCGATGCTATCGAACACTTGGTCAATACTTTTTTGGTCATGTACGTTGGCTGGATCTTTTTCAGGGCCGACGATAACAAAGTCGTTGTACATTACTTTGTGCGGCTCGATGCCGTAACCTGCTTCTACAAATGCAGCTTCTGCTTTAGGCGCGTGTGTCATGACAAGATCCACATCGCCATTTTCGCCCATTCGAAGGGATTTTCCGGTGCCAGCGGCAATAATATCCACTTGGTATCCTGTTTCTTTCGTAAATTCAGGTAGTAGGTAGTCTAATAAACCAGAATGATATGTGCTTGTGGTTGTCGCAAGTCTGACGTGAGGCAGTTCGCTTTGAGGAGTCTCTGCATAAGCCGATACAGAAAGTACTGCCACGGAAAGGGCTGAAACCATCAAATGAGGGAGCTTCATAATGTTATCCATTTTTGTCTATTTTTATAGGAGAGCGTAATGCTCGGAGTGACACAGCATATTAAGCAAAGACAATGCCATAATTTTTATAGGAAAAAAGTGGCAAAGTGCGACATTTTGCTAAATTTTCCGAAAGGTAAACTACAATTAATTTGAGCTGGGACAAAATGTCGCAATATTAATGAGGATGTTTTGACTCAGGTTGGTACACTCTGTCTCAAATAGGAATAATAACAAGTATTTATGACATTCTTTGACTCTTCTGAAAACTCCCACGCGCAAGCGTCCCCTTATCTTGCCTTTTCGGCCCTTGTCGTTGACGATGAAGTTGGCATGCAAGCGGTATTAAAAAAAGCGCTCGGTAAAGCTTTTGGTCATGTTGACACCGCCGGTAGTGTGGAGGAAGCGGAAGCACTGCGGCTTAAGAACCACTATGATTTGATTATCCTAGACATAAATTTACCGGGACGTTCAGGTATTGAGTGGGAAGAAGCCTTCAATGATGCGGATCGCAAGGCCGATATCATCTTTATGACGGGTTATGCTGAATTAGAGGTGGCCATTAGCGCACTTAAATTGGGCGCGTCGGATTTTATTTTGAAGCCATTTAATCTTCAACAAATGCTTCAAGCTGTTAGCCGTTGTATGGACAAGCGTTCCGCTGAACGTGTTACCGCAGCATTAAGTCATGATATTAACCGTCGAGTTTCCAAGGAATTAATTGGCTCCTCTATTAAAACCACGCAGCTTAAACAACTCATCAGTCAATTTGCGCCCTCAAAGGCGTCGGTGTTAATAGAAGGTGAGTCAGGTACAGGTAAAGAGTTAGTGGCAAGAGGGCTACATGATGCCAGCAAACGAAAGGGTCCTTATGTGGCGATTAACTGTGGTGCATTAGCACCAGAGTTACTGGAAAGTGAACTGTTTGGTCATGCGGCAGGCGCGTTTACTGGCGCTAAGAAAAGTCGTGAAGGGTTATTTAGAGTGGCCAGTGGCGGCACATTGTTTCTAGATGAAATTGGTGAAATGCCATTAGCTATGCAAGCATCATTATTGAGAGTGCTTGAACAGCGTACTGTGAGACCCGTTGGTACTGAGCGAGAAATCAGTGTAGATGTTCGAATCGTCGCAGCCACCAACCGAAATCTACAACAAGAAGTTGAAGATGGTAAGTTTAGGCAAGATCTATTCTATCGTTTAAATGTGTTAAAGATCGAAGTTCCGGCATTGCGCACACGACTCAGCGACTTAAACGAGTTAGTCCCGTATTTAACAAGAATGTTGGCGAAAGAGTTGGGCGTTACCGAGCCAAACTGGGCGCATGAAGATATGTATGCCATGC
This sequence comes from Vibrio nomapromontoriensis, assembly GCF_050337205.1. Taxonomy (NCBI): domain Bacteria; kingdom Pseudomonadati; phylum Pseudomonadota; class Gammaproteobacteria; order Vibrionales; family Vibrionaceae; genus Vibrio; species Vibrio nomapromontoriensis. The sequence goes on from NZ_JAKJSS010000022.1 coordinate 18,539, forward strand.
AAGATTATGATTGGCCGGGTAATGTACGAGAACTTAAGAATATGTTAGAGCGCTGTATACTGCTTAATAAGCCGCCAGCGCATTACTTTAGAGAGCTAAACGGCCCAGCGGTCAGCGCTGCGATAACGTTATCATCCAATGATATCACCACGCTTCCTGCAACAAGCGGTTCTGGTGAGTCTCAATTTGGCTATCCGGATTCATGGTCCTTAAAAGATGTTGAGAAGGCGCACATACAACAAGTCATGGATTTCCATTCTGGTAATAAGTCTGCCGCGTCTCGTGATTTAGGTGTCGCAAGGAAAACACTAGAGCGTAAGTATAAGGAATGGGATGAATGCAGGCTGTCGAATGAGGATTAATAGTTATTTAGTCAGCCGATGGCGATTTCGTACTCAGACAATGGTACGTTATCGATTGTTATTTCTTACGTCTGCTCCCATTGTCCTTACTCTAATTGCCATGTTCGCGATTACGGCCTATTGGTCTATTCACTATACATGGCAAAGTGCTTTGGTTGATGTTGGTGAGCGGCTGAATATTGTCACCGACAAGCTGGATAGCTTGCAAAATGAGCAGCACGAACACCTACAGGCGTTCTCGGAATCGTATGAGTTTCGTACGCGGCTTGCTCATATACAGTCTTCTCAAGAGTTTGATGAATGGGTTAAGTTGCAAAACTCGCGTTATCAACTCGATTTTTTACGCTGGATTCCAATTCAAAGTTTATCCAATATAAAAGGTACCGTTAATCCACAAACCGACTCTCGTCACTATCAAAAGATGGCGAGCCAACGATCTTTTTTTGATGTATTGAAACGTGAAGATGCTTTTGCTTTAGAGCCTCAAGTTGCTGAGCATTCTGAGGTGCGCCATCAGGCGACGCAAGCATTAGAAACGCGTTCGTTGGTTAGCCGCTCGGTAATTATGATATTTGATGATACGAGTAACGTGGTTGGTTATCTTGATGGTGGGGTATTGCTCAATAATAACCTTGAACTTGTTGACAGCATTCGGGACACCATTTACTCAGAAACAAGCCAAGCTCGCCATGTTAAGGGTACCGTAACCATCTTTTTAGAAGATTTACGGGTGGCGACGAATGTTCCGATTGAAGCGTCATATCAAGGTCGCCGAGCAATAGGCACTATCGTCTCTGACGAAGTACGCAAAAGTGTCCTTGAACAAGGACAACGTTGGATCGATAAAGCCTATGTCTATGATACTTGGTACATTGCCGGCTATGATGCACTACGTGATATGGATAATAATATTGTCGGTATCGCTTATACTGGCTACCGAGCATGGCCATTGCTAAAAACCTATTTAACCAATGTCGGTGAGGTGACTGCCATCATCGTCACTATATTATTACTGTCTGGATTTATTGTTTACCGCGGTGCGCGTGGTCTTTTTAAACCCATTGAGCAAATTCACCGAGTGGTGAAAATGGTACAGCTTGGTAAAGACGAAGAGCGTATCGGTGATATTGGATTAGATAGTCAGCACGAGTTAAGTCAACTTGCTCGGCAATTCGATAACATGCTTAATCAGTTACAATATCGCAATGAGCAAATTCAAGAAGCCGCTCATGAGCTAGAAGCTAAAGTGGCGTCAAGAACCGCGAGTTTGAAGGACAAAACTGAGCAGCTAGAGCTGCACATTCACTTGTTGAATCAAACCAAAGATAAGCTAATTGTTAATGAAAAACTGGCGGCTTTGGGGGAGCTAACGGCAGGGATTGCTCATGAAATTAACAACCCTACCGCTGTAATTTTAGGTAACGTGGAATTGCTAAAATTTGAGCTTGGTGATGATGTTAGCGCCGTTGAAGAAGAGGTGGACGCGATCTTAGTGCAGATTGACCGCATTCGAAACATTACCCGAAGTTTACTGCAGTATAGCCGACAAGGTGGCGTGCAAGATGAAGTGACCTGGCAGCACGTTAACCCCATTGTCGATGAGAGCGTGACTCTCGTTCGTACGGGTTCAAAGAAGCGAGATGTCGAATTTTACGTGGACTTACATGCGAAAACACCAGTAGAAATTAACCGTCACCAATTGCTGCAAATTTTGGTTAACCTGCAAATGAACGCGATACATGCGATGCAGGGCAAGGGGCGTCTTACAGTATTAAGTGAAGACTGGATTGAAGGAAGCGAAAAAATTGGCGCATTAATTCATATTATCGATGAAGGTTGTGGAATTTCAGATGCTAATTTGAAGCGAATCTTCGACCCATTTTTTACCACTAAGCGCGACGGTACTGGATTGGGTTTATCCGTATCGCAAAGTATCTTGAGTCAAACAGGTGGTGAGATAAAAGTAAAATCCGAGCTAGGTAAAGGAAGCCAATTTACCTTGTACTTACCAAATAAAACCGATCATCATCTACTAGTTAGCAGTTAGCAGTTAGCAGTTAGCAGTTAGCAGTTAGCAGTTAGCAGTTAGCAGTTAGCAGTTAGCAGTTAGCAGTAGGGCAGTCATGGTGGCTTGGCTGCCTTACTATCTAACACATTCAGTACTCCATTCTAGCCGCATAACGAGTTCACCTGCGGGGACTTGGGATTCATCAAGGTTAATACGAGCCCAGATCTTAACGATATTATCATGAGCGAGTTGTTGATTATCTAGCACAACTCCGTCTCTCCAATACTCTATATCGCCTTCATAAGTTTGCGGTACCTCAACTTTAAATCGAATAAGATCTGGCGATAGTCGAGATGCCCATTCGCCAAAATCGGCATAATTTAATTTGAGTCGTATTTGTCCTCGTTCAATGTTGTTCTCAACCTCTAATTGTATCGCTCGACCCGAGTAATACTGTCCAAAGGAAAGTTCGCCGCCACTATCTATCACTTCAATACCACAGCGCTTAGGAACGTGAGCTTTGAAATGCAATTCACTGGGGGCTGCCATCGTTTCACTAAGTGGCATCAGCATACAAACAATAGTAAGGGAAAAAAGTAGATTTTTTATCATCGATGTATCACACCATTAGCTGAACAAGGAAATCGCGCACCGCTTCATCCAATTCAGCTAACTCACTACGAACGCTATCACGATCCTGATCTACTACATACATGGTTTTAATGACCACGTTTTTGTGGTCATATTGATATTGAATTACAGCGTCGCAATGAACGGTTCGTTCGCCTAAGGTGTCGACAGTTCTCGTGTAATTGACACGGCTGGTTTGTTGGGCGGTTTTTATTAATGTCCAATCTAGAAATTCACTATTTGCTAATGCGTCAAACAGTCGCAGTCCATGAGCGTTCAATGCACCTTGGCAAACCAATTGATAATGGGCGGTTTGCTCAGGTGGAAGTACCTGAGCGTAACTATCAAACGTAATTAATGAATTAAACGTAAGCAATGAACTAAACAGTAACGTGTTTTTCAAAATATTCCCCTTAAGAAATACAATAAGCCGTCCATTCTGTCTCAAGTACGATGTCCTCTTTCGCTACCGCATCGGCTTCGTCGAGATCGACTTTGGCTTGAATTTCGAGTTTATGCCCTCCGCCAAGATCGTCGTGATCAAAGGTTTGCCCTACTAACCAATCAGATACGGAACCTTCTTTGGTAATATCCCCAGAAACCTTAAAGTGAAACAATCGATTATGAATAGGTGCAAAATAGTCTTCATCATCGAAGTCGATATCAGTGAGTTTTAATTGAACTTGACCATCATGGCTGTTGTTAATAATTTTAATTTCTGCGGCTTCTTGCCCATAATCTCGAAATCCTAGAGTACCATTTTCTTTTTCTACTTTTATTCCACACTGAGACTCGACATTTGCTCTAAAATACACTTCTCCAGTATCGTTGCTATCGGCATAGCTGTAGCTTGTGAATGTGAGTAGAGATGTGGCAAGCAAGCTTAGAGTAAGGGTAGGAACGCTCACTTTTTTTGTATTGCTATTTATAGTCATGTTTACTCCGCAAATGACGTGTTGGTTTGTTTCATCTGTAATAGCCGCTGCTTCTCTGCTGCTATTTGTAGTAGTTTCAGTTCATGCTCCGCTTGAGCGAGCTCTTCTTCACGTTTTCGCTGTAGCATTTCATAGCGATACAACTTGGTACAATCAATACGATCCTCTCCACCAAACTGAATAGTGACCGCGGCGTAAATCCCTTTATCATCTTCATTGTAATAATTATGGTAAGGGTCATAGCCGCTACCATCGTTGTATTGGTTATCGGCACCGCTGCTTCCATAGGTTCCTACTTGAAATGTTTTACCTGTAGATACGGCTTGTTCACAGCTTGCGCCGCCGGAAGTGCGAATCCTGTCGGTACCCGAGGGGTTTGATACCGACGGAATAGGGTTAGCAAAGGCAGCGTTTGATAGAACGAGCACGCATAAAACCAAAAAATGTTGGAATTGCATAGTCAGTACCTTTTAAACGTCAGTTGGGTACAGACTTCATACGTATTAGGTGAATCAGACACCATCTTGGTGCAAATGTATTTCTCTGACGTGGTACCCGAAGGGGTGTTAACCGTGACGTCGAGTTCAATTTCTTCGTTAGGCTTCAATGGGATCTTCTGAGGAAAGACTTTCTTGTCAATTCTCAGAAAATAATTGGCATTGATGTTTGACCGGTTCAATAGCGTGAATTTGACTTGAGTTTTGTCTGAGTACGCGTCAAATGACGTGTTTTTCCACTTGTGTACATTGGCTTGAGTTACGAATGATGTGGTTAGCATCAGTAAACCGATGGATGGTATTAAAAGTCGCATTTCATCACTCTTTGTTTGAATTAATAGTGAATATTAATGCGACACCAGATAGATTAATTACCATTTCATGCCATCGAAGAAATAATAGCGAATAGGTAAAGGTGGGATTAAGGTTGGCGATGAACCTTATTTAAGCTAAGAATTGTTTTTTGATATAGCTTTGGTGTTAGGCCACTGATTCTTTTGAAAGCACGGGAAAAATGAGAGATATCAGAATACCCGAGTTGGTTTGCAACATGTGTTAAAGAAAGTTCTTCTCCCATCATTTCAACAGCGACGGTGAAAAGAAGGTTGTCTTTTATATGTCTAAAGTTTGTTTTCTCTTCATTAAGGCGTCGTTGTAATGTCCGTGGAGTCATGCGCAGCAGTTTTGCCGCTTGTTCAAGGGTTAAATTGTGCTCACGAACATAAGGAAGTAGGGAAGTGAACACCTTGTCGGTAAAGTTGGCGTGCCAAGTCACTAGCGGTTCTTGTTTGGCGATATCTTTACTAGTGATTCTGACGCTTTGCTTGAGTATATCGTCATCGATCAAAATCGCCATTTTATCATTGCCAACGAAGTATTGGATGTCTTTGCCAATGGTCAAATTAAACACATCGATATTGCTTGATTGAAGCTTCACTTGTTTAGGTGACCAATTTGTTTTGGTTAAAGCGCGGATAAATTCAATCGCATACATTAAGGCAAAGACTTCAGACCATAAGTAAAGTTCGTTGTCTTCAAATGGCTTATAACGCAGATACCAAGTTCTTCCATGCACTTCCTCTACACCTGTAGTCGTACCGACTGTATCGTATTGATAGATCATATTTGATGAGATAAGTGCTTCTTTTACCGTAGAAAATTCTTGAAACTCCCCTAGTAATTTAGGTACTAATTTTTGCCTGATTGCCACTTTTAGCAACTCGCCAAAATTCGTTGTGCCTAATTGATGCGCCGACAAAAACAGCAATCGGCGAATGGGCTCAACGGGTAAAAACTCATTGTCTAAATCATGAAGATCGGGTGGCAACCCTGACTCACGGATAAGCTGATGGGCGTCGTAATGGTTTTCTGCAAGTAGTTCGATGATGATCCTTGCGTAACCCGATTTAATCATGGGTACGGGTTCAGTATTTTTTGTATCACTGAGCGTCGATGTCATCCGGAGTGTTCCTTTTACTAATTTCCCACGTTAATGATTATAATCATCGGATGATTGGCGCAATATGGCAAGTTTATTAGGGCGATTCTTTTATTCTTTATAACAACGAAAAGTAGTACGGCTAATGGTCGGTATGGTCACAAAAATATCGTTTTTTCAATGTATTACTGTTGATCGCTAGCATATTTAGTCTATATATAACGATAGAAGAATTGTTGAAGGTTGTCGCAAGGAAGACAAAATGAGTAAAGAAATTGAGCCAAAATGTGATGCCGAAGAGCAGGTTTCGGATAAGGACGCTGAGCAAGCGAGTCAAGAAGGGCAAAACAGCCAGCAACGAGTAAGAAAAGTAACCAATTTGCTTCTTGGAGTCGTCGCCCTATCAGTAGTCGTGAGTATTGCGTCAGATCGGATAATTCCTACAACTGACAATGCGCGAGTCAAAGGCTATGTGGTTCCAATTAAGCCACAGGTGTCTGGTCAGGTGACGGATATACTGGTGAGGCCTAATCAATTGGTCGCAGAAGGGGACGTCTTAGTCACTCTTAACCCTGTAGATTATGAAATTGCGGTAAAAAAAGCCGAACAGGACTTAGCGATCGCGGGTCAGAATGTTGGGGCTCAAACGGCATCAATCGCTGCGGCGCAAGCCCGACTTACGAGTGCTTCAGTTGAAAAAGACAATGTTGAACTGCAAACCCGGCGTGTACTTGCTATGGCGGAAAAGGGGGTCATTTCAGTTTCTGAAGCGGACAAGTCTCGTGCTGCATTGGCAAGAGCCCGTGCGAATGTCCAAAATGCGCAAGCCGATCTTGATAAAGCCAATAAACAATTAGGCAGTGCTGGAGAAGAAAACAGTCAAATCAAAGCAGCGTTGTTGGCGTTAGAAAAAGCTCAACTTGATTTAGCGCGAACAACCGTTCGTGCTCCTACGAATGGCGGCGTGTCTAACTTCAGTCTATCGGAAGGCTTTTACGCCACCACTGGGCAGCCAATGATGACATTTATTTCTACAGACTCAATTTGGATTGAAGCGTATTTCAGAGAAAATAGTTTGGGTAATATCCAAGCTGGTGATGAGGTTGAAATTGCATTAGATTTTGCTCCAGGGAAAGTGGTTAAAGGAACGATTTCAAGTGTGGATTGGGGCGTAGATTGGGGTCAAAGTAATCAAGCTGGGAAATTAGCACAAGCAAATAATCAAACAGGTTGGCTACGCCAAACACAAATGTTGCCCGTTATGATTGAATTCAATCCAGAAGATACCAAGGGGCAGCTACGCATTGGCGGTCAAGCCGATGTTGTTGTCTATACTGGCGATAATTTTGTATTCAATAGCTTAGGTAAACTATGGATTCGATTTGTCAGTTGGATGTCTTATGTCCGATAACGTGGAGTCGAGAAGCCATAGCCCAGAGTTGGTGTCTAGGCTATTAGAAACTAGATTACAAGAAACTCGGATTTTGCGCTTTGCTTTTGGTGTTGGGATAGCGACTTTTCTGGCGGCTTGGATTGATTGGCCTCTTGCCTTTGTTGCCCCGATCTTCACGGCTAAATTTCTCTTTGAGAAAAAGACCATGAATAAAAGCGTGGTGTATGAATTGCTGCTGGCGATGATTGCTACTGTAGCGATTGGCATTGTGTTGAGTATGGGGTTTTCTCACTATCCAATTCCACTGCTTATCGGTGTCGGTGGGCTAATGACGTTAGGTTATTATCTGTTCCTAGATCCTAAGTGGAATCTGTTTGCAACAATCTTACTAATGGCGGTATTAATGCTGCCATTTATGGCGATAGACAGTCCTGCTGTTGCCGTTTTTCTTGGGTTTGGGTTAAGTGCATCGGGTGCTGTGGCGGTGGCGGTTTTTGCTCTAATGCATATTTATCTTCCTGAAACTGAAGTAGAGCAAGTTACACCAGCGACTCCAGCGATGACCGAGGAGTTTCGGTGGTTCTCTGCGATGCGTGCCTCAATTATTGCCTTGCCCGTTGTGGTGTTTTTCTTCGTATTTCAAATATCAGAGGCATTATTATCGATGATATTTATCGCCTTGCTATCATTGATGATTACAGGAGAAAAGTCGATAAAGCTTGGCGCTTTTTTATTGATCAGTAATGCAATAGGCGGCGTCATTGCCATTGGTGTGTTTGGTGTATTAGCACTGGTACCAGCAATGACCTTTTATACACTGTGCATTAGCCTCATGGCCATTGTGTTCGGGAAGAAAATGTATAGCGAACCGACTAAAGCGCCAATATATAGCACGGCATTTAATACCGCGTTAGTACTGATTGGAACAACCATGATGAGCTCAGGCGTAATCGACGAAAAAATGTGGATTCGCCTTGGTTTGTTGCTCATTGTAGCGATATACATGGTTGTTGCTGCGTATTTTATTGAAACGAGAAACTGGCAAATATTAAAATTTAATGGGCAGATGATGAAGCCTGAAAGTAGATAAAAATTAATATAGTTCAATCGCCATATGATGAATTAGGAACAGACAGTATGTGGAAAAGGATTTCGTCACTCCTCCTTGCCGGAGTGGTTATTGGTTGTACATCGAATGCCCATTTAGCGACGATATCAGATGATGCATGGACGGCCGCACTTATGGAACAGAGGAGATGGCGGGCGCCGGATGATCTAAAAAGTGATTACCTAAAGCTCGCTTCAGAGACTGAGTTACCAGCACAGAAAGCGTTAGTCAAGGTAATCGGCACGGAAACCGATGTTGCCATAAAAAGTTTAGCGAGCAAAATTTACCTGATAGAGAACGCAAAACATACCATTGACATTACTTACTATATTTTTGCCGACGATTTAGCGGGGCGTGCGACATTAGGTGCACTATGCCAAGCCGTGCAACGTGGCGTTGATATTAGGATAATGGTCGATAGCTTAGGCTCCTATAGTATGAATAATGGTAACCTAAAAGGGTTAATGCAATGCGAGAAACAAGCGGGATATGTTACCGATCGACAAGGTAAGCTAACCTCCCAAAAAGCGCGGGTTCAAGCGGTCGTATTTAATGCATTAACTCAAGCGGACTCAAAGTGGAATCATCGTTCACATGACAAGTTATTTATTGTCGATGCCGCATACAGTGATAGTGCCTATGTGATCACTGGTGGTCGAAATATGTCTCTTCATTACTATGGTATTGATGCTAAGGGTCAGCCAGATCCAACCTCATTTCGTGATATTGAGATTGTGGTTAGACCGCCTATTGCTGCAACACCAGAGGAGTCTCCGGCTCAGTTAAGTGAATACTATTTTTCCGTGTTGTTTACTAAGCCAGGTAACAAGAAGCTGGATACATGGACAAGTTACAACAAGGACAAGCAGCATCTTCTTACGTCACTAGAGGTATTGCATCAATTGCCGGAATTTAAGCAGGCCTATGAAAATATCGATGACTATTTAACACAAGATTATTACCTAAGCCACGCTAAGTTTGCCCATGAACTGGATAATCTCAATGCGGAAGATGAAGTGAGTCAATACTCGAGTAATAAACGGGCCAATGCGAATTCCATTAGTGGAATCCTAGCTAAGGTTGCTTACTCCAAACAAGATGTGAAAACGATTAAAATTGTTTCGCCTTATCTGTTTTTACAATCTGATTTACTTAAGGATGAAGGCGTCCTAGAGCGTGATCTCAATACGACGTTGGCATGGTTGGAAAAAGATCCAGAGCGACGTATAGAGGTTATCACTAACTCAGTACTCACTAGTGATAATTATTTCACCCAAGCTGTTATTGATATGCATACTGCGCCAAATATCTTAATGATGGACAGCAATACGCAACAACAATGGTTGGATGATGAGGTTGAAAATAATGAGCAAAACCCTGAGTTCATTCAGTCGAATGGGTGGAAGAAGTTAACGCAGCATCCTCAAGTTAAGTTCTATCAATTAGGAAAACAAGACTCGATTCTCATTGGCGGTGATAAGTATTATGGAAAGTTACACGCTAAGTTTTTAATTATCGATGATAGCGCATTCGTGGGAACGACCAATTTGGATTTTCGTTCGCTTTTGTACAATAACGAAGTGGGTTTTTTTCTCAGTGGCGAGGCGCTCGTTAAGCAGCTTACTTTACAGTTTTCGCTACTGAAACAAGACTCTTTACAGTGGGGAAGTGCCGAATGGTTGGAAATGAGGTACAAATTGAGGGAGGCGGGTGGCTCAAAAGGCCGAACGTCAAGTCGCCAGCGTGGGATCTTCGAAACTCTTGAGTCAACCGGATTAAAATATCAGTTCTAACCGCGCAGCAAGTCATTAATTCACACCATTACTTGTTCACCAACAATCTTTGAATTGTCGTAAAATGATAAGTAACGATTTCAATCCCGAAATATTATACGCCAAGCTAGCAGAAGCTTGGCGTTTACTATTTAGGAGACTTGATTTTGACAAAAAAACTGATTTTTCTTACGACGCTTCTTGCGTCTGGGGGAGCTATTGCGAATAGCTCTGGTGGGAATGACGTGTATTTTAATACCAATATTGCGAGTCAATGTGGGGTAACGGTAGTGGATGAGAGCGGAACTATCGGTGAGTTCCATGGTGAAGATAGGGTATCTTCCGATGATGATCCCGCTTCCGCTGATATTATTAATAACGTGGTAGATACAATTTCTGTGTCAACAGTCGTAGATTATCAGGATGGGAAGTTACTAGATATTAACGGTGATCCGTTTTTTAATTGGACCATTGTTGATACTTCTCGCGACAAAATTATAGATACAGGCGATTTGACGAGTAATAGCTTCGAATTTGATGTACCGCGGATTCAAAATGTTACTAATATTAAAATTTACGTCAATCAAAACGGTCAAGATGAACTGACAGCTGGTAGCCATACGGTACAGTTCTCTTTGAACGTAGTGTGTGCTGGGGCGAGTTAATGCCGGGTAAAGAGATAGGTGAATTATGGTCGTATTGTTTAGAGTACAAGATATAGAAGAACTATGGTTTCATATTGATCTCGCGACGTTTCTTCAAGTCAAACGAGGTTAAATGGAATAAAGAGGGGACTTAAGAGTGCTACAGCCAGTCGTTAAGTCCCTTTTATGTTGAATGAGGAGGTGAGCTTTAGAAGTAGCACAACTAAAACATGTATGCCCAGCCAATCATTGGGCCTTTTTGGGTCACATCTAATTCTACCGGACCGTTTGTACTGTCGGTCGTATTTTGAAGGTTTAGATATCGATAGCCGAACCAGAGGTTATTGTGCTTACTAAAACTATACGTCCCAGCAAGATTTAGCCCGCGGTTTATATCGTTGTCACCAGCAATACCCGCATCCACTGTTAAGCTTAACCCCCAGTTGTTACCAAACTGATGGGCATACTTTAAGCCAATCAGCCAGTCGAATTGGTGGGAACTGGATGTGATGGTACCGTTTTTATCATTCCAAAATGGGCGGTCACTATTAGCGCCTACATTAACATCAATTTTGCTGTATACATGACGCACTCCAGTCAGCAGCACTAGCCCATGGGTGACCTCATAACCAGCGAATAAGTCGTTTAGCGACATGTGAGCACTTAAATCAACATTGAAGCTAGGAACGAAGCGCCCAGGTTGAGTATCCGTATCATTTTTGACATGAAGATAATTCGCTCGAACACCTAATAACCACCTGTCTTTTTGAGCATAGAAGTCCCCCATTAAACCGAAGTTTAAGTTGCTAACAATGTTATCAAAAGGAATATCGATATCAATCTTGTCGTTTGCAGGGCCCGTTGTACCCGTTATGCTGGGTGCCCATAACATTGGAAATACGACAAGAAACTCCCATTCCTCGTCCTTATCCGCTGCCATCGAAAGCGATGAAGTGAGCAATGACGCTGCCACTATACTTTGTCCTATAAAACGCATGCATAATCCTTTAAGTACGTTTATATCGTTATAATTGTGTAGGTATACCGAGTGTGTTGATCTCGTTACCTTGCTCGCTACTCTATTGTGCGATTATGGTTCTGCACCGCAATTTGTGGCGCATTAATATTGTGTTTACGAAATTCATCAATCACACGTAAGGTAATATCCGTTTCGAAGAGTTTTTCATACGCGGTGTCTACAACATACGCTTTACAGGTGAGTTGTACCGCTAAGTAATTGTCTGTAATCGTTTGTTTAACCAATACCGTAACAGGTTTAGGCAGATGAATATAGCGACTAGACGACGCCGCTTCCTGAATCAAGTTACGTGCCATGACAATATCTTCGTTCATGCCAACGTAGAACGGAATCACGACTTGCATATCCAATGCACCATAGTTACCACTGACCGTTACTTCGTTAAGAAATTTGTTGTTAGGAATGGTGATGATGTCGTCATTTAATGTCCTCATTCGAACGGAGCGTAAACCAATGGTAGTAATATCCCCATAATTGCCTTCAAATGTGACACGGTCACCAACCTGGAACGGACGGTCAATCATAACGGTCAGTCCGGCAATAAACGAAGCAGCAAGATCTTTTAGTGCAAAGCCAACAGACACCGCCAATGTGCCGCCTATTAGCGCCAGTATATGGTCATTGATTCGAAAACTAAGCATGAATACGACCAAGCCTGCCGTCATATAGATGAAGAACTGTAGAAAAGACTGCAGTTTTTGAAGCAGCATGCGATATTGAACGAACTGCCCCCCAATACTTTCTACCATTGAATTCATAAATTTGATGAGCAGCCAAGTGCCCATCATGATAAGGACACTAAAGATCACGCCAGACCAACGAATTAAATTGGTAAACTGGGTAATATTTTCGACAGATGCGATCGCTTCCTCAGCATTAACAGCACTAGAAAGTAGCAGTAGGGCGATAACGTATAGCCATTTATTCATAAGAGAAAGCCCTGTTATTTAACGAGTAAATGTTGACGGTCTAGAACATTAGTAATGTGTCTAAACCAGTGATCGGAGACCCGCGCTTTATCTTCAGCCCATTCAATGTAACCTCGGCTTTGGAAATAACGTAAAGTACCGATTACTTCCGATATAGTGAGTTGAGTACAATCTGAAAGGTCATCGGGTGATGCTGCTTCTAACTGAACAATCGATCGCAGCACGGCAAGCATAGGTTTTGGCATTTTTTCCAATTCTTCTGATTCTGGAGCATGAAAAAGTCGCACAACAACATGACCGTTGCTTTTATCTCTTCTCAAAGACAACCTGAAAAAGCGCAACGCAACGGTTGGGTTACCATCAGAGTAATGCCATAAGATGCGATAGAAGCCTTGTCGTGCGCGTTCTTCTTCAGTTTCACTGTCGTTGTCCCATTGTTTCGGAACGACGAGCCCGTCAAAGCTTAACGGTTTCTCGATAGTTTGATTGATACGAGTATCAAGCAGTTTTTGAATTTGTGTTTCACTCCACCTAGGTAAAAAGGCAACCCAATCAAACAACAAACGTTCGCCACGCGCACGGTCTACAAAGCGCCAGCTGGCTTTCTCTATGGCAAATACCGCGCGGTGATTTTTCTTAGAGCGACGCAGCAGATTAGTAAAGCGAATGAGGTCATTGAGCCCGCCTACCTTTGGCTTAACTAACCTCTGACAATTATCAATCGCAATGAGGTAGGGGATTTCGCTCTTACGTAACAAAGTGAGGATCTTCACTTCACTGGTCTCAGGTTCCAATCCTAAACTGATCGCCAACTCAACCAATAATTCGTTGTAACCCGCTAGCGGGCAATTGATATAGATGGGTTCAGCATTCTTCGTTTTAGCCAATAATTGTTGAAGTAAGCGTGTAGCACCCACACCTCTTTCGCCTGTAATGACGCAGATGGCTGGATTATCGGTGAGTAGATATTGCGATAGCTGTTTTACTTCATTTGTGGCGTAATCGACGAGTGGACTTTCTTCATTACCGGGAAGAATGTACTTAAACGCATCATCCCCACGGACACGGACTAAATTATGGTCTCCTTTACTGCCAGTTTGCTTAGCTACTTCAATTTTGAATAAGTAAGTTAATGCCTGATTGAAAAAGGTATTTCTTGAGAGTAGCCCTATAGAACGGTTTTTTAAGTGGTGGATGGTGAGCCAAATCGTCGCAATGGTGGTGGCAATAATACCTAAAAATAACGTATCTTTTTTTCTTGACGCCCAAACGACAATCAGCGGTTTCTCATTAACGCGTTCCAATGATTGAAACACGATCGGTTTCCACATCACTAAGACGGTCACGGTAATAAAGGCAAACCAAAATGAGAAAAGGCTGTATATCCAATAATAAATGGTGCCTTTACCGAGTGTTTCAGATGAAATTTGCAGTACTACGCCCGCTAAGATAAAGCTCCAGACATAGCGTCGGATTGTAGAGAGACGTAATGCCACAATCTCCGGACTAGACGCCATACTATTGCGATGAGCAAACTCCAAAATAAAGCTAATAGCAATAGAGCCACCCAGTACCCACCACGTGAAAATCTCTAGATAAATGAGATGCTCAAGGGCATCTATGCTACTTAACACTCGTAGAGACAGTGTGAGCGCTATTAACCAAGCGATAGCGCGACTCGCGCGCCCGATGTACCAAATGATGCGAACCCAAATAGGGGGCTTAGACATGTTGGAAGCAACGTGCTGCTTGAACTGTTCAAACAAACGTTTCTGATTGGCTAACCACCACATCAGCAATGAGTAGATAAAGAACACTTTAAGCGCCGCCCAAATAACAGGGATAGGCGAAATGAAGATTTCTTTAATTAGCGTTTTAATACTGATAAATTGCAAAAATACAAAGTACTCAGCGTTTAGCGCAGTGAGCTTTAGCTCTTGTTTAAACTGAGTCACGCCATCAGGTCCAAAGCCTGTGAGTTGATCTCGAGTGCGATCCGATGCTAAGTCGAGTAAGCGTTGTTTACTTAGACTTAAACTTCCTAAGGTTAAGTAGTGATTCTGGACATCTAACCAACGTTCCTCTTTTTCTTTTGAAGCGTGGCGGTACTCTTTCAACGACGCTTCGAACGCACGAATCTCATCATCTTGTAGTTCCAGTGTCACTGACAACAAACGTCGGACTTTAGATTGCTCAGAGGGCGTTAAGAATAACGGGTTGGGAAACGCGGAGACTTCCTTCTCCATATCAATCGCACTTTGCGATAAAACCGGGAGAGTCTCATCTTGATATTCCCACTTAGCCATTGCGTGAGAGCAAAAAAGAGAGGTGAGTAACGATAGTGTAATAATGAGCTTTTTCATGATTGTGCACACTGCCTGTAACTGACTGTATAAATTGGTATTGTCATAATTATATAGTGTAGTTACCGTAATCGGACTTCGCTCATTTTGGCAGTAGAAAATTGAAAATGACTAGAATTTGTATTAGAAATGAATAGTCCGTGGTCACTTTGTCAGTAAAAGCTTTAGCTTTACGGAAAAAAGCTTGTGGTGACGTCACTTTGTTACTTGCAACCTAGGCTAACTCCCTGTAGGGTTGCGCAGTTTTGTTCATTCTCAAAGGTATTGCTTGTGCTTTCAACCGCTAACATCACGCAACAGTTTGGTGCTAAACCACTGTTTGAAAATATTTCTATCAAATTTGGTGACGGTAACCGTTACGGCCTAATCGGTGCGAACGGCTGTGGTAAATCCACGTTTATGAAGATTCTAAGCGGTGAGCTAGAGCAAACCAGTGGTACCGTTTCTTGCGATCCTAATGAACGTGTAGCAAAACTGAACCAAGACCAGTTTGCTTACGAAGAGTTCTCTGTTGTTGACACTGTTATCATGGGTCACAAAGAGCTTTGGGAAATCAAAAAAGAACGTGATCGTATTTACTCGTTGCCAGAAATGAGTGAAGACGACGGTATGAAAGTTGCCGACCTTGAAGTTCAATTTGCAGAACTTGATGGTTACATGGCGGAATCAAAAGCTGGTGAATTACTATTAGCGGTAGGTATTCCACTAGAGCAGCATTATGGCCTAATGAGTGAAGTAGCGCCTGGTTGGAAACTGCGTGTGCTTTTGGCTCAGGTATTATTTGCTGACCCACATATCATGCTACTTGATGAACCAACGAACAACTTGGATATGGATACTATCCGTTGGTTAGAGCACACGCTTAACCAGCGTAACTGCACAATGATCATTATCTCGCATGACCGTCACTTCTTAAACAGTGTGTGTACGCACATGGCTGACCTAGATTATGGTGAGTTACGCGTTTACCCTGGTAACTACGACGAATACATGTTCGCTGCGACTCAGGCTCGTGAGCGTTTATTATCTGATAATGCGAAGAAAAAAGCACAAATTGCAGAACTTCAAACGTTCGTTTCTCGATTCTCTGCCAACGCCTCGAAAGCGAAACAAGCTACGTCTCGTGCTAAACAAATTGATAAGATTCAACTTGATGAAGTGAAAGCATCAAGCCGTCAAAATCCATTCATTCGCTTTGAGCAAGAGAAAGAGTTGTTCCGTAACGCTCTGATTATTGAAGAACTGTCTAACGGCTTCGATGATGGAATGCTTTGGTCAGACTTTAACGCTATCTTTGAAGTTGGCGAGCGCGTTGCCATTATTGGTGAGAATGGTGTGGGTAAAACAACCCTACTTAACACGCTTGCAGGCGCACTTGAGCAAAAATCTGGTACGTATAAGTGGTCAGAAAACTCAAATATTGGTTACTATGCTCAAGATCACGCCCACGATTTTGCCGAAGATCTAAATCTAACAGATTGGATGGGGCAATGGCGTCAGGAAGGCGATGATGAGCAAGTGGTTCGTAGCTTCTTAGGTCGTATGCTGTTTAGCCAAGATGACATCAAAAAGTCAGTGAAAGTTCTGTCTGGTGGTGAGCAAGGTCGTATGCTTCTAGGCAAATTAATGATGCATAAACCAAACATGTTGTTGATGGATGAACCAACAAACCACATGGATATGGAATCTATTGAGTCATTAAACTTGGCGCTTGAGAACTACAAAGGTACATTGTTATTTGTATCGCACGACAGACAATTTGTATCGTCTTTGGCGACGCGCATTCTTGAAATCAAAGATAACAAGATCAATGATTTCAAAGGTACGTACGAAGAATTCCTAAAAATGCGCGGTGACGCGTAAGCTTGAGAGTGTTTATCGATACTTAGATGTTTAAATAACACTGAGTACTGTCGACTAATCAAAAACAAAAAGGCAGCCCATATGTATATGGGCTGCCTTTTTTACAACGTTAGGTTTAATCAGAGGGGCTGATTCGGTAGTTTAGTGCGTGATTAAGGTTCGGACTGCATCATCAAAGATCTTATAATCGAATGCCTCAGTTTTAGCTACTTAGTTATTTGGTTAATTAGTTACTTCGTACCCTTCACATCGAAGTCGATCTTGTCGCTACCGGTGAATACTTGGAAACGTAGCCCTTTAGCTCGAGCGATGGTGGTAATACCAAACTGCTTGGCTAGGTCTAACCCCATTTGCGTCACACCAGAGCGTGAAAGAAGAACAGAGATCCCCATTTGTGCGACTTTTATGACCATTTCGGACGTGAGTCGCCCCGTGGTGTAAAAAATCTTATCATCACCGGTTTCTTCGTTGAGCCATAGTTCACCCGCTAACGTATCTACCGCATTGTGGCGCCCTACATCTTCAACAAACGAAAGGACTTGATTATTTTGGCAAATCGCACATCCATGCACGGCACCTGCTTTTTTGTACGTATCGTTAAAGTGGGTGAGCGCCTCGAGTGTGGCATAAATCTGTGACTGTTTTAACGGAGTTTGTGGAACCTGATACCCATCCAGCTGTTTCATCACGTTGCCATACATAGTGCCTTGCCCACAACCAGAGGTGACGGTTTTTTTCTTTAAGGCTTCTTCCAGAAAATCTGTATTCTCTTTTGTAATAACGGCTGCGGAATGGGTTTCCCAATCGATAATGAGTGACTCGACGGCGTTGGGATCAGACAAAAAGCCCTGATTTTTTAGATAACCTAGGACCAAAGAATCTGGTCTAGAGCCTAGGGTCATTAACGTGACGATTTCTTTCCAGTTTAGCATCACGGTAAGCGGACGTTCGCAGGCGATTTGCTTGACGAGCTTCTCACCATATTCGTCAACAACTTCCACTTCCATTGTTTGTAAAGGATTTTCGCTTGTTCTAATAATATTTGGCTTTACCACGCAATTTGTCCTTTTGTTCAACTGTAATAGTGGTTAAGAAGAGCAACTAACTCAACCTATTGGCTTGATTATTGCTTCGTAATCAGTAATTAGCAACTTAGTTAACAAGAAAAGCAAATTAAATGCCAATGACTGACGCTGATGACTCAAAAGTGATTGTATGCCTAATGGGCTTGGTAAATCACTAGTTATCACTGTTATAAACAAACTTAGTCCGAGATGAGTATTAGATGTTACCGGAAAAAAATGACGACCAATGGCCGCTACAAATTGACGTTGTTGCCACTGAAAAACAAGTCGGTCGCTGGATGACCACCCAAAGGGAACTCAACGGTTTTGGCCTGTCTGATGTTGATGTTAGCCGGCCGTATGGCTTACTAGAACTATACAAAGATGAACGCACAGACTACCGCTTTAATTTAAGTTCCCAATCACCTAAATTGTTTGTCGTGTTTGATAATCATGATGAGTTAGATTTAACACCCGTCGTTGTCACTGCGTCTCAAGGTGTGGCTGGCTCATTTATGGATGGGGACTATTTAGTTCTGTCAAATACGATGCCGTTGCCAATACAAGCTTGGATGGAAGCCTTTATTGGTAGGCATGGAGAGCTGTTAGAAGTCAGACGAAAAAAACGCAAAGGTGCGGGGCGTTCAAGTGAAAAATAGTTTTCTCTCACGCTGGTCACAGCGCAAGCTAGAAACAGATAAAACGATCCTATCAGGGGACTTAGACCCTGCTAGCGATACCGATGATGTACAGTTGTCGGAAGGTACTAGTCAGAATACCCGTGTATCAGAATCACGTATCGAAGCCCTAGACAGTCGTGAAAGTCACTTAGATGCTGACGAGCCTGCTGTTATTGGTGAGGACTGCGAGCATGAGGGGACAGAACGCAGTAATAGTGCCGGTGAGAGCGATAATAATGGCAGTGAGGGCGATGATATTCCTATCGAGTCGCTTTCAATGTCGGAGTTAATGACTAAGACGGGGCTTGATAAAGCGGCCAAAAAGGCGGCGCTACGCAAAATGTTTCTGAGTCCCGAATTTAATGTCGTCGATCGACTCAATGATTATGATCATGACTATGCCGCGGTTAAGCCTCTGGCCGCAGGTGTTGCAGAAACACTTAGAGAATGGGTGAAGAAAGTAGAAGAGCTGGATAGTGATACAGCACGCCCTGAAAGCGTAGAGGACAATCATGACAGTTATGCCCAAGCGATCGATGATGAGCATGCCGATGACGCAAAACAAGCAAGTGGTGATGATGCCCATGAAGCGGAACAAAATAACAACGCAAAGGGTGAACTTCAGCAAACGCGATCAGAAGATGTAACGGATGTTGATACGAGCTCAAGCGTTTCAAGTGTTAATGATGAAATGAAGGTTGAAGCTCGTAAAGATAACGGTGTAGCTAAAGACTAACACTTTGATTGAGACAATATTTACCACACAAAAAATAGGTACATTTTGTCTTAGTGATAAAATCATATAACTAAGACAAATTGTCTCACCACGATAAATAAAACCGATCAACGGTGTGCAATAAAACGATAATCCAAGCTAACTTGAATGATAAAAGAAGTAATCTGGGCATATTTATCCATTTATCAGCTGATCGGCTATAAAATCGAGAGAGCTTCTAGTTGGAACAATAATTGCAATTTGTGTCTACAGTGACGATTTAACGTCAAAGCGATGGGGCAAAGACCCCTGCACTGGAAGATGCAATGATAAAAAAATTATTAGAAGAATCGACAACCACGAACGGACTGGCTCGTCTTTACGCGTTTGAAAATACCGTAGAGCTTACCAATCTTATTCCTCCTACCGTTAGCTATGAAAGCCAGGGCGATACCCTTATCGTCGGCCCGACTGCGATTATAACGAGTACGGCCGAGCAGTTAACGGCGATGCATTCGCTTACATTGCTTTCGAGTGATGGTGTCACGAGTGAGAGCTATCCCAACCTCTATTTTGCAGATAGCGTTGAAATTTCGGGGTTTCTAGGCACCTTTACCGTTAATGTTCAAAACAATATGCAAACTATCAATCTTGCGGAAGTATCAGTAGGGCGAGATTGTTTTGATGTTGTGTTGGATCATACTCTCAACGGCTGCATGTCTGAGCAGGTCCCCGTACCGGGCTTTTACCCAGTAGGAAGAGGTTATCCATCTCTTGCTGAGGCGTTGGAAGTGATTCCAACACTCATGGGGACATTCGATAAGCCAAAGTATTTCCGCTTGGATACCGATTTGTGTGCTCACAGCTCTCGTGGGGTAAAAGGGTGTGAGCGTTGTGTGGATGCATGTCCTGCGGGTGCGTTATCTAGTGAAGGTAACGATAAGATTGGCCACAAGATAGAAATTAACCCTTACTTGTGTCAAGGCGTAGGGACGTGTGCCACGGCTTGTCCGACAGAAGCCATTCATTACGCACTACCGACGCCTAAAGAGACGCAAAAATTCATCGAACGAACGTTAGCGAACTATCACAAACAAGGTGGCAAAGATGCCATTATTCTTATTTGTAGTTCCAGGCATGAAACGTACAACGTGATGGCATTGCGAGCATTACCCGATCATGTGATTCCTGTCGTCGTGGAAGAGTTACCTTCAGTCGGAATTGACACTTGGCTCGCTGCACTGGTTAACGGCGCGACTCAAGTGTTATTTGCAGCTAGTCGTCATATGCCGGAAACCATTCAAACTGTGCTGAATCGTGAAGTAGGTATGGCGCAATTGTTACTTGAGAATTTAGGGCTTGCTCGAGAAACCATTGATATCTTGTACTTAGAATCGTTGCGAGAAGGGTTGCCCACACTCGTTACCACGTCACTTGGTGTGAATGTCGGCGACGTGCAAGGTGACAAACGACAACGCCTTTACACCTCTCTTGATGCGTTGGCATCTCAACATTCCGTTATTGAAACCATCCAAGTTCTTCCTTCCACTTCGCCATTTGGTACGGTGAATTGTGATACAGATAAATGCACATTGTGCATGGGCTGTGTCGCGGTTTGCCCGACAAAAGCGCTGCATAACACTGGCGACAGGCCTGCGCTAGATTTTATCGAACAAGATTGTGTGCAATGCGGGATGTGTGAAAAGGCTTGTCCCGAATCAGCATTATCTCTATCGCAACAACTTAATTGGAATCAAGAGTCTCGCCAAAGTGTTGTCGCTATCCATGAAGAAAAGGCGGCGGAATGCTTACGTTGTGGCAAACCTTTCGCGCCACAGTCTATGATTACCATGCTGCAAGATAAGTTACGTGGTCACTCTCATTTTTCAGACGAAATGTCGTTACGCCGTATCGCTATGTGTGAAGACTGCCGCGTCGTAGATGTATTCGAAGCAATGGCTGAAAACCCAGAACAACAATTAAAAATTTAGGAGTAGATGTTGATGGAAGAACAACATGATGAAATGCGAAGTGACATTTATCTCTTGATTTCAACACTCTGCCGTCAAGCGCCAGATAGGGATCTAGTGGAGTTTTTAGCCCATCTAGAAATCGAAAGTGGCATTAATCAAATGACAGCAGCATGGCAGGATTTATCTGCTGCAGCCAAAGAAGCACAGGTCAGCGCGCTTGAAGATGAGTATCAAGATTTATTTATTGGTATTGGTAAAGGTGAAGTTGTGCCGTTTGCTTCTTGGCACCTGACTGGTTCATTAATGGAGAAACCGCTCGCTGCGTTAAGACAAACTCTGACTCAATTAGGATTGGAGCGAGAGGACGGAGTAAAGGAGCCTGAAGACCATATTGCCGCGATATGCGAAGTGATGGCAGCGTTAATTGAACAACAGAGTGAACCCGAAGCAAAGGCGTTTTTTAATCAACATCTTGCCACTTGGTATGGGTCGTTCTGTCGTCAAATGGAGTCGGCATCAAGTGCCCAATTTTATAAGGCTGTAGCGGTTTTGATGGCTGCGTTTTTCGATGTAGAGCAGGTGAAGTATGCGACTAGCCCAGTGTCTACCAAAGCAAAAATGAAAATTGATGTAAAGAACATTACCACTAAGTAATGACCGTTTAATCGTTAGTAAGTTGAGCGTGAGGCTTAACTTAACTATTCAGCTTACTAGAGATGTCTGTGCTTATTAAGTACAAGGTATCCACTCAGGGAGCAAACTATGAGCAAGCAAAACAAGCAAGATGAACAGAGCACATGCAATGAAAGCCGACGTAATCTTTTAAAAGGATTAACGACTGCTGCGGTCGCGGGTGCCGTCATTACAGGTACCGCGCAGGCGGCAGGTAGTGATGTAGCAGATACACCGTTAGATAGCAGTGCAAAGAAAACGGGATATCGTGAAACACAACATGTGAAAGACTACTACGACACACTTTAAGGAGCGAACCAATGAAACTGACTAAACGCTCCAATACAGTGAGCAAAAATGAAAACAAGCTAGGCATTAGTCGCCGAACGTTTATGCGCAGCTCCACGCTTGCAGCAGGTGGTGTAGCCGCTGGCGCGTATGTATTTGCTCCAGGTATGATCAAGAAGGCAGAAGCCAAGGCTGTTGATCCTGAAGCGAAAACCGAAGTGAGACGAACAATTTGTTCACACTGTTCCGTAGGTTGCGGTGTCTATGCTGAAGTTCAAAATGGTGTGTGGACCGGGCAAGAGCCCGCATTTGACCACCCATTTAATGCTGGCGGACATTGTGCAAAAGGGGCAGCTTTACGTGAGCACGGACACGGCGAACGACGCCTTAAATATCCAATGAAGCTTGAAGGCGGTAAATGGAAAAAGCTGACGTGGGATGAAGCGATCGAAGAGATTGGAAGTAAAGTCTTAGAAATCCGCGAAGAATCAGGACCCGATTCCGTTTATTGGCTGGGCAGCGCTAAGCACAACAATGAACAAGCGTATATGTTCAGAAAAATGGCGTCTCTTTGGGGCACCAATAATGTCGACCACCAAGCACGTATTTGTCACTCGACTACAGTATCCGGTGTTGCTAATACATGGGGTTACGGGGCAATGACGAACTCTTTCAATGATATGCATAACTGTAAGTCTATGCTGTTCATTGGTTCAAACCCTGCGGAGGCTCATCCTGTTGCAATGCAGCACATCCTGATCGCGAAAGAGAAAAACGGTTGTAAGATCGTTGTTGCTGATCCAAGACGTACGCGTACCGCAGCGAAATCTGATCATTACTGTTCCCTAAGACCGGGAACCGATGTGGCCTTTGTATGGGGCTTGCTATGGCACATTTTTGCGAATAAATGGGAAGATCAGGAGTTTATTCGCCAGCGTGTGTTCGGGATGGACGAGATTCGCAAAGAAGTGGCTAACTGGAATCCAAAAGAAGTTGAACGTGTTACTGGTGTTAGCGAAGCTGACGTCTATAAAGCCGCTAAACTTCTTGCTGACAACCGTCCAGGCAGCATTATTTGGTGTATGGGCGGTACGCAACACACCACAGGTAATAACAACACCCGTGCTTACTGTGTGCTTGAGTTAGCACTTGGTAATATTGGTAAGTCAGGTGGTGGAGCCAACATATTCCGTGGGCACGATAACGTACAAGGTGCGACGGATTTAGGCGTACTTTCTCATACACTCCCTGGTTATTACGGTTTGGCGGAAGGCTCTTGGAAGCATTGGGCTAAAGTTTGGGATGTCGATTTCGAGTGGGTCAAAGGACGTTTCGATCCAAACGAATATCGTGGTAAGAAACCGATGAATAACATGGGTATTCCAGTTTCTCGTTGGATCGATGGTGTACTAGAAAACAAAGACAATATTGAACAAAACGACAATATACGCGCCATGTTCTATTGGGGACATGCGGTTAACTCGCAAACCCGTGGCGTAGAAATGAAAAAGGCCATGTCGAAGTTAGACATGATGGTGATTGTTGATCCATACCCAACAGTTGCGGCGGTGATGAACGATCGAACTGACGGGGTGTATTTACTTCCTGCAACCACTCAGTTTGAAACGTATGGCTCGGTGACGGCATCAAACCGCTCTATTCAATGGCGAGACCAAGTCATTGAACCGTTGTTTGACTCTAAACCCGATCACGAAATCATGTACCTTTTAACGAAAAAGTTGGGCTTTTCTGATCAGCTATTCAAAAACATCAGCGTTGAAAATAACCAACCTTTGATTGAAGACATTACCCGTGAATTTAACAAAGGTATGTGGACGATAGGTTATACAGGACAAAGTCCAGAACGTTTAAAAGCGCATCAACAAAACTGGCATATTTTCAATAAAACTAGCCTAGAAGCCGAAGGTGGTGTCGCCAATGGTGAAACGTATGGTCTACCTTGGCCATGTTGGGGGACGCCAGAGATGAAGCACCCGGGCACACATATTCTCTATGACACATCAAAGCCGGTCGCACTTGGCGGCGGTAACTTCCGTGCGCGATTTGGTGTTGAGTATGAAGGAAATAATCTGCTGGCTGAAGATAGCTATTCTGTTGGCTGTGAAATTGAAGATGGCTACCCAGAGTTTACTGATAAGCTAATTAAACAGCTTGGTTGGTGGGGGGACTTGACCCCTGAAGAACAAGCCGCAGCGGAAGGTAAAAACTGGAAAACAGACTTGTCAGGCGGTATTCAACGTGTCGCTGTACTTCATGGCTGTATGCCATTTGGTAATGCGAAAGCTCGTGCGATTGTTTGGACTTTCCCAGATAAAGTCCCGTTGCATCGTGAGCCACTCTACACACCACGACGTGATCTGGTTGTGGATTATCCTACCTGGGATGACAGTGAATCGATTTATCGTTTACCAACGCTTTATAAGTCAATTCAAGATCAAGATAAATCTGGCGAATATCCAATTGTATTGACCTCTGGACGCTTGGTTGAATATGAAGGTGGTGGTGAAGAAACGCGCTCTAACCCTTGGCTTGCCGAGCTACAACGTGAAATGTTTGTAGAAGTTAACCCGAAAGATGCCAATGACATTGGCTTTAAAGACGGTGACATGGTTTGGGTAGAAGGAGCAGAGAAGGGACGAATTAAGGTGAAAGCGCTTGTAACGCGACGTGTTAAACCGGGTTTAGCGTTCATTCCTTTCCACTTTGGTGGAAAATTCCAAGGTGAAGATCTTCGTTCTAAATACCCTGAGGGTAGTGACCCATATGTAATAGGCGAAGCGGCCAATACTGCGACCACCTACGGTTATGATCCGGTCACGCAGATGCAAGAAACCAAAGTCACTCTCTGTAATATCAAGAAAGCGTAAGGAGTCATAACATGGCTAGAATGAAATTCCTTTGTGACACCAAACGTTGTATTGACTGTAACGGCTGTGTCACAGCATGTAAAAACGAAAACGATGAAGCACTCGAGTGGGGTATCCAACGCCGCCGAGTAGTGACATTAAATGATGGCGA
The DNA here is from genome assembly GCF_050337205.1 of Vibrio nomapromontoriensis. Lineage (NCBI taxonomy): Bacteria > Pseudomonadati > Pseudomonadota > Gammaproteobacteria > Vibrionales > Vibrionaceae > Vibrio > Vibrio nomapromontoriensis. Next base: position 43,951 of record NZ_JAKJSS010000022.1, read on the forward strand.
ACCGGGTGAAAACTCAATCTCCGTTGCTTGTATGCACTGTACGGATGCGCCTTGTATGGCAGTCTGCCCAGCTGATTGTTTTGAGCATACAGAGGACGGTATTGTGCTTCACAATAAAGACCTCTGTATTGGTTGCGGTTATTGCTTATTTGCTTGCCCATTTGGTGCTCCACAGTTCCCTAAACAAGCTTCGTTTGGTGAGCGTGGCAAGATGGACAAGTGTACGTTCTGTGCTGGCGGTCCTGAAACTGAAGATAATTCAGAAGAAGAACGCGCTAAATACGGTGCAAACCGCATTGCTGAAGGTAAATTGCCGATGTGTGCTTCGTTATGTTCAACAAAAGCACTGCTGGCCGGGGATGCAGAGAAAGTCTCTGACATATTCCGTCAACGTGTGGTAGAGCGTGGAGCAAAAAATGCAGGCTGGAGCGACGGTCACGATCTGTCTTACGATGCAACCAAGAGCTAATGGAGACACGTATGCTAAGTACGCTTAGAAACCAAGCTCTTGCAATGCTGCCTATATTGGCAGCATTACTGCTGACCTTGTCGTTTGGAGTACAAGCAGAAGAGAGCAAGAATGACAAAGTAGTGCAAAGTGAAATGGTCCAGTTGGCTGGTGCCGATTATTGGCGTGCAGTTAAAGATGGAGTAGAAGGGACGACGACGTCTGGCTCTCCAGAGCACGGAGTATTGATTAGTACTCCGGGTGAAACTTGGTTCATTTTAAAAGAGAAATGGATGTCTCCTGCGGCAGCGGTAGCGATTTTCGGTAGTATCTCGATGGTGGTGCTTATGTACTTCATCGTTGGACCACTGAAGCTAAGCGCTGCACGAACAGGCAAAAAAGTGAAGCGTTGGTCTAGAATGGATCGTGCCCTTCACTGGAGTATGGCATTTACCTTTTTGACTCTTGCATTTAGTGGACTGATGCTGGTCTACGGTAAACACTTTATGAAGCCCTATGTTCCAACAGAACTTTGGGGGTGGACCATTTATATTGCCAAGCAATACCATAACTATGTGGGCCCGCTATTCTTCATTCTACTTTTCGCGGTTCTAATCAAATGGTGGCGAAAATCCATCTTTGATAAGACCGACGTGCAGTGGTTTATGAAGCTTGGAGGCATGGTTGGTAAGCACAAAGGGTCGCATCCATCTGCTGGGTTTTCAAATGGTGGGGAAAAAGCGATTTATTGGTTACTTATCTGTTTTGGTGCGGTAGCGGCCGTCAGTGGCTTAGTCCTCGATTTCCCAATTTTCGGACAAACTCGCCGTGATATGGAGCTGTCGAATTTAGTGCATATGTTCTCTGCATTGATTTTGATTTGTGGTTTTGTGTTCCATATTTATATCGGGCTTTTTGGTATGGAAGGTGCACTAGAAGGCATGGTTACTGGTGAAGTTGATGAAACATGGGCGAAAGAACATCATGATTTGTGGTTTGAGGAAGTGAAAAACGCAGACAACGAAGAAGTAAATTCGGCACCGAACGCTGATTCAACGTCTACGAAGACTCAATCCGACAGTAAGCTGACTTAAGGGAGTATCGACTATTATGCAGCAACAACATAAAGGCATTTGGGTTGCGTACATCTTAAGCCTCTTTACGCCCTTTACTTTACTTATCTCAGGCGTTATAGCTATTGTTTACGCAGGCTATCGATTGGATAAAGGTGAGGATACAGATGTCGTCAACTCACATTATTACGGACTAATTAGGACGTTTTTTCTAAACCTAACCTTCTTTGTCGTTTTAATCGTTACCGTTGCCACCTCGAATGGATTACTGAAAGGCGTGACCCATTACTGGTATAAAGCGACATGGATTGATCAAATTGCCAACGTTATTCCATATGTAGGGATGGTGTTTGCAGCGGTTGCGATTATCGTGTGGATAATCCGTATGTTCAAGGGAATGGATATGCTTAAGCGTAATATTCCGATGACGTTTGATAAAGGTCCTCAACTGATTGATACGACGCAATAAACGCAGCCAGTTAACGCTGTAAAAGTCGCTAAGCCCATGTTGTAAGACACATGGGCTTTCTTTTGTCCCGCATATACTACCAGCATGTTCAAGTGTCTTTGATATGCTTCCATTACGACATGCCACATTAACCAGGTCGCAACATCTTGGTGCGCACAAGTTTAGTGCTTATCACTAACATGGTGCAACCAATCATAACTTCGATAGCGAGTTGACTGAATGTTCCAAATTAAAACTCAGTGTTATTAGTGTGTTACTGCGATTAGTCAAGGTTGTGTTTCTTGGAATAGTTCTTGCTGTTATCAAGCCATGAGAATTCAAAGCACCAACTTGGTGTGATGGAAATGTTATGAAGCACAATGATGATGCTTTACATGGAAATGTGGTTTAAAGGAGTAATCGATACATGACCCCTTCGGTAGAACAGGTACATGGCGCTGTACAAACGCTCACACAAAGCTCAGACACGCTCTTCTTATTATTAGGCGCGATCATGGTATTTTTAATGCACGCCGGCTTCGCTTTTCTTGAAGTAGGAACCGTAAGACATAAAAACCAAGTTAATGCGTTGGTAAAAATACTTGCTGATTTTGGTGTTTCAGCCATTGCCTATTTCTTTATTGGGTACTGGGTTGCTTATGGAGGCACATTCTTTGCCGATGCAGAAACACTATCACAAGGTAATGGCTATGAATTGGTTAAATTCTTCTTCTTGCTAACATTTGCAGCCGCTATACCGGCAATTGTCTCGGGAGGTATCGCGGAGCGCGCTCGATTCTATCCAATCCTGTTAGCGACGTTTTTTACGGTTGGCTTAGTGTACCCATTGTTTGAAGGTATGATTTGGAATGGTAACTTTGGGTTTCAAGGGTGGCTAGAAACCACATTTGGCGCCGGGTTCCATGACTTCGCAGGTTCTGTCGTGGTGCATGGTGTAGGTGGCTGGATAGCGTTAGTCGCGGTTATATTTTTAGGGATGAGAAAAGGCCGTATTCGCGCAGGTAAACATACAAACTTTGCACCATCCAATATTCCGTTCTTAGCTTTAGGGGCATGGATATTGAGTGTCGGCTGGTTCGGATTTAATGTTATGTCCGCCCAAGCGCTCGAGGGTATCAGTGGGCTTGTAGCCATGAACTCTTTAATGGCGATGGTTGGTGGTATATTAGCGGCGCTTATCGTTGGGAAAAACGACCCTGGGTTTATTCATAATGGTCCACTCGCGGGTCTCGTTGCAATTTGTGCGGGCTCTGATCTAATGCATCCCATTGGTGCTCTGATCACAGGTTCAATTGCAGGTGCTCTGTTTGTTTGGGCATTTACCTACCTGCAAAATAAAACAAAAATTGACGATGTATTGGGTGTATGGCCACTACATGGCTTATGTGGTGCTTGGGGCGGTATTGCTGCAGGCATATTTGGTCAAAGTGCGCTAGGCGGGTTAGGGGGCGTGAGCTTTGCCGCGCAATTGGTCGGTACGCTTGCAGGAATCGCTATAGCACTTATCGGAGCGCTAATAGTTTATGGTGTATTAGACAAGGTCACGGGTCTAAGGCTATCCGAGGAAGATGAGTTTAATGGCGCAGATTTAGCTATCCACAAAATTTCATCGACTAATGAGGACTAGGTTAGCGAATCATCATACGTAATCAACCCAAGAGAGGTGTCTATCGACACCTCTTTTGGGTTCTATTGTACGTACTGTTTAATCGTTCACAAAATTGCTAAAAAGCACCCAAATAATGCTTTTAAATCAAAGGCATTAGACTATGGTCTAAGTGTCAAAACTCGGTTGCCCACAGTAATCCATGTTATTCTTGTGGTATAGCTTACGTCAGAACAAGGATGGTTTATGAACTTCCCTTATAAAAATATTGTGGTATTAACAGGTGCGGGTATCTCAGCAGAATCGGGAATACAAACTTTTCGGACGCAAGACGGATTGTGGGAAAATCATAGAATTGAAGATGTGGCGACGCCGGAAGGCTTTGTTCGTGATCCTAATTTGGTTCAAAGCTTTTATAATCAAAGGCGCAAAAAACTTCAACAACCGAGCATTCTTCCTAATGCCGCTCATATCGCACTAGGTCAACTTGAGCGCGACCTTAATGGCTGCGTCACAGTCATCACACAAAATATCGATAACCTTCATGAACGGGGCGGTAGCGATAATGTCATTCATATGCATGGGGAACTGCTAAAGGCCCGATGCTCTGAATCAGGGCAGGTGATCGACATGAAAGACGATATCGTTACGGGTGATTTATGTCATTGCTGCCAATTACCTAGCCAGATTCGCCCTCACATTGTTTGGTTTGGAGAGATGCCGTTAAAGATGGGGGACATCTATTCAGCATTAGAGGCGGCTGACCTGTTTATTTCTATCGGCACCTCGGGTGTAGTGTACCCAGCCGCCGGTTTTGTACATGATGCAAAAATGCATGGTGCTCATACTATTGAAATTAACCTTGAGCCAAGTGCCGTTCAAAGTGAATTTGAAGAAAAACGGTACGGTAAAGCCAGTATAGAAGTGCCGAAGTTAGTTAAAGAACTACTGGCATTGCAAACTCAAGACCAAGAGACGTCATTGTAATACAACAGGATTTCACACCTGTCATCAATTCGTTATCGTTGATAACAAAAAGCCCTCAAAAAATGAGGGCTTTTGATTTAGAGTGAATAGGGTAGTCGTAATACTCGTAGCCCTATTATTCACGCTAGCCGAGCTTAATTGTCAACTTTAAGCTTTTGGAAGTATTCTTCGTAAAGTGCACCAGCTTCACCAACTTCATCTTGCCACGTACCTGAATCCATCACCTCTTGTGGTGGGAAGACATTTTTGTCTTCGGCGAACTCTTTTGGTAGCAGTGGATAAGCCGTCTTGACTGGTGTTGGGTAACCAATTTCCAATGCAATTTTCGCCGCATTTTCTGGGCGAAGTAGGAAGTCGATCATCTTGTGAGCGGCTTCGACATTCTTCGCACCAGATGGAATTGCTAGGCTATCCATCCAAAAAATCGTGCCTTTTTCAGGCCAAACAATTTCAATTGATGCACCCTCTTGACGAGCCATGTAAGCTGAACCATTCCAAAGCATACCCAAAGATACCTCACCAGCTAAGTATGGGTTAGCTGGGAAATCTGAGTTAAATACCAGTACATTCGGAACCAGTTTGCGCAGTTCTTCGTAAGCCGCTTTTATCTCTTCTGGATTTGTCGTGTTTGGAGAATAACCCAGTTTTGTTAGCGCGATATGGAAGACTTCACGAGAGTCATCCATCATCATCAACTGACCTTCCCACTTCTGGTCCCACAAGTCATCCCAGCTCTTAACTGCAGCCTTATCAAGCATGTCGGTATTCACACCAATGCCCGTTGCACCCCAAATGTAAGGGATAGAAAAGTTGTTATCCGGGTCGAAAGGCTTGTCTAAGTAGTTGGCATCGAGATCTTGAAAATGTGATAGCTGCTCTTTATCGATTTGTTGCAGCATGCCTTCTTTACGCATCTTTGAAACGAAATACGTTGAAGGAACCACTAAATCATAACCTGAGCCTTGAGTTTTTAACTTAGCGTACATGCTTTCGTTAGACTCGTAGGTTGAATAGATGACTTTAATCCCTGTTTCTTTAGTAAAGTCCTCTAAAACTTCACTTGGAATGTATTCAGACCAGTTGTAGAAATAGAGTTCTTCGTTGGCAGCAAACGCCGGGGTAGTGAAGAGAGTCGCCGCACAAAGGGCGCTAGCATACAGTTTGCTTTTCATTACTTTTCCGTTTGTATTTTATTAACAAAGAGCCATAGAAGGCATGACAATTTGATGATGTCTTAGCAAGCAAAATCAAATGACTTTGGACGTCATAAATAATTTGACGTAAGTCACAAGATTATATCAGTGATTGAGAGATATCTCTATGTGGCTGTTTACAAAAAATAAACGTTTGGAAGGTTATAAAGGGTCTTTCAATAAAAAAAGGTGGCAGATGCCACCTTTTAGTAGGGAAGTAGTGAAACTACTGTCCAGCTTTGAGCTTCATGAAATAATCTTCGTAAGCGACGGTTTTATCGCCAACTGAATCTTGCCATTCAACACGGTCTAAATCTTCCTGAGAAGGGAACAGAGCGGGTTCATGTTTAAACTTGTCATTTGAGGCCTTTACTGCCGTTAAATAACCAGTGTCATTTGAGATTTGTTCTGCAATTTCTGGACGCAGTAAGAAATCAATCATCTTGTGAGCCGCATCAACGTTAGCTGCTCCTGAGCTGATAGCGAAGTTATCAACCCAGCCTATGCCACCTTCTTTAGGGAAAATAAGTTGTAAAGGCACGCCTTCTTTTTGCGCAGCAGCAGCAGATCCGTTCCACAACATACCTAAGCCCACTTCTCCCGACATGTACGGAGAACCCGGGTTATCTGAATTAAACACTAATACGTTTGGCATTAGTTTTTGAAGTTCAGCGTACGCCTCATCAATTTGAGCTTGATCCGTTGTATTACCAGAATAACCCAGTTTACGTAAGGCAATATGGAACACCTCACGCGTATCGTCCATCATCATAAGCTGACCTTCTAACTCAGGCTTCCACAAATCGGCCCAGCTAGTAAAGTCATTGGGATCATACATGTCGGTATTCACCGCCAAGCCAGTGATCGCGACAACGTGAGGAATCGAATAATCGTTATTCGGGTCATACGGTTTGTCTAGATAATTGCTATCAAGGTTACCAAAGTTGCTAAGTTTACTCTTATCGATTTTTTGTAGCATGCCTTCATCGCGCATTTTCGCTACGAAGTAGGTAGACGGAACGACAAGATCGTAACCTTTATTGTGTGTCTTCAACTTAGCATAAAGCGTCTCATTAGACTCATAAGTCGAATAGATGACCTTTATACCGGTTTCTTCAGTGAACTGCTCGAGGATGTTACTGTTGATGTACGGCCCCCAGTTCATGAATACTAATTGTTGCTCTTTTGCACTAACCATGCCTGATGCAAGAGAAAGTGCACATGCACTACCAGCTAATAAAGTAGCCCATTTTTTCATTGACGTAAGCTCCAAACAAACGCTGCCATAATGGCATAGATAAAAAAAGCAGAGTGACGGCGTCACTCTGCTCTCACTTTAAATTTGACGATACATTACTTAATTTTTTCACGCGCAAGAAATTGCGAAGTCATGACCAAAGCCAGTGACACAATGAGCATGATGGTTGCTAGGGCATTGACCTCCGGAGAAATACCAACCTTAACCATAGAGTAGATCTTCAGCGGTAAAATTTCGTAAGTCGGCCCAGTAACAAACGAGCTCACAATGACATCATCAAGAGATAATGTAAAACTTAGCAACCACCCACCAGCCACTGCTGGCTTAGCCAGTGGAAGAATAATTTGCTTTAGGATGGTCCATTCACTTGCGCCAAGATCTTTTGCCGCTTCTAACATTTTGACGTCGAAGCCTTTTAAACGGCTGTAGACAGTGACAACGACAAACGGCAAGCAAAACGTGATATGCGCAACCAACAGGGTAAAGAAACCAAGTTGAACGCCCATTACCAAGAATATAGCGAGCAATGAAATCGCCATCACGATGTCAGGGGACATCATAACGATAAACAATAAGCCACTTACCGCTTGTTTGCCTTTAAATTGATAGCGAAACAACGCCACCGCAGTCAAACTGCCAATTAACGTCGCTGCTGTCGCGGAAAACACGGCGACATTAATTGAATGCCAAGCCGCTTGCATAAGGCTGTCGTTATTGAACAGTGCGTGATACCACTTAGTCGTGAGACCACCCCATTTCATACCGAATTTATTGGCATTAAAGGAGTTAGCAATCAAGACAATGATTGGTAAGTACAAAAATGCATAAACTAATGTCATGAAACCAAATTTAGCAGTGCGACCCATTATTCGAGCTCCACTTTACGGTTTAATAATTTACCTGCTCGATAGTAGGCATAGAGCATAACAGCCATAGCTGTTGTTAGGGCAATACTGGTTGCGGCACCAAATGGCCAATCCCTTGCATTGAGAATCTGGCTCTTAATCACGTTACCAATGAGTAGGTTTTTCGCACCACCAAGCAAATCGGCAATATAGAACATGCCTAGTGCTGGCAATAGAACCAACAAGCAACCACCAATAATACCCGGCATCGTCAGAGGTAAAATCACTTTAGTAATAGTTTGCCATTTACTTGCGCCCAAGTCTTTTGCCGCTTCGATGTAGGTATGATCCAACTTCTCTAGTGCCGAGTAGAGGGGGAGAATCATAAAAGGTAGCAAAATGTAGACTAAACCGATCATGACGGCTGTTTCCGTATACATAATACGTAGCGGCTTATCGATGATATCCAGTGCTAGCAGGCCTTTATTTAATATGCCCTGAGTTCCGAGAACAATTTTCAAGCCATAGGTTCGAATTAGAGAGTTAGTCCAAAACGGTACAATGACGAGAAACAGCATAAAAGGACGCCATTTTTCTGGCATCTTTGCAACGATATAGGCAAACGGGTAACCAATAGCAAGACAAATTAAGGTCGCAACGATTGCCATATAGAACGAGTGCATGACCACTTTGGCGTACAAAGGGTCCAACAAACGGGCGTAGTTGTTAAGCGTAAACGTCATCTCAATGAGATTAGCTTCGTCTCGAGTTAAAAAGCTTGTGCCAATGATCATCACATTTGGGATCAATACAAACAGTACTAACCAGCCAACGATTAATGTGATGATGGCATTTTGTAAATTAAATTTCTTGCTCATCTTTTAATACCACTTCCCAGCTTTCAACCCAAGTAACGGCAACTTTTTGACCCAAAGAGTGGTCAACATCAGGATCATCTTCATTAAAGAATTCACTGACCATTACGCGCATTCCAGATTCAAGTTCTACTACTGAATCTAGCGTCATGCCTTTGTAGGTACGTTCGGCAACGTGGCCAACAATACCTTTGGTTTCTGACTCTTTGATTTCTTCGATTCGTAAATCTTCTGGGCGAAGTAATACTTGTAACTTTTCACCGTCTACGCAAGGCTGATCGTGATAAACTATGCACTCTTGGCCTTCAATCATTGCTTGAATACGCTTGTCATCAATACGTTGATTGACGGTCGCATTAAAGACATTGATTTCACCGATAAAACGCGCCACGAACAGATTTTTAGGCTCTTCGTAGATTTCACGTGGTGACCCGTCTTGTTCGATCACACCATCGCGCATAACAATGATACGGTCAGACATGGATAGCGCTTCTTCTTGGTCGTGTGTGACGAAGATAAAGGTAATGCCTAGCTGACGTTGTAATTGTTTAAGCTCAATTTGCATTTGCTTGCGTAGCTTGTAATCAAGCGCTGACAAAGATTCATCGAGTAATAATACTTTTGGCTTATTCACTACCGCTCGCGCAATCGCGATACGTTGTTGCTGACCACCTGAAAGTTGATGAGGCTTGCGTTGCGCCATTTTTTCCAATCGAACCATTTTGAGCGCTTCTGTCACTCGTGGTTCAATCTCTGCACTTGGTACTTTTTGCATACGTAAGCCAAACGCGACGTTTTCAAACACTGTCATGTGAGGGAATAGGGCATAGCTTTGGAAGACGGTATTGACATGCCTTTGCTCAGCAGGAACTTCGGTGACATCTTGGTCTGCAAGGCTAATCGAGCCGTTATCTACGGTTTCAAAGCCTGCAATCATTCTAAGTACGGTAGTTTTACCGCAACCTGAAGGACCTAAGATAGTGAGAAACTCACCATGATTAACGTTTAAGTCTAGATTTGCGATGATTTCCTTACCATCGAAACTTTTACTTACACCAGATAGCTGTACGACTGGTGTTCCTACTGATTGTTTAGCGTTCAATGTCTGCTTATCTCCACCTTGGCCGTTTGGTTTTTCTTGGCCTGTTGCGATACACGATTAAGGCGCGCATCATAATCACCAATGGGGTGAAATCAAAGCACTTTTTATCTTGAAACAAAAAAAATTTCGCAGGTAAAAGTAAACATTATTTACCATACTTGTTTCAGAAAGCTTCAAGATGAAAAATTCACCTTATCAAGTGGTTAATTATTATCCAAAAAGATAATAAAGCAAGCTTATTAGCGTGATAATCATTACGTGATACCGCTATAATGGCGCAGCCTTTTTAACGGAAAAATAGACGTTCGCATTCTTAAGTGTGACATGGAAAAACTATGAAAAATGATTTTGAAAGAGACTTCAATTTAGGTGGCAGTATTGAGCGCGCTGTATCGGGTCAGTATGAACTGAAAGCTGGCGAGATATTTCAAGAAGCATGGAAGCAAACCATGAAACATTTCATGTCGTTTTCTCCGGCGATCATCGCCCTTATTTTTGTTCAGTTAGGTATCTTTTATGTCGCGTTAAAACTTCAACTTGGTGATCCTAGCCTTATCTTACAAGCCTTTGCGGATCCATCGTTACTTGATGAGCGAATCTTTCAGGCAATTTTTGTTGCCAACTTTAGCTATGAAGTTGTAAGTGCACCATTTTATGCCAGCGTGTCATTAATGGCGATGAGTCATGCATGTGGTTTGACAACAAAATCTCGTCATATTGCCAAAGGCTTACAATTTACTGTACCCGTTATTATTGCAACGTTAGCAAGCCTTGTACTGCAAGGTGTTGTTGGGATGATGTTGCCTTTCATTTCAATGTATCTTTCGCTCGCGTTTAGCCAGTCAATATTGCTTATTTGTGAAAAACGTATTGCGCCAATGCAATCGCTCTTGCTTTCATTGCGTGCTGTAAACAAAAAGATTTTCGTTCTGGCCGGTATTTATAGCGTGATGATGTTGATGTTTATCGTTGGTGCCATGTTTTACGGTATAGGGTTGATTTTCGTCTTACCATTTTTCTTCCACGTAAAAGGTATTCTATATCGTGAAATGTTTGGTATTAAACTGCAAATAACTGCCAATCAAGATGATGATTCCGATGGTGATCAAGGTACTCCACCACGCGATAATGATCATAACAGTAATAACGATAAACCGAACAAGAACCCTGAGGTTTTCGATGCGTAAGACGCACAAGTTAGTGGCAGCAGCCGTGCTGCTTTCGGGCAGTACTTTTTGGTATCTTAATCAAGATAATGAAAACTACGACGACAGTGATGTTTCAGGGCTAGCACTAACGCCAATCTCTGATTCTCCACCTGACATTGGCGCTATTACTGATATTAAACAAAAGAAACAAACTTTTTTTGATTACCTAAGACCCGGTGTAGCCATTGAAAATGCACGAATTGTTAAAGAGCGGAAGCGTATTTTGCAATTGCAATTGGCACTTGATGAGCAATCTTTGACCAAAGAGCAGATCGAAACCTCGAAACGAATTGGGCGACTATATAACTTAGAGCCTAGCGAGGTGACTTACGAGTGGATAGAGCAAATTCTGCAAAGGGTCGACGTATTGCCAGAGTCATTGGTATTAACACAGGCGGCAAATGAATCTGCTTGGGGAACATCTCGCTTTGCAAAAGAGGCGAACAATTACTTCGGTCAATGGTGTTATAGCAACGGATGTGGTCTAGTGCCTCTACAGCGTGGAGAAGGCAAAACGCATGAGGTTGCTAAGTTTTCTTCGCCTCAGCAATCTATTCATGGGTATTTTATGAATGTGAATAGAAACAATGCCTATAGTGAGCTTCGAGCTATTCGAGGACAGCTGAGGGAAAGTGGAGTATCACTGTTAACGGAAACCTCCGCACTCGCGATGACGAACGGATTACTTCGCTACTCTGAGCGCGGTGAGGCATACGTCAAAGACTTACAAGCGATGATTCGCCATAATGAAGAATTCTGGATATCAAAATAAAACTATGAAAAAAGTAGCTAATTTAGCCTTACTTGGTCTATTCGCGGGTATGTTAGCCATACCTGCAACAGCACAAGAATATCGCTTTACTTATTCGAAACTCTATTCTCAAATGAAAAATAATATTAAAGAAGGGCATGAAGACGTTAAGGTCGGATTCTTCTTTGTGGACGCCCAGACCCAGCAATTGTGTAATATCGAAAAAGCTTGGATGGAGAAAGAGGAAAAATACGAAGAGTTAAAAACCAGTGAATACAACGAATTACTGGTGCCATTAGATGGCAACTTAAAGCAAGCAAACCCTTTAGTCTATATACACACGCCACAAATGAAGCAATGTGACTTTTCTATGGTAGTAATGACTAAAGAATCGCTATCCGGAAAGGTGTCTTATCAAGATGTAGCGAGTCTTTTGCCACAAATGCAGACGATGCTGAATGACCTTGGTGGTATGTTTTCTGGTTGGTTTACCGCTGACGTTGCTGGACTTACTCTAGAGTTTGCTGAACAGTCGGATGGACGTATTGAGCTATCTGATGGCGAGTTTATCGAGATTGTTAATGGTAAAGCTCAGGTCTTGCTCGAACAAATAGGTAATAATGGACACATGCAACTCCCTTCTAAAACTAGCCGAGTACTGCCGTACATTCCTAGTGCAAATTAGTGGTAACGGTGATCTTTATTGTTACGGGTATAGCTAATTAACCGATAAAACAAGCAAGTGATAGGGTTACTATTGCTTTGCTTGTTTTCACATCCAATAAAACAAAGTATAATCCGCGCCCTATAACGCATCCGACGGTCCATGGCCGTCGAACAAGTCGGTAGTATGAGAAGTCGCAATGAATCAAAAAGATACCAGAAAAGAAACACTTGAATTCAACAAACTCCAAAAACGCCTTAGGAGAAATGTTGGTAATGCCATCATAGATTACAACATGATCGAAGAAAATGATGTGGTAATGGCATGTATCAGTGGTGGTAAAGACTCATTCGCGATGCTCGATATCTTGTTACGATTGAAAGAAGCGGCGCCGATTCATTTTGATGTTGTTGCTGTCAATTTAGACCAGAAACAACCAGGCTTCCCAGAGCATATTTTGCCTGAGTACTTTGAAACGCTAAATATTCCTTATTACATTGTTGATAAAGATACCTATTCAGTCGTGAAAGAGAAAATCCCTGAAGGTAAAACCACATGTGGCTTATGCTCACGCTTACGTCGTGGCACTCTTTATTCGTTTGCAGAAAAAATTGGTGCAACTAAAATCGCACTTGGTCATCACCTAGATGACATTGTTGAAACTATGTTTTTAAATATGTTCCACGGTGCGCGTCTAAAGGCTATGCCGCCTAAACTTCGTTCTGATGATGGACGAAATGTTGTCATTCGTCCGCTGACCTATTGTCGTGAGACCGACTTAATTCAGTATGCTGAGCATAAAGAATTCCCAATCATTCCATGTAATCTTTGTGGCTCGCAAGAGAATCTGCAGCGCCAAAGCATTAAAGCTATGCTGATTGACTGGGATAAGAAAACACCGGGTCGCGTTGAAAAGATTTTCAAGTCGATTCAAAACGTAAGTCCAAGCCAATTGGCTGATAAAGATTTATTTGATTTTGAAAACCTCCCAATCGATAGAGAAGGGGAACGCGCTCAATACGGATTTAATGAGGCTGAAATTTCATCGTCAAACATTGATGAATCGATGTTTATCAATGTTGCTAACATTTAATTTTTTAGCTCAGTCACCAACGGTCGTCAATAAAAAAGCCCCATGATGAAGTGACCCCGTAAAGTTGGACATTTCTGTTAAGCGGCTTTTAAGGCCTGAGTTCGATATTCTATCGGAGTCAGGCCTTTCAGTTTCACTTTTATACGCTTGGTATTGTAGTACTCGATGTACTCTTTGATTTGCTCTATCAGAGCATCTTCAAAGCTTTGGTTGTGATACATCTCGGTTTTGAGCAAAGCAAAAAAGTTTTCAGCAACAGCATTATCCAAGCAGTTACCTTTTCTCGACATGCTTTGCGTTAAACCACTCTCCGCTACCT
>NZ_JAKJSS010000023.1:0-56571 GCF_050337205.1 Vibrio nomapromontoriensis
ACGATACGATGATGTAAGGGATACCAACCTGACGGCCTAGTAGGATGTGCTCACGAGTTTGAGGCATAGGGCCATCTGTTGCAGCAACAACAAGGATACCACCATCCATTTGTGCAGCACCAGTGATCATGTTTTTAACATAATCCGCGTGTCCTGGACAGTCAACGTGTGCGTAGTGACGCGCTGGAGTATCGTACTCAACGTGAGAAGTAGCGATTGTGATACCACGCTCGCGCTCTTCTGGAGCGTTATCGATAGATGCGAAGTCTTTAGCAACACCGCCGTACACTTTTGCAAGTGTAGTACAGATAGCAGCTGTTAGAGTTGTTTTACCGTGGTCAACGTGGCCGATAGTACCAACGTTTACGTGCGGTTTCGTACGTTCAAATTTTTCTTTAGACATGAGTTGTCCCTCTAGGTACGGATTAAAGTGGCTTAAATGACCACGCAACCAAAATAGTTTGGCAGTAAGTATATATCAAAAAGAAATAATTGCTTTGAGAGCTGGTGCTGATACCCAGATTTGAACTGGGGACCTCACCCTTACCAAGGGTGCGCTCTACCGACTGAGCTATATCAGCGCTCGAAATGTTGGAGCGTGCAGCGGGAATCGAACCCGCATCATCAGCTTGGAAGGCTGAGGTAATAGCCATTATACGATGCACGCAACAGGTTAACTCTAAGAGCTATTTCCTTAGGAATATGGTGGAGGGAGATGGATTCGAACCATCGAAGGCAGAGCCGTCAGATTTACAGTCTGATCCCTTTGGCCACTCGGGAACCCCTCCATACTTATATCCATTTTCAATATCTGCTTACGTCTTAGGTAAGGAGAAAATGGTGCCGACTACCGGAATCGAACTGGTGACCTACTGATTACAAGTCAGTTGCTCTACCTACTGAGCTAAGTCGGCATAAGTGGAGCGCATTTTATTGAATGAAGTCTGTGGATGCAACCGTTAATTTAAAAAAAAATTGCTTTTCCTATACATTCTTTTCTTTCACCTCATTTTTGCGTGAATTTTCATCAATTCCGCGTGTTCTGTTGCATGATTTATTTGATTTATTCGTCGCTTGAGGTATGTTCAGCACTCTTTGTATGGAAACCTCGAAGTTTGGTGAGTTATGAGCCCTTTTATGTCCTTTAGTCGTGAGCAATGGTCAGCACGCAGAAACGCTGTACCTATGACACTGACAGAAGATGATTTGAAAGAACTTCAAGGTATCAATGAAGACCTCACCATGCGCGAAGCCACTGACGTGTATTTACCACTTTCGCGTCTGCTTAACCTCTATGTCGCCGCGCGACAACGACGTAACTCAGTGTTACAAGAGTTTCTCGGACAAAATGAACACATGCCGCCGTTTATTATCGGCATTGCCGGTAGTGTCGCAGTAGGGAAAAGTACCACGGCACGTTTACTTAAGGCGCTATTAAGCCGTTGGGAAAATCATCCAAAGGTGGAACTGATTACAACGGATGGCTTTTTATATCCCAATAAAGTGTTGCTGGAAAAAGGGCTAATGGCCAAAAAGGGCTTTCCTGAATCCTACGATATGCGCCGATTGGTTCAGTTTGTTTCCGACGTTAAAGCGTGCAAACGCGATGTTGTCGCACCGGTATATTCTCACCTTACTTATGACATCACGGACGTAGAAAAGGTCGTAGACTTGCCTGACGTCCTCATTATCGAAGGGCTGAATGTTCTACAAAGCGGCATGGACTACCCACATGACCCACATAGGGTCTTTTTATCTGACTTTTTAGACTTTTCGCTTTACGTCGATGCCGACAGTGAATTAATTGAACATTGGTACGTACAGCGTTTTATGAAGTTCCGCCACGGGGCCTTCACTCGACCTGGGTCTTACTTCAGTCACTACACCCAGTTATCTGAGGCGGAAGCTGCGCAAAAGGCCAGTAACATTTGGCGCTCAATCAATGGTAAGAATTTGGTTCAAAATATTCTGCCGACACGGGAAAGAGCACAGCTGATTCTGGAAAAAGGCGCCAATCACTGTGTGGAAAAGGTGTATTTGAGAAAATAGGTTCTGTGGTTCTAGCATTATTGGCAGGGCTGAATCAGCGTCAAGCCCTGCTCGACAAACAAACCACAAAGAAACTTACTCTACTTGCCTTAATGAAATTTCACCACCAATGAAAGGTTCGATACCATTCGCGGTTTCCAATAATACCGCACCAGTAGGGTCGATCCCTCGTACCTTACCTTTAATTTCTCTGCTCCCCATGATGAGCTTAACCTCTCTGCCCATGAAGTTGTCATGCCGATTCCAGCGCTCGACAAAGCCTTGCATTCCCTTCATTTCATAGTCTTCTAACGCTTGCTGCCACGCTTTCACAAATGCGACCACGAGGTCGTTGCGACTAAACGGGGTTGAGATGACATCACTGAGAGACGTCCAAGGTTGACCAATACCTTCCGTTTGATGATTCATTCTTAAATTCATCCCCATACCAATGACAAGATTGGCCGCCCCACCCGCCTGCCCTGACATTTCGACCAAAATGCCCGCAAGCTTGCGATCATCGTAGTACAGATCATTAGGCCATTTTAACTTAACACCTTCTATACCAAGGCTTTCTAGTGCCTCAACAATCGCCACACCAACCACAAGACTTAAGCCCATTGCGGCGGCTATACCAGACTCTAACCGCCAATACATCGACAAATAAAGGTTAGAGCCAAAAGGCGAGACCCACTCTCGTCCCCGCCGCCCGCGCCCTTTCGCTTGATACTCTGAGATACAAACATGCCCTGACGCCAGCTGTTGTTGTTTATCAAGCAAATACTGGTTGGTTGAATCAATAATTGGGATAAGTTCAAAGGGGGTATGTAAACCTTGCTGCAAGCGTTCTTCGCACAACAACTCCATCGGTTGAGCAAGTTGATAGCCCTTGCCTTGTACGCGAAAGATATCCACGCCCCACTGCTGAATCCCCTGAATATGCTTACTAATTGCCGCTCGAGATACACCAAGTGACTCACCCAGGGTTTCACCCGAATGGAACCCGCCTTCTGACAGTTGTTGAAGAATCGCGAGTTTTACCTGATGCTCTTTCATAGTAAGTCCTTTAGATAAACTTCATGGCTTCGTCCCATAAAGCGAACTTCATGTTCCAATTCAACCGAGAATTTGTCGAGTACGCGCTGTCGAACCATCGCGGCTAGCGCGGTGACATCCTGTGCGGTTGCTTTTTTGGCATTAACCAACACAAGCGCTTGGTTAGGATGAACCATTGCCCCACCCACTGTCGCACCTTTTAAGCCGCATTGATCAATTAACCACCCTGCTGCCAACTTCATCTGCCCCTCAAAAGGATAAGCCACAAGATCTGGGTGCTGCTGTTTAATATGTTGATACTTTTCAACGCAAACAACAGGGTTTTTGAAGAAGCTACCCGCGTTGCCGACTTTTGATGGATCCGGTAATTTGTCTTGGCGAACTTGCACCACAATATCAAACACCTCACGCGGGGTGCAGGTCTTAGGGTCAAGGCGCTGCAACGGCCCATATGACAAGTTTGGTTGCCAACGCTTTTCCAACTTTAGACCAACCGCCACAACGATCGCTTTATTGTGCAACGCCTTTTTAAAAATGGAATCTCGGTAACCAAATTCACAGTCACTTTGCTGTAAACGCTTCACTTTAAAACTGTCTAAGCAAAGATAATCGACATACTCACAAACATCTTTAAATTCAAGTCCATAAGCACCAATGTTTTGGATTGGCGCACTGCCTGCACATCCAGGAATTAACGCTAAGTTCTCTAATCCGGCATAATCTTGCTCCACACACCAAGCCACCAGCTTTGGCCAATCTTCACCACCGGCGATATGCAAGCGATGATGGTGCTCGCTACTGGAGTGGCTAATACCCATGAGCTGATTAACCAATACCACCCCATCAAAATGCTCGGTAAATAGGACATTACTCCCTTTGCCCAACATGAGTTTAGGAAGGTGTGCCCATGCGGGTGCTTGATAGGCTTGCACTAAATCGTCGACAGAGGTCACGGTGACCAATTGCTGACAAGTCTGCGAAATAGCAAAGGTGTGAAACGGGCTTAACTGAGCGTTATGTTCTGTTTGCATGGGCATTCATTGATGGATTACACTTCCTCTATTCTATCCCTTCAGAGCAAGCATTGGCTATGGATACGTTAAATTTTGGTCTTTTGGCCCCCATAAAGCTACCGCTGGCAAAGAAAATCTATAAGTCGCACTACCCAGCAGCGAAACCTAAATCCGATGAGCGTATTATCACTGCTCAAGCCGGCAGTCAGTTGTGCGCACTTGTGCGATTTCGTCGCATTGAGAACTGTCGTTTAATGACGGGAATGTTAGTCATACCAGACTACCGTCAGCGAGGTGTGGGGCATAAATTAATGCAGCATCTGGTGCAACAGGAGCTCTCGGAACAAGACTTTTGCTTTGCGTTGGAACATCTTGAAACGTTTTATTGCCAGCACGGATTTCAGACAATTGATAAAGATGCGCTCCCTAACGCACTAAAACAGCTATTTTTACGCTATATTCAAGGCGGAAAGTCACTGGTTGCCATGCAATACGTTGATCCGAATTAAACTTATCAACGCTTTACTATCCATTCGCTATAAGAATTTGGTAAAATTCTAGGTTAGCAATTTTGCATTTAAGAAAGGTAAAGTCTCCCACATGATGGCTCTTAGGAACTCGTTTGAACAGCTTCCCTCTTTGGCTCAAGATCCAAACCAATTTGATGTCTTGTATTCAGCCAATGACTATCGTGAATATCTTATTCAAGCGATACGTGAGGCACAATCAAGAATCTACCTAGTCGCACTTTATCTTGAAGATGATGATGCTGGACGCGAAATAATGTCCGAGCTGTATCAAGCAAAGCAGAACAATCCTGAATTGGATATTGCGGTCTGTGTTGACTGGCATCGAGCGCAACGTGGACTCATTGGCGCGGCTCAATCGGATGGTAATGCCACTATGTATCGCGAGTTTCGTCAAAAGAACACGCATGGCATTCCTATTTACGGCATCCCAGTTCGCGGCCGTGAGGTCTTTGGTGTGCTACACCTTAAAGGCTTTATTATTGATGATAAGGTCCTTTATAGCGGTGCTAGCCTCAATAATATCTATCTAAATTACCAAGATCGCTATCGTTTTGACCGTTACCATGTTTTAGGTAATGCTAAACTTGCTAACGCTATGGTTGCGTTTGTGCAAAATGAAATGATCAATAACCCGGCGGTTAATGACCTTTCTTTATCAGCAAAGCCCACCGTAAAAGACATTAAAGCTGAGATCCGCCAGTTACGAGCGTCACTATCACAGGCGCAATACCACTTCGATAATGAAACGGCTGATGAGCATCAAGTATCTGTGACACCACTTGTGGGCATTGGTAAGCGACGTAATAAGCTAAATCATCGAATCACGCAGTTACTCGCGTTGGCGAAAGATGAAATTTTCATTTGTACACCTTACTTTAATTTTCCAAAACCCGTCGCGAAAGAGATTAAGAGAGCGCTTAAGCGCGGTGTGAAAGTGACCATTGTCGTGGGTGATAAGACAGCAAATGATTTTTATATCTCACCAGAAGAAGACTTTAAAACCATCGGCGGACTGCCTTACCTGTATGAAATGAACCTGCGCCGTTTTGCCAAGGCGAATGAAGCGCACATCGCCAGTCGTAATCTAAGCATTAACTTATGGAAACACGATGACAACAGTTTCCACCTTAAAGGCCTATGGGTAGACAAGCGCTATATGCTCATTACAGGGAATAACCTTAACCCTCGCGCTTGGAAGTTGGATCTTGAGAACGCTATCTTAATACAAGACCATTATTCCCACTTAACGGAGAAGTTCGACAAAGAAGTCGCGAATATTCTTCAACATACTCAGCTGATTTGTACCTACAAGCAACTGGAAAAAATTGAAAATTATCCAGAGCCAGTGCAAAAGCTGATTAAGAAAATTACTCGTGTCAGCGCAGATAAGGTATTGAAACAAATACTATAAGAGCTGGGTGACAGCAATGTCGCCAACTCTATTATGACCAGACATTAAAAAGCCCTGCATTAGCAGGGCTTTTTTTATCGCGGTATCGAGGCTAATTACTTAGCTGGACGAGCCGCACGTTTACGTTCGTTTTCAGTAAGAAGCTTCTTACGAATACGAATGCTAACTGGCGTTACTTCTACTAGTTCATCTTCATCGATAAACTCTAGAGCTTGCTCTAGTGTGTGCTTGATCGGTGGCGAAAGAACCTGTGCTTCATCCGTACCAGAAGCACGAACGTTAGTTAGTTGCTTACCTTTCAGACAGTTTACTGTTAGGTCGTTTGAACGGTTGTGAATACCGATGATCTGACCTTCGTATACTTCATCTGCGTGCTCAGCAAACAGACGGCCACGCTCTTGTAGGTTAAACAATGCATAAGTCAATGCTTTACCTGTTGCGTTAGAGATAAGTACGCCGTTGTTACGTTGACCGATTACGCCACCTTTGTGTGGACCGTAGTGATCAAATGAGTGATAAAGAAGACCTGAACCTGATGTCAGTGTTAGGAATTCAGTTTGGAAACCGATAAGACCACGAGAAGGCATCATAAAGTCCATACGTACACGGCCTTTACCATCTGGAGCCATATCTGTCAGCTCACCTTTACGTAGACCGATATTTTCCATGATACCGCCTTGGTGCTCTTCTAGAACATCAATCGTTACCGTTTCAAATGGTTCTGTTAGGTTGCCGTCTTCATCTTTCTTGATGATTACTTCTGGACGAGATACTGCTAGCTCGAAGCCTTCACGACGCATGTTTTCGATCAGGATAGAAAGGTGAAGCTCACCACGACCTGAAACACGGAAACGATCTGGGTTATCTGTTTCTTCAACGCGTAGTGCAACGTTGTGTACCAATTCTTTCTCTAGACGCTCAAGAATGTTACGTGACGTTACGAACTTACCTTCTTTACCCGCGAACGGAGAAGTGTTTACTTGGAATGTCATTGTTACTGTTGGTTCATCAACAGACAGTGGCGTCATTGCTTCAACATTGTTCACATCACAGATAGTGTCTGAGATTTTTAGCTCGCCTAGACCTGTGATAGCAATAATATCACCCGCATTTGCTTGATCAACTTCATGGCGGTCAAGACCTAGGTAACCAAGAACTGTACCGACTTTACCGTTACGTTTCTTGCCTTCAGCATTGATGATAGACACTTGTTGGTTTGGCTTAACGCTACCACGAGTTACACGACATACGCCGATAACACCAACATATGAGCTGTAGTCTAGTTGAGACACTTGCATTTGAAGTGGGCCATCTAGGTCAACAGCTGGGGCATCTACTGTGTCAACAACCGCTTGGAACAATGGTTCCATGTTTTCGCCAGTTACGCCTTCTTCCATCGTCGCCCAGCCATTAAGTGCTGATGCGTATACTGTAGTGAAGTCTAGTTGCTCATCTGTCGCGCCTAGGTTGTCGAACAAATCAAAGATTTGGTCCATAACCCAATCAGGGCGTGCGCCAGGGCGGTCAATTTTGTTGATAACAACAATTGGCTTAAGGCCGTGAGCGAAAGCTTTTTGCGTCACGAAACGTGTTTGAGGCATTGGGCCGTCAACAGCGTCAACGATCAACAATACAGAGTCAACCATAGACATAATACGCTCAACTTCACCACCGAAGTCCGCGTGTCCAGGAGTATCAACGATATTAATACGGTAATCGTTCCAGTTGATCGCTGTATTTTTAGCAAGAATGGTAATACCACGTTCTTTTTCGATATCGTTCGAATCCATCACGCGTTCTTCTGCTTCACCACGAGATTCCAGAGTACCGGATTGCTGTAGCAATTTATCAACTAGGGTAGTTTTACCGTGGTCAACGTGCGCGATGATCGCGATGTTTCTTAACTTATCAATCTGTGGAGTAGACATGGGTTTTTCTTTCACTCATTAGAGGCTGCCGCTTGATTGCTGCTAGCTGGATTTCAAAAACGCTCAATAATATACCAGATAATAGGCTAGACCCAAAAAATATGTGATCAACTTCGTTGAAATTTTTCTAATTCAGCATTTTTCTTGGCGAAATTGTGCCCCACTTCCTCAGCATCGTCAGCGCTAAGCGCTTGATTAGGGTTGACATCGATTCAAAAGCCATGCTGAATGTATGGGCGATTGATTCAACTTGGTGCAAGAAAATAAATTTGCACCAATATAGTGCGTACAATGATCATTTTGGTGCACAGAGAAGGCCAAACTGGCACACAAAAGAATCAAACCAATGAAAAATAAAGGATTTATTTTTTGGCACGGTTTTAGCTTTATAGAAATCAGCATCGATTAACGCACTTCATTAAGCAGACGTTAATCAATGCCGATTACCCAAATCGAAGCTATTAAACCGTATTAATAACACTGGAGGTTATCCAAGATGTCCGTAGAAAATGTTCTATCGCTGATCCAAGAAAACGAAGTGAAATTCGTTGACCTACGCTTTACTGATACTAAAGGTAAAGAGCAACACATCTCTATTCCTGCACACCAAATCGACGCTGACTTCTTTGAAGAAGGCAAAATGTTCGATGGTTCATCTGTTGCTGGTTGGAAGGGTATCAACGAATCAGACATGGTCATGATGCCTGACGCAGCAAGCGCAGTTCTTGACCCATTCACAGAAGATTCAACGTTGAACATCCGTTGTGACATCCTTGAGCCTGCAACCATGCAAGGCTACGACCGTGACCCACGCTCTATCGCAAAACGTTCTGAAGAATACCTACGCGCAACGGGTATTGCAGATACTGTTCTTGTTGGTCCTGAGCCAGAATTCTTCCTTTTCGATGACGTGAAATTCAACACTGACATGTCAGGTTCTTTCTTCAAGATTGATGACATCGAAGCAGCTTGGAACACAGGTTCTGATTTCGAAGGTGGTAACAAAGGTCACCGTCCAGGCGTGAAAGGTGGTTACTTCCCAGTTGCTCCTGTTGATTCGTCTCAAGATATCCGTTCAGCAATGTGTCTAGTCATGGAAGAGATGGGGCTTGTTGTTGAAGCTCACCACCATGAAGTAGCAACTGCGGGTCAAAACGAAATCGCAACGCGTTTCAACACGCTAACAGCTAAAGCAGATGAAACTCAAATCTATAAGTACGTTGTTCATAACGTTGCTCATGCATTTGGTAAAACAGCAACCTTCATGCCTAAACCACTTGTTGGTGATAACGGCTCTGGTATGCACGTTCACCAATCTCTTGCTAAAGACGGTGTTAACTTATTTGCTGGTGACAAGTACGGCGGCCTATCTGAGATGGCTATCTACTACATCGGCGGCATCATCAAGCACGCTCGTGCTATCAACGCATTTGCTAACCCATCAACGAACTCGTACAAGCGTCTTGTACCAGGCTTCGAAGCACCTGTTATGCTTGCTTACTCTGCACGTAACCGTTCTGCTTCTATCCGTATCCCTGTGGTACCAAGCCCGAAAGCACGTCGTATCGAGCTTCGCTTTGGTGACCCAGCAGCGAACCCATACCTATGCTACTCAGCAATGCTGATGGCTGGCCTTGACGGTATCAAGAACAAGATCCACCCAGGCGAAGCGATGGATAAAGATCTATACGACCTACCAGCAGAAGAAGCAGCAGAAATCCCAACGGTTGCTGAATCTCTAGAAGTGGCGCTTAAAGCACTAGATGCAGACCGTGAATTCTTGACAGCTGGCGGCGTGTTCTCTGATGACTTCATCGATTCTTACATCGACCTGAAATCAAAAGATGTTGAGCTAATCAACATGACAACGCACCCATTAGAGTTCGAACTTTACTACTCTGTATAATTCGAATTCAGACTGTACGTTGCAGTCTTGCAATCAATAATAAAGCTCGCCTCGCAGGCGAGCTTTTTTTTATCCAGCCAACGACTAAGTAACGCTACCCTATGAAGTGAATCCCACTATCCCCGCAAACCATGTAGGAAATCATCATATGAAGAGCCTTTGGGTCGTATTACTGATCAGCTTTTTCTCCCACGCGAGCAGCAGTATTGATGTGTTTGTCTGGACAGATAAACAAGGCGTCCTGCACTTTAGCGATACCGCTGATCACCCAAATGCCCAACGGGTCAACATGCCCGATATGACGCCACCGCCTCCTGAAGTCACTCACGTCGAGGGCGTAAAAGACCGAGAATACCGCCCTATTGCTGGAGACAGTAATAAAAACGCTAAACCTCAGCCTCTCAGTGTCCGTATCACTTCTCCTGCACATGACTCAACCATTCGCAGCAATCCGGGCTTTATTGAAGTCACCGGTGATATTAGCCGCTCACTGGCTATCGGCGATAAACTGCAACTATTGCTCGACGGCAAGCCTTACGGCGCGCCAAAAACCAACCCTTACTGGTCATTAAAATATGTCGACCGCGGCACACATACGCTAATGATTCAGGTCCAACAAAGCGGCAAGGTTATTGCATCATCAGATACTATCACTGTGCATTTACATCGCACGACGGTGCAATAGCAATACCGACGGCGTTCTCGCTTTTACTCGCTGACAAATTGCGCCATACTTGAATGAACGATTGCACCATTTTGGTGCTTAGTAGAATTCAAACATGTGCAATGCACAAATAACGAGCAGAGTAAGGGAAGCGAGTGCCAAATAACGAACTGACTAATGCCATATTAAATAATGTCGTAACGGCGACACTCATGTTGGATGAGTCCCTAACGGTTCGCTACGCTAATCCCGCCGCGGAGCAACTTTTTGCTCAAAGCTCTAAACGCTTGGTGGATTCACACCTGTCGCAGTTTATTCAACACGCTTCTCTAGATTTAGCTCTTCTCACCCAGCCGCTACAAAGCGGGCAAAGTATTACCGACAGTGATGTCACCTTTGTGGTCGATGGGAAACCTTTGCTTCTGGAAGTGACCGTGAGTCCAATGTCTTGGAATAAAGAGCTAATGCTATTGATTGAAATGCGCAAGATTGGTCAACAAAAGCGTCTCACTCAAGAGCTCAATCAGCACGCTCAGCAACAAGCCGCCAAATTATTGGTGCGAGGTTTGGCGCATGAGATAAAAAACCCTCTCGGTGGGTTACGCGGAGCCGCGCAACTTTTATCTAAAATGTTGCCTGACCCGAACCTCAATGAATACACCAGCATTATTATTGAGCAAGCCGATAGACTCAGAGCCTTAGTGGATCGCCTGCTAGGACCACAAAAGCCTGGAACAAAAAAAGAAGAAAACTTACACCTGATTTTAGAGAAAGTGCGCCAACTGGTCGAATTAGAAGCCGGATCTCAGCTCTGCATTGAACGGGATTATGACCCAAGCCTGCCAACGATTCTCATGGATACTGATCAAATTGAACAGGCACTATTAAACATTATCAGTAATGCCGCACAGATCCTCGCGCAACAAGACAATGCAAAAATCACATTACGCACCCGCACGGTTCATCAGGCCAATATCCACGGCCAAAGACACAAGCTGGCAGCCCGTATTGAAATCATCGATAACGGACCCGGTATTCCTGCCGATTTACAAGATACCTTATTTTATCCCATGGTCAGCGGACGCGAAGGCGGTACCGGACTCGGGCTCTCAATTTCACAAAACTTGATCGACCAACACAATGGAAAAATAGACGTAGAAAGTTGGCCCGGTCGTACCATTTTTACTATTTATTTGCCTATCTAGCATGATGATTAGGCTTGCTGTAAGGACGTTTGGCTATGAGTAAAGGATATGTATGGGTCGTCGATGACGACAGCTCAATACGATGGGTGATCGACAAAACCCTATCGTCAGCAAATATAAAATGCGAAACCTTCGCAGACGCAGAAAGTGTGCTGATGGCGCTGGAAAGAGAAGTACCCGACGTTTTGGTGTCTGACATTCGCATGCCAGGGATGGATGGCATCGAACTGTTAAATCAGGTACAAAAAAGAGCGCCTGATCTACCCGTCATTATCATGACCGCACACTCTGACTTAGACGCCGCCGTTAATGCTTACCAAAAAGGCGCATTCGAGTATTTACCAAAGCCATTTGATATTGACGAAACACTGACGCTTGTCGAGCGAGCAATCGCCCACAGTCAGGAACAAAAAAGCTCGCTTAGCGCTGACGAGATCGTGGCAACAGAAGCCCCTGAGATCATCGGTGAAGCACCGGCAATGCAAGAAGTGTTTCGCGCTATTGGTCGACTATCGCGCTCCTCCATCTCTGTGCTTATTAATGGTGAATCAGGCACGGGTAAAGAATTGGTCGCTCACGCCCTACATCGTCATAGTCCACGCGCAAGCAAGCCTTTCATCGCCCTCAACATGGCAGCGATACCTAAAGATCTCATTGAGTCCGAATTATTTGGCCATGAGAAAGGGGCGTTTACTGGCGCAAACAGCGTACGCCAAGGGCGTTTTGAGCAAGCGAATGGTGGCACCCTCTTTTTAGATGAGATCGGTGATATGCCGCTTGATATTCAAACTCGCTTACTACGAGTTCTCGCCGATGGGCAGTTCTATCGAGTGGGTGGTCACTCAGCGGTTAAAGTTGATGTCCGTATTGTCGCCGCCACCCACCAGCATCTTGAAAAGCTTGTCACTAACGGCGAATTTCGTGAAGACTTATACCATCGCCTTAACGTCATACGAATACACATTCCCGCACTGCGTGAGCGCAAGCAAGACATAGAAAAACTCACTTACCACTTTTTATCACTCGCCGCGGAAGAACTGGCAGTAGAGTGCAAATCATTAAGTACCGACACGGTCGATATTCTCAATAAACTCGAATGGCCGGGTAATGTCAGGCAGCTTGAGAATACTTGCCGCTGGCTAACGGTGATGGCAAGTGGCAGTGAAATCTTGCCAAGTGATCTCCCCCCCGAGTTACTTGATGAACCAAGAAAGTTTACCTCTACCGAAGGTGGTGACTGGCAACAACTGCTTTCGCATTGGGCGAAAGGGGCTTTAGAGTCTGGTGAATCTGAAATTCTCAATAAGTCACTGCCGCAGTTTGAACGAATCTTACTTGAAGCAGCGCTTAATCATACCAATGGCCATAAGCAAGATGCCGCCAAGGTACTCGGCTGGGGTAGGAACACACTGACACGAAAACTCAAAGAGCTCTACTAACCTGCCTATACTCAAACACACTCGGTACGATATTTAGGTAATTTGTGACAAAGTTACCTAAATATCCGCTGCGATATGCCGATACATTAATAATAACCTTCTCAATAAAAGCCCCAGTTAAACGCTTTAATCGGGCGATCTTATGACCATATAGAATGATGCACCGTTTATGACTTTTGCTAACATGTCTCTAAAACAAGCCTTAATATTGCCCTTTATTGTGGTTTTTTTAGGATCGATTAGCGCAATACTGTGGCTACAGAGTGAGCGTTATAACGACATTGCGAATGAAGTCAGTCGTAAACAACTGTCCAGTTTAACCAACAATGTCGTCAGTAGCTTAGATATCTATTTAGACCGTCCAATGGACGCGGTTAGCGCTATCGCTCACGCCATTGAATATCATGATTTATATAACCCTAACGATACAACGGCAATGGAAGACTATCTATTATCAACCTTCCAATTGTTATATCAGGATGTCCCTCAGGTTGACCTGATCGGCTTTGGAGGTGAACAGGGTGAATTTGTTGGCATTAGAGCCTCTCAACAACACCATGAGGGTGAGCACTTTACCCTCATGGCCAAGGATGCCGTTACGGAAAACAAACTGAATATTTATTCAGGATCTTCGCGCCAGCATACTATCCAAGACAGCATCGAGCCTTATGACCCAAGAACGCGTCCTTGGTACATGCCAATGAAAAACCGTCGCACTCCTGAATGGTCTCAAGTTTATACTAATGCTGATGAGCAAAAGGAAATCACTATCTCCGCTTTATCTCCCGTCTACTACGCCTATGAAAACCAGCGTGAGTTTGTTGGAGTTGCCGCCGTTGATATCCAAATCAGCACCTTTAATCACTTTTTAGAAAGTATTAGGCGTACACATAAAGCCAACGTCTTTGTCATTGATGCCAACCGAGACCTCATTGCCCACTCGAAAAATCAAACCATTTTAAACAGTCAAGGCCATCGTGTCTCCGCAAACAACAGCCTTCACCCTACTTTGCAATTCCTGAGTAGTACCACACTTAATACTGACCTTGCCACGCCGAAACTGCTTTCTTTTGAGCACAATAATAGTACCCAATTTGTTATGGTCAGCCATTATCAAACCGAGACTAACCTAAGTTGGTATGTCGTAGTGGCAATCTCAGCATCCGATTTAATGGGTGATATTCCGCTATTGAGCCAGAAAACCTTAGCGGTTGGTCTGTTACTCGGCACTTTTGGTCTCGTTATTGGTGTCTTTACGCTAAACCAGCTCACGATACCGATTACCGAAACCGCACGGGCTTCTCAACAGATTGCAAATGGTCGCTGGGACTATCCGCTCCCTAAGTCCACACGAATCCGAGAGGTCGACCAACTCATCAATAACTTCTCCTCGATGCGCACGCATTTAGAGGGCTCATTTCGAGCATTGCGTGAGCAACTTACCCGAGATCCATTAACTAAGCTGTATAGCCGATCTGGGTTTATCGAAGTGTGTGACAAACAACTTAATGAACGCTCAGGCGCCATGCTGCTCATCAACATTAACCAGTTCAGAGACATTAACGACAGCTTAGGGCACCAAGAGGCGGATATATTACTCACGATCGTCGCCGAAAGACTAAGAGCATGGGTTATCGTAGAAAATGGTGTGCTGGCTCGCACTGTTGGTGATGAATTTGCCATTTATCTCCCTTACCTCAATGAGCGTGAGTTACTTGATTACCTTTATAGGATCAGGCAGATATTTGCTGCGCCCTTTATTATTTCCGGGAAGTCGCTATCGCTTCATATGTCGGTAGGCGCAACACTCACGGATCACAATAGTGATGCCGATTTAAACTTACGCAATGCAAGTATTGCCTTAAGCCAAGCAAAAGAAGATAACCACCGAACCTGCGTCTACACACCCGATATGGCCGAAAGCTCTAAAAATAAAGCTCGTCTGTTAGCGGCGTTGTATTATGCCGTTGAGCACCAGCGATTTAACGTCTACTTTCAACCGATTGTCGACTTACAAACTGGAAAAACCATCGGCGCGGAAGCGTTATTGAGATTAAAAGACGAACATGGCGAGCCCATTTCACCACTAGACTTCATTCCGTTAGCCGAATCTTCAGGTCTCATTGAGGCAATAGGCCAACAAATGGTGACCCAGAGCATGCGAACGATTTCACGGGCGATACGGACTCATCAGCTCGCGGCTGATTTCCAGTTGCACCTGAATGTCTCGGTGTGTGAACTGCGATCACACCACTACGTTGATTTCCTCCAAACGGCACTGACAAAAACGGCGCTTCCGGCAAGGCAAATCGTTGTGGAGTTGACTGAATCGAGAATTGCCGACAACGATCCAATTATCATCGAGAACATGACACGTTTAAAATCCCTTGGTATCAGTATTGCGATCGATGATTTTGGCACGGGATACTCATCCCTTGCCTACTTACATAAACTACCATTTGATAGCCTCAAAATAGACAAAACCTTTATTGAACAGCTGACCAAAGACAATGCAGACGAGAGCGTGGTTTCCGCTATTACTAAGCTATCGCGAAGTTTTGGATTCAGTATTGTGGCAGAGGGGGTAGAGACTCAGCTCCAGGCTGATTTGGTCAAGCGATTAGGTTGCCATTATGTACAAGGGTATCTGTTTAGCGCCCCGAAACCGCTTGAAGAGTGGCCGCAGTTAAAAGCCAGCGCATAGAAAGGTCGACCTTGTGCTTATTCTCACACAAGGTCGTTGAATAAGTGGGGGCTTAAATCACACGTGAGAACTGTTGTTGGCGAGCGCGTTGGCGCAGGTATTTGTCGAAACACATACAAATATTACGAATCAACAAACGGCCTCGCAGCGTCACTTCTATCGACGACTCACCGACCGTAACCAGCTCATCATCAATAAACGTCTGTAGCAATTTCATATCTTCAGCAAAGTACTGGGTAAATTTGACCCCGAAGCCTTGCTCAATCGATGTGACATCCAACTTAAAGTTACAGATAAGCTGCTTAATGACTTCACGGCGAATTAAGTCGTCATTATCCAAGACCACCCCTTTCCAGAGTGCATGGCGTAGTTCATTGACTTGCGCATAGTATTTTTTCAGCTCTTTTTGATTTTGCGCGTAGCTGTTACCAATCATTGAAATAGCCGACACACCAAAACCAACAAGATCGCATTCACCTTGCGTAGTATAGCCTTGGAAGTTGCGGTGCAATTCTCCATTGCGTTGCGCGACAGCAAGTTCATCTTCTGGCAACGCGAAATGATCCATACCGATAAACTGATAACCGGCATCGGTTAAGGTACCAATCGTATCTTGTAAAATCGCCATTTTCTCTTCGGCTATTGGTAAGTCTTCATCTTTAATTTTTCGCTGAGCAGCAAATAAATTAGGCATATGTGCATAGTTAAAGACCGATAGACGTCCTGGACGAAGTGACAGTACTTGCTCCAAGGTGTCAGCAAAAGAACTCTTTGTTTGCTTAGGTAAACCATAAATTAAATCAAGGTTGGTTGAACGGAAGCCTAGCTCTTTTGCCCGCTTAACCATAGCGAAAATAAACGCCTCGTCTTGCTCTCGGTTAACTAAGACTTGTACTTCTTTATTAAAATCTTGCACGCCGATACTGAGTCGGTTAAACCCTTCTTGACGAAGGTGATCCAACATATCCAGTTCTATTTCACGTGGGTCGACTTCAATACTAATTTCCGCGCTGTCTTCAAACACAAACTCGCTTCGCAGAATAGTCATTAGTCGACTGATCTGGCTTTTCGTTAAAAATGTTGGAGTGCCACCACCGAAGTGCAATTGTGTCACTTTTCGACCTTGTAATAACGTAGCGCGCTGACGAATTTCATGTTCAATGACATCCAAATACTCGTCCGCTTTATGGGCGTGTCGAGTAATCACTTTATTACAGCCACAGTAATAACAAAGCTTATGGCAAAATGGGATGTGCACATACAAAGAGAGCGGACGTTCTGGGTACTGGGTACACGCCATGTCGTAGTCAGAAATAGTGTACGCTTCGTGAAACTCTACCGCTGTAGGGTATGAGGTGTAGCGTGGCCCAGAATAATTGTATTTATCGAGAATCGCTTGATCCCATACAATCTGCTGCTTCGTTTCTGAGTGACTTTGAGACATGGTAATACTTCCAATAAACAGTGTTGCTTTAAGCTCCTCTTTGAGGAGTCAGATGAGCGCTATTTTGCCATAGGATTGTGACGGATAACGCTCGGACAGTGACTTTTACACAAGCAGTACGCAAAAATGCTAGCGCGATCACTTGTTCGTCAAAAAGAGGATAGACCTCTAACTGACAAGCTTAATGTTGATTTGATCATTAAGGGGGCGAACACTGCTCTGCAGTGCTTTTAGCTCTTCAATAATAACATCATTGAGTCGAGCTTCGGCTTTCTGCCGAGCAAGGTTATCGCGCATGCGCTCTTGCTTTTCCATCGTCTGTCTGGCTTCGCCGCGTGGCATAGCTTTCACGATATGAAATAGCTCTGACGTAGCAGGATAGAGCGCGTCAAAATCAACCCGCTTATCACCCTGCACATAATCCATAATGTTATAAAGCCTAATCGCGGCTTCTGAAAGCTCACATTGACCTTGAATGGTCGCAAGACAAATCGTCTCGACACTTTCAAAAATATTCGCATTACGCTTTTTAATGGCCAGTTCTTGGTGTTGCTTTAGCAACTCCTTTTGCTTTTTGAGTTGCAGTAGCAAATAGCCCGCATAGCCAGCTAAACCAGTGACAATAAGCACACCAACAATTGCTAACAGAGTAACGGTATTCATCTACGCTTCCCTTCCTTAATCCTTGAACTGATCCATGTTGATGCCTTCAAATTGTGACAATAGTTCATCATCACTTGCCGGCGTTTTTTTCTTCGCTACCGGTACATCCACTGGTGCATCAAAATCATCTTCGTCTTCTTCAGGCAGAACAAGACCGAGTCGATTCATTAAGACTTCCATACGGTCTAGTTTTTCATCAACGTATTTTTGTAGTCCTGCGCCAAGATTTTCACCACTTTCAATGCGATCCAACAACACGTTCAGTTGTGCATCATTTTCCAGTAGCTCTAACTCTTTCTCAGCCGATAGCTTACGCTCTTGCTTCGATGGTTTTTTCGCATCCGCAACAATTAAAGGAATCTTCTTTTTGCTTCCTAGGCGAGGATCTCGTTTAACCGAAGTTCCAGAACGTTGGCTTTCGCCTCCATCTGAATGACGGCTACCCGCTTTCTGACCTTTACGCTTTTTCAGGCGCTTTTGTAGACGACCATCCACATCTGCTTGCGTGCGATTACGTGTGACTGCAACGGGCTCAGGCGCCGCTCCAGGCTTTCTCGATTTCTTCTTACGACTCATTACGTAAGCTTCCTCAATAAAATTACATCATTACCAATAAATTCGATTTCCAGTCCGTCTCTCTTGGCTAAAAACAAGAAAGTGGCGCGACTAAAAAATACGACATGTGTCTGATCACTTTTGTAGTGCCACGTTGAAAACGCATCTACATCAATAACCATCTTTGTCATTAACCCCAGGTATCCACCT
This sequence comes from Vibrio nomapromontoriensis, assembly GCF_050337205.1. NCBI lineage: Bacteria > Pseudomonadati > Pseudomonadota > Gammaproteobacteria > Vibrionales > Vibrionaceae > Vibrio > Vibrio nomapromontoriensis. The sequence continues at coordinate 18,757 of NZ_JAKJSS010000023.1, forward strand.
GGCTTAATGAGCGCTAACCATTGTTGCCAAATCTCATTTGGCTGATACAAGTGCTCAATCACTTCGGTCGCTGTAACAAAGTCATACTTTGATTCTAGCGCTTTTGACTCTGGATAGTAATACAGGTCATACAGTGACATGGGAAACCCTTTCTCTTCAAACATCACAGAAAGTGTTGGACCCGGTCCACAACCGAAATCTAAACCCATTGAACCTTGTGGTAATCGTTCTGATAACGGTGACTCTAGGCGAGACAGAAAACGTCGATAACCTGCATCGCTCGGATCATTATTATGCAGATCATAAACGGCTTTTTCCGCTCGAGCATCAAGTCGCTGCTCAGCAGGTACAAAGACCAGCTGACAACGAGGACACTGCAAGTAATCTCGTTTTTTATCGCTGTGATAATGTGATGCATTTTCAGCAGCACAAAGTGGGCAAGTTTGCACTCATTATCTCCTGAACGATTCAAGGGTGCGAAACATACCAGAAAGTGAGCGTAGAGGGGAGAGTGATCGAGTGTTTTTTCTACAATTTTGTTGAAAAAAGCCCCGAGAAGTGAGTAAAAGGGGACTCAGTCCCCCTCATCGCTTCGATTACATCCAATCGGTGTTACGAATAATTCCAACGGCAATACCTTCAATTGCAAGGTGCTGGGCGGTTAAATCCACTTCAATTGGCGAGAATGCTTCATTCTCCGCATGCAGCAATACTGTTGAGCCTTTGCGTTCTAGACGTTTTACCGTTACGTCATCATCAACGCGAGCAACGACCACTTGCCCATCTCGAACATCCTGCGTTTTATGAACAGCTAACAAATCGCCGTCCATAATGCCGATGTCTTTCATACTTTCGCCATTAACGCGCAATAAAAAATCCGCCGCTGGCTTAAACATGCTTGGGTCAACTTGATAATGAGCTTCTACGTGCTCTTGCGCCAAAATAGGCTCACCAGCCGCTACTTGACCAATTAAAGGTAACCCTTCATCTTCATTAGCCGCAGCCTGCTCAAGAAGAATACGAATACCGCGCGACGCGCCAGGAATAATCTCAATGGCTTTTTTACGCGCTAGGGCTTTCAGGTGCTCTTCTGCTGCATTCGCTGAACGAAACCCCAGCTCTTTCGCGATTTCGGCACGAGTGGGCGGCATACCTACATCGTCTATTTTCTTTTTTATTAGATCAAATACTTGCTGTTGTCGTGCTGTTAGCGGCTTCATGCATCACCTGTCTGTTTATACAGTTAACTGTGAGTATATCCAGTACGTTGGTAATTGCAAAGATAATCGGTTGTTTTTTAGCAAATAGTCGCTGAATTCCTCGACAGCCGCATCAAGCATAAGGATTCTATGTTTCGCTTTATTTTCATTAAAAGGTAAGACCAGTTTCTGTTATCCTTGCACGGCTCCAAAATTGATGTCTAGGATTAAGGTATGCATACGCGCTGTTGCGACGCTCCACCTCGGCATCGTTTTTTCCGAACAAATTGAGGCTGTGAACCCTATGTCTTCAGGACACTCACTTTTCCGTTCTTTTCTAAAGTTACCAATGTCAGTATTGGTAAAAGGAACGGCGATTCCATCTAACCCTATCGAAGATCTTCACATTGATATCACTAAACCTGTGGTCTATGCGTTGCCGTTTAATTCGAATGTCGATCTTCTCACCTTGCAAAAGCAAGCGATCGCACTAGGGTTACCCGATCCACTCGAGCCAATTGTGCTCAATGGTGAAGAACGAAATCGTTTTGTATTCATTGCCTCAAGACCCACTTTATTTACTCGTGACGATGACGTACCGAGTGACTCAATTGCGCTATTTTCTGACTTGCTAAAAGAGCATGAAAAAGACGCAAAACTTGATGTGCAGATTATTCCTACCACGGTTCTTTGGGGCCGTAAACCGGGTAAAGAGTCCGATACTAAGCCTTACTTACAGGCAATGAACGGCCCACAAAAAGCGAAGGCGTTATTCATGTCTGGTCGTGATTGCATGGTGAGATTTAGCCCTGTGGTCTCATTACGTTATATGGCAGATGTTCACGGCACGGATGAGTCGATCGCTCATAAGCTCGCTCGCGTTGCGAGAATTCACTTTTCTCGACAAAAGCTAGCGGCATCAGGACCTAACTTGCCTAACCGACAAGTGCTTTTTCAACGTCTATTGAATTCTCAGGTTATTGAGCAAGCGATTCAAGATCATGCTCAGAGCAATGATATTCCTGTAGAAAAGGTTCGTAAGGAAGCGCAGCAAATCATGGACGAAATTGCCGCTGACTTTTCCTATCGACTGGTCAAAATTGGCGATGTGGTCATGACTTGGCTTTGGAGCAAGTTGTACCAAGGTATCAACGTCAGCAATGCCGCTAAAGTACGACGCTTAGCACAAGATGGGCATGAAATTGTTTATGTTCCATGCCATCGCAGCCACATGGACTACTTATTGCTGTCTTACATCTTGTATCGTGAAGGTATGGTGCCACCGCACATTGCCGCTGGCGTGAATTTGAACTTTTTCCCCGCTGGCCCTATTTTTAGACGTGGCGGTGGCTTCTTCATTCGCCGTAGCTTTAAAGGCAACAAACTGTACTCGACCATTTTTAGAGAGTATCTGGCAGAATTGTTTGCCAAAGGCTATTCGGTGGAATTTTTCAGTGAAGGCGGTCGCTCACGTACAGGCCGATTGCTTCAAGCAAAGACGGGCATGCTCGCGATGACCATCCAAGCGATGCTAAGGGGTCTCAATCGCCCTGTGACGCTGGTTCCCGTTTATATTGGTTATGAACATGTCATGGAAGTCAGTACCTATGCTAAGGAGCTTAGGGGCAAGCGTAAAGAAAAAGAGAACGCTGGCCAAATCCTAAAAACCATCCGCAAGTTACGTAACTTCGGCCAAGGCTATGTCAACTTTGGTGAACCGATCCCAATCAATCAGTACCTCAATGACCATGCGCCAAACTGGTCACAAGATATTGACCCTATGGGTGTTAACAAACCGCAATGGCTGAACCCTGTTGTGAATAGCCTAGCGACCAAAATGATGACACACATTAACGATGCTGCAGCGACAAACGCATTAACATTATGTGCCACCGCGTTGCTTGCTTCGCGTCAACGTGCATTGACTCGTGATAGCCTCGTCAATCAGATCGATTGTTACTTAGCGCTACTTAAAAACATTCCCTACTCTGAGACGTCTACGGTCCCACAAGGCTCTGCCGAGTCTTTGGTTGCCCATGCAGAATCTTTAGATAAGTTTGTTGTGGAATCCGATACGCTGGGTGACATTATCTCTCTCGATCGTCATCAATCGATTCTGATGACCTACTATCGCAACAATATTATTCACTTATTCGCCTTGCCTTCATTAATCGCACAGATGCTAGTAAGTGAGCACTCTATGCCACTTGAAACGATTAAGTGCAACGTCGCGAAGCTCTACCCATTCTTACAAAAAGAGCTATTTTTGAGTGTTGACCCTGCCGAGCTGGCTGAGTTAACCGATCGCATTGTCGATGAATTAGTCCGTCAGAAATTGCTATTTAGCGAAGACGGTATGGTGTCCATGAATCAGTCCAACACCCAAATGTTAATGCTATTGGGTCGTACTATTTCAGAAACCCTACAGCGTTATGCCATTGCTCTCAATTTATTGGCAACTTACCCAGAACTCGATAAGCAAGAATTGGAGCAGAAAACCCAAGATATCGCCCAGCGTTTGGGTCGCTTGCATGGCATCAATGCCCCTGAGTTTTTTGATAAAGGTGTATTTGCATCGTTGTTCAGCACCTTAAAAGAGCAGCAATACATTGATGTGGATGGCCACTGTGACACAGCTAAAACCGATACATTGGCTCGCTTGCTTTATACCCTGCTCTACTCGGAAGTAAAACTCACTATTCAAGAAAGTGTCCATCAATCAGATGAGCCAGCCCTGGAATCTCACGATGACAGCCCTGCCGCATCGTAATACTTCACAGACTCGCCCTCTCTTCACGGCAATAAGCCATGAAAACGAAAAAAGCGCCTAATTAGGCGCTTTTTTCACATTTTAGCAAGAGCAATACCTCACTCTTTGCTTTTAGACAACTTTGCTTTAACACATACTTCGCTTTACCACATAGAAATCAGCAACCCAATCGTAATCGCCATGCCTACATAGTTATTGTTCAGAAATGCTTGAAAGCAAAGGCTACGCTCCCTGTGTCGAATCAGCCATTGTTGGTATACAAACAATGCACCAACAACAAGCAGGCTCCAGTAGTAACTAGTGCTCAATTGATACCAATGCCCTAATCCCATTAGCATTGCCAACACGGTTATTTGCAGCACACCGACTGCCAGCTTATCTCTGCGACCAAATAGTATGGCTGTCGATTTAATGCCGACGTTTAAGTCATCATCACGATCCACCATGGCATACAAGGTGTCGTAAGCGATAGTCCACAACGCATTCAAAGCAAAAACAAACCATAATACCATCGGCAGTTCATTGGCTTCAGCAGCCCATGCCATTGGGATTGCCCAACTAAATGCCAAACCCAAAAAGAGCTGCGGTAAGTGGGTAAAACGCTTCATAAACGGGTAAATAAACGCCAGAACTAAACCAATTAACGATAATTTAATCGTTAACGTGTTCATGGTTAAAACCAGTAAAAATGAAGCAATTGATAACACAAGAAACAAACCGATGGCTTCTTTTGACGATACTAGCCCTGACGGCAACGGCCGATGTTGGGTTCGCTTCACTAACCCATCGACATTTCTATCAGCGAAATCATTAATAACACAGCCAGCACTGCGCATCATCACGACACCGAGACAAAATACCGCAAGTACATGAATACTTGGCATACCTTCCGCTGCCAAAATCAAGGCCCATAGTGTTGGCCACAGCAGCAGTAACGTGCCAATGGGTTTATCCATTCGTGTCAATTGCCAGTACGCCTTGGCTTTCGTTGCGGTCATCAAACGTTCTCCATCTTATATACTGGCGAATGTGGCAAAAAGAGTTCTGCGACTAAAATGGGATGGCCAGCGACCCACAATCGGGAGCGACGAGCAAATAAAACCCCCTCAGATGTGGCGATTTGAGCGATTTCTAACGCGTCTCGCTTAGTATCGGCATTTGAAAACACCGTCACTCCTAATGGCGTGTCCCCTTGCTGGGATATATCATAATCCCCTTGTCCCATGGCAGATAATGACATGAGTGTACGACCAATGACCCACGGTTGTTCATCCCCTAACAGAACCACTTCACGCAACCAACAGTCTTCATGCGCCAACCGTTCGATTTCTTCTTCGGTTATTCTATCGGCGCAACTTTTGGTATTGCTGACCACTTCAACAGACAACTGGTTACATTCGGCATTAAGACGATGTGATAATGATCCTTGTTCGGTCAGCCATTGCAGTACATTCGTACTCATCGACTGGAATTGATCTGGGGATTGCCAGCGAGCTTGGCTTAAGGCTTTTAAATAATCGGAAACTGAATCATTCATTTTACTATTCAATAACACGCGCTTAGCGCGTACAATCATAATTATATTGAGTGGCCATATTGTATCACTCTATGAGTGAATTAACTCAGGCTGTATTGCGCCATTGTAACAAAGTTAATCGCTTGTAATATCGGCTTAATGGGATTTCCAAGAGGGAAATATGCGTAAACGTTACCTAACCCAGTTTTTCCTAATGCTAGGCTTGACTGTTTCAATGTCCAGCTTTGCTTCTGAAGAGCCCGCGCCCTCTCTGGCGTACTTCACATTGGAGCCCGAGCTGACAACCAACTTTTTTACCAAAGGTAATCGCTTAGGTTACGTTCAAGTGCGCATTGATGTCATGGTGGCAGACTCTGGTGACCTGGGCATTATTGAGCACCACCAGCCGCTCATTAGAGATGCCGTTATTGAACATCTTGGCCGACAAAATGCCGACGTGATCAAATCACTTTCCGGGCGAGAAGAAATACGTCACGCATTAGTCGACAAATTGAACAACCTGCTTCTGGCTGAAACAGGAAAAGCCGTCATTGCGGATCTGCTTTTTACTAAATACCTTTATCAGTAAGCGCTATCAATTCTAATACCGATAGATTCCAATACCAATAAGCTCCAAGCCAATACGTTCATCACAAACGGTCAATCTCAGCGGCGCTTAAAACGAGCGCTATCGATCATACCGAGCGCCGCACCACTAATTAATCCGGCAAGATGCGCGGTGTTGGCAATCGCCATGAACGGCTGAACAAAGCCCAGAACTAACCAAACCAACATAAAGCCAATGAGCGGCCTCGGCATTTCTAAACCAATATCAGGTCGCTTCCAAGTGATCACCCAAAGGTAGCCCACAAGCGCATAAACCACGCCAGACAAGCCGCCAAAGTTGGCACCATCGACCCAGTATTGTCCGGTACCAGAAACCGCCGCGGAGACTAAGAAGATTTCAAGTAACTTCCGGCTCCCCAGTTTCTGCTCTATATCTCCACCGAACTGCCACCACCACAATAAATTGAAAATGATGTGCATCGCAGAGAAGTGCAATAAGCCGTGAGTAAACCAGCGCCATATTTGCCACTGCTGGCCATCTTCGGCAGGGAAATGCAGCGCAGAAAAAATCGTTTGAGCCAAACCAACCTGCTGCAGCACAAAAATAACCGAACATATCAACATAATCCCTAACGTCACGACTCCGGCTTTTGCTTTGAGCATAGAGAGAAAGCTTGGCGTGGAGTAGTGAAAAGGGTTACGACGAGTTTCTGCCATATCCCAAGAAGAGGCTTGATACATACTGTTGCCTGGATCGGCGAGAAACAATTTGAGTTCAGCTTCTGTCTCGAGTTTATCTTCATCTTTCATCAGCCACAGGGCAAACTGACCACTCCCCTCAGGCATCATTTGAATATCGATTTGCCTTGTTGCCATGTAGTCAATAAAGGCTTGTCCCATTCTGGGGCTTTGAAGAGTCATCAATCGAATCATAGCAAGCTCTCAACAGGGAAACCCGCTCGATGCCATGCCTCAAAGCCACCATCAACGTTATACACTTCATCAAAACCTTGATTAAGTAAATACTGGCCAGCACCTTGACTGCTAATGCCGTGGTAACACATCACGAATACAGGCGCATCAAAGTCAACTTCCCGCATAAATTCGACAAGCGAATCATTAGTCAGATGAAACGCTCCCGGTGCATGAGCTGCCGAAAATGTTTGAGGATCTCGTATATCGACCAAGCGCGCTTCTGGATTTTCTTTTAGTAATTGTTGGGCACGTTGTACATCAATATGTTGAAGCTGGTCCATAACGCTAGTTCCTCATCTTTTTGGCATTTCATCACACAAATTATGACGATTTTCATTCGTGATTTCTCTGTGTCCATATTATCACTATTCAGTGCTAATAAAGTACTGACAATCAATAAGGTTATCCACTAACGTTTAATAAACCACCAGCTGTGTGTAAATCTGTGGATTGCGTGAATAAAGTGTTTTTTGATCTTTTGATCCACTATATATAGTAATGATCTTGATCTTGCTGTGAGTAAAGCAAAAGGTATCCCCAAGGCATAAAGCCGTTGAAAGTACCATTACTCGCCGCTTTCTGACAGCTGGCAAATAATTTCCTCACAGAGTTATCCACAAGAGAAGAGAACGTTTGCGATCGATTTTTCGATCCCTTTTTCGATCCCAATAAAAAAGGCCGCGATCATAAGATCGCGGCCTTCGAAAATAGTAAGAACTCGGTTAGAACTCGCCAACCGCCGCCTTTAATTTCTTCATGGCATTCTTTTCGAGCTGTCGAATACGCTCCGCAGAAACACCATAATTGTCTGCAAGATCTTGTAGCGTCGACTTGTTATCATTTAGCCAACGAGAGCGGACAATATGTTGGCTACGTTCATCGAGCGTCGATAACGCATGACCTAAGCGTGTATTGGTATGATTTTCCCAATTCTCAGCTTCAACATTGTCAGCCAGATCAGAGCTACGGTCTTCGAGGTACAGTGACGGAGCGGTATAAGAAACACCAGTATCGTCATCATCGGTTGGCATTTCAAACGTCGGATCTTGCGCTGCAAGTCGAGATTCCATTTCACGAACCTCTGACGGCTCTACCCCGAGCTCTTTTGCAACCGTTTCAACTTCACCGTTATTGAACCAACCTAAACGCTTCTTAGATTTACGTAGATTAAAGAAAAGCTTACGCTGCGCTTTAGTCGTCGCGACTTTTACAATGCGCCAGTTTCTCAGCACATATTCGTGAATTTCAGCTTTAATCCAGTGCACAGCAAAAGAAACAAGACGAACACCGACTTCAGGGTTGAATCGCTTCACCGCTTTCATTAGGCCAATGTTACCTTCCTGAACTAAGTCTGCCATTGGTAGGCCATAGCCGGAATATCCACGAGCAACATGAACAACGAATCGAAGATGAGAAAGGATAAGTCCCTTCGCAGCATCAATTTCACCTTTATAGTGTAATCGCTCAGCTAGCCCACGTTCCTCATCAGGTGTCAACATAGGGTAACTGTTCACTGATCGGATATAGCCATCAAGGCTATCCTGTGTAACTAAAGCCATTGGATACGCTTGGTTAGTCATTCACTTCCTCATTCACTTTGAGTGGGATACAACACCTTCTTAACCCAACAATACTGAACCTAATCTAGGAGAGATTCAAGAAGGGGGTTGTAATTATGCATAATCAGTTGCACTAAACAAGAGCAAAAGACGATTAATTTTCACTCATTAATAGGCATTACTGACATATTTGCGACATTCATCTTGCTATGTGGTTGAATACTCCACCGATTGCTCGTCGCTCTATGAATTCCGCTATGCCACTTTCATTAAGACCTGCTTACATTAAACCGGTTCAATTTCTTTTAAATGACGCTTTGCTGAAATTCGCGCCGCGCAAATACCGAGAAACACACCAATCATGAGGATTAATAAGGTTTCATCCCAATTCAGCCCTATCAACCTAAAATCACTATCGTAAAGCGTGGCTAAATCCGTCACGGCTCGATTAAGGACGATCGTAATCAACGCGGTTAATAGCCATGCAATCACAGCGCCAAGGAAACCAAACCACATACCGGAGTATAAATAAGGTCTCAAGATATAACTGTCTGTCGCTCCGATTAACTTCATGGTCTGAATGGCTTCTTTATTGGCCAATACGTTGAAACGTAGCGTGTTACCCACGATAAGAAAGACCGATGCTAGCATTAGAACCGACAAGGTAATCACTAGTGTTGAAGATAATGTTTTGATCGCGTCAAAGCGGCTTAACCAGTCTTCATCTCGTCGAATATCCGTCACATCCGATTGTGTTCGTAACTTTGATACCAGACTACGATCGGTTTCAACACTGGTATTGGCAGGTTCAATAACTAAAACGCCTGGCAGTGCATAACCATCGAGTAAACTGATCGCCTGATCGAGTCCAGAATGCTCACTTAGCTCAGCAAGGCCTTGTTGAGGGGTAATGTACTCAACGGCTTTAACTTCTTCCCAACCTTCTATTGCATCCTTTAAAACCAGAACTCGAGCATCGGGTACGCCCGTAGTTATGTACGCTGTCACCTGCGAGTGACTAGTCACATCGCCAGCGGCAACCGCGACGTTTTTACCTAGCAAATACAAACAAGCTGGCATCGTGAGAGCCATAGAAATAACAGCCAACGTTAACAAGTTGCCAAGAGGACGCAGCCAAAGCTCTTGTAACGAAGACTTCGCTTGTTTCCAATGCACAGAAAAAAAGCCATCTGATGCCAAACGTTGCTTCTTGGGACGCTGTTTATTTTTACGTTTAAACACCATCACTCACCTCACTTAAGAAACCTTGGTTAAGTTCGAGATAGCGATACTGAGGGCGAGAGCGCACAAGATGAATGTCATGCGTTGCCAGTAAAATAGACACACCAGCTCGGTTAAACTCTTCAAATAACTGCAATACTTTGTTTGACAACTCTGGGTCTAAGTTACCTGTAGGTTCATCAGCCAGCAGCATCGTAGGCCGATTGACCACCGCTCTTGCGATGCCCACTCGCTGTTGTTCCCCACCAGATAACTGGCTTGGCAAGCATCTCGCTTTATCTAATAAGCCTGTTTTATCTAACGCAGCAGAAACACGACGTTTAATTTCGTTTTCAGCGATCGCTTCTATACGCATGGGTAGTGCCACATTATCAAACACGGTTCGATCCATGAGTAAGCGATGATCTTGGAAAACGATGCCGATATTACGACGTAAGAACGGAATATCTTTCGGAGGAATACGACTAATATCATGATCATTAAACAAAATACGACCATCCGTCGGGCGCTCCAATGCGCAAATTAACTTCAGTAGCGTACTTTTCCCGGCACCAGAATGACCACCTAGAAATGCCATTTCACCTCGTTTCAGGTGAAAGTCGACCTTTTGAAGGGCTTGTCGTCCACCTCGATAGGCCTTGCTCACTTGCTCAAATTTGATCACCGAATCATTCCTCTGATCTGGATATTCTATGTTGAAAAGGGATGCTATGCATGCATCCCTATTATCCGTTGCCTTTGTCGCTGATAGCGTTCACCTTGCAGGTATTCGCTTATTCATCTCGGCTAAACAACGCGTCAATAAAGTCTTGAGTCTCAAACGGGCGAAGGTCATCAATACCTTCCCCGACCCCAATGTAACGAATAGGGATTTGGAACTGATCAGCAATAGCAAAAATCACGCCGCCCTTCGCAGTGCCATCTAGCTTGGTCAATGTAATACCCGTTAATGGCGCTACGTCACTAAATAGCTTGGCTTGGCTTATGGCGTTTTGTCCGGTACCAGCATCGAGCGTTAACATAATTTCATGCGGCGCTGAATCGTCAATTTTTTTCATCACGCGAACAATTTTACGCAGCTCTTCCATTAGGTTCGATTTATTCTGTAATCGACCTGCGGTATCAGCAATGACAACATCCACCCCACGCGCTTTCGCCGCTTCAATCGCATCATAAATCACCGAAGCACTGTCTGCACCGGTATGCTGAGCGATGACGGGAACGTTATTACGCTCACCCCATACTTGCAGTTGTTCTACCGCAGCGGCACGGAAGGTATCTCCCGCCGCTAGCATGACCTTCTTGCCTTGCCCTTGGAATTGTTTTGCCAACTTACCAATGGTCGTGGTTTTCCCCACGCCATTCACACCAACCATCAAGATGACATACGGTGTTTTAGTCGTATCGATTTCCAGTGGCTTTTCAACATGGCTAAGAATTTCGGCCATCTCTTCTTTTAGTAAACCATACAGGGCTTCACCATCTTTTAAGTCACGACGCGATGCCTTCTCTGTTAAATTACCGATGATCTTGGACGTGGTGTCCATGCCAACATCGGCAATCAGTAGTTGTTCTTCTAACTCTTCAAATAAGTCGTCATCAATTTGCTTATCTTTAAATAAACCAAAGAAGCCAGCACCAATATTCGCTTTAGTACGGCTTAGACTACGCTTAAGACGAGCAAAGAAGCTCTCTGTTGGTTTTTCTTGTTCATGAATACGTTCTTGAACGCTTTCTTCTTCACTTTCTTGAACACTCGCCTGAGCCGTTATCTGAACACTTTCATCAACATGCTCTGCTTCTGCTTCTGCTTCTGCTTCTGCTTCTGCTTCTGCTTCTGCTTCTGCAGGCTGTTTCAGCGATTCATCGTCGACAACATCTTTTTCCACTTGCTCTTGAGGCATCTGCTCAAGAAGCGGTTCATTTTCCAGTTGCTCATCTTGCTGTTGCGGTTTCTGCTGGGGAGACTCTTCGTCACCAAAACCAAGCCAAGAAAGTAATCCGCGTTTTTTCTTTTCTGTCATCTGAAACTATCCTGAATGCTGTCTTTCAAATGTTTTAAATCGGGTCAGAGCCAAAGTCGGTCAACGCATCGCTAAATGCGAAAAACCTCTCTAAAATAAATATAACAAAGCAGTGAAAAATTTCGTCAGAGATTGGTACACTTCGTCACTATTAACTTAAGCTCTTCGTAGGGCTACGTATAGTATCACTTTATTGTCGGTCAAAAAATCTATGGTTAAACGTCGCAAGCAAACTCCATCACAAAAATCTGCCCCAATGGGGAGTGTGCGTATTATCAGCGGACTATGGCGTGGTAGAAAACTTCCCGTCCATGATGCCGAGGGTCTGCGCCCAACCACCGACCGAGTGAAAGAAACCGTTTTTAACTGGCTGGCGCAAGATGTCCCACACTCTCATGTGTTGGATCTCTTTGCTGGCTCTGGAAGCCTTGGCTTTGAATCCGCATCAAGGCAGGCTAGCCAAGTTCAAATGATTGAGCTCAATAATAAGGCTTATCAGCAATTATTGAGCAACACTGCGCTACTCAAAGCGGACAATATTCGTCTCCACAATACCAGCGCCCTAACTTTTCTTACCCAAGCAGGCAACCCACACGATTTGGTTTTTATCGACCCTCCTTTTCGTCAGGGCTTACTACCAGAAACTGTCGCATTACTGGAACAGAATGGCTGGTTGAGTGAAAATGCGTTAGTTTATATTGAGACTGAAAAAGAATTGACTCTAGATGCCATTCCTGGAAATTGGGATTTACTCAAAGAAAAAACGGCAGGGCAAGTCTGTTATCGACTTTTTAAAAGGAACCACGAATGAACATACTCATTAAACTGGCCAAGATAGCCTTTGGTTTTATCTGGTTAATTTTAATCCTCAATATTTTTGGCGCCTTTGACGGCTTCGTTGATCGCCAAGGTGCGATCGGCCTTTACATCATGACCGCCTTTTTGTTCATCATGCATGGTGTGCAAATGGCGATATTTTTGGGGGCATTCGGCGAGCATCTCAAGCTCAGTACGTGGGAAAAATACTCCATTTTGGCCTTCGGTATCTTTGCCTTACTCGATATACGCCGTAAACATATGATGTAAAAAAAGCCGCTGAAGCGGCTTTTTCTTATTATTGATAGAGCATTCATAGACAGCAGGCCTATTTTACCCGTCCCCACGGTTCGGATTGACCCACCGACTATCCAATATAGCCTTTGACACCGTTTAAGAACATCTGCGTTGAAATCATTACCAGCAATAACCCCATCAGGCGCTCTACCGCTTTTAGACCACGCTCTCCCAAAAGCTTGTGGAAAAAATTGTAGAACATCAAAATGAAAAATGTCGCCCCCCAAGCAAGTAGTACCGCCATCGATAACTCACTTAAGTTATCGGGGTGTTGTGTCGAGAGTAGTAGAATAGAAGCAATAACCGAAGGTCCTGCCAGCATGGGAACGGCCATCGGAACAATAAACGGCTCTTCGCCTGCTGCTAAGCCTGTCACACTCCCTGCTTGTGGGAAAATCATCTTGATCGCAATGATAAACAGAATGATACCGCCAGAAATACTCAATGTTTCTGGTTCAACATGTAAAAAGCTCATAATGCTTTTTCCTGCAAAGAGGAACAGCATTAAAATCGCGAGAGCGATACACAATTCCCGTATCAGCACCTTACGTCGACGTTTAGGGTCTAAATGCTTCAATATAGAAAGTATGATGGGAAGATTGCCAAGCGGGTCCATGATAAGAAATAGCATGGTCGCTGCGGATAGTATGTCCATGAGTAAAGCCTGCTCGCGAGAGAATTTCGCGTGAGTATAGCAGGCTTATGCTTTCTCGTTTAGTGAGAACAAACGCGCTCAATATTGAGCTGCCACACACCTTGTTGTTCGATCACTTTCTGCTTTTCAATGAAGAAACTAAGCAAAGCTTCCAAATCAAAACCCTCGCGGCTGCACGTGCGAAACTCTGCATCCTTACCAAACTGTTGCTCTACCAAGCTCACTAACTCATCACGAGACATTGGCTTTCCACGCAGAAGGTTAAGTACTTTGTGTGCATGAATTGCTGTGGTCATTCTAGTATCCCCATTTTAATCGTAGCGCGGAGTATTACCCGACAACCCATGGTTTGAAATGATCTATCGCAAACCACTGTCATAAAACTCACAAGCTTGGCGCAATGGCCGACGCCACAATAAGTGCATGTGATAAATAGTAGCTTCCAGAAATACCATATCGTGCTCGAATATTTTTAAAGTGATACTTGCCCAGCGCCCACATCATGGCTGATACGCTAAGACATAAAGTACCAATAAATGCCTGCAAAGAAGACCAGTCAGAGTGATTCAACCACGCTTCGCCTGCGGCGCAGACAACATTGACTAATGATAAGCCCATGATAGCAACAGGAAGCAGAAAGGAGTCCAAACGAGGTAACAAAAGAAAAAAAGTCACGATGGCAACGCATAGTAGTAGCGCGGGTAACCAAAGAACAAAATGGCTTTGAACCTCTCCCCATAGCCCTATGCTATACACCAACTGCGCAATAACGTAACCCACAAAACTTGCTCGACCGAAGCGATCCAACAACAACCCGACATCACTGATCAAAAATAGCGCTAAGCCTAATGACAACCATAATTGATAGTCACTGATGCCCTCAGAGCCCAACAATATCGCTAACAACAAGCCATGCGTCATCACACTGAACGTAATAGTTCGCTTTGTGTCGCCCTTTTCAACAGCATAAATAAACAGCAAAGACGATAAACCTACCGCAAGCCAACTCCACATAATCACACCTGTTTCTTATTATCGAAACCAGTGTAAGAAGCTCGACTTTCATGTCCAGTCATTAGGCCGAAAAGTTGGACTTGTCTTAAATTAAATAAGTTCCAAATTGACAGCCGTCTTTTTTTCCAAAGGAGTGTGAGTAAGCGGTTTTTACCGCAAATAAATAGCAAACGTTTGCTTTGTGCGTTTAAAATAAAGTGCCATATGGGAAATTTAGCCTCGACTACTTTTGGCCGTTAAGCGGCATCTTTAGGTAAAGATACAAACCTAATGGTAATTATAACTACATGTTTTAATTTAACTTTAATGGCAATTATTTAGATTAACTCAAAGCTACAGCCGAGAGAGCAAACACCTCCATAAAGCTATACTTTTCTCTTCTTAATTTCTATCTCTATAGATTACAAACTCTCAAACTGTGAGAATCTGCCAAAAACTCAATAAACAAAAGCTATAAAACAGCAATCCAAACGCTACATAGACCAAAACCCCAAAACAACAAGGACAATATTCAAACAATAAAAACCACCAATTAAATCAATATAAAACAACAGCTTAAAACACAAATTAAAGCCAAAGACAATAAAGAACAAATTAACACCAAGATAAAAACACTGTTTCTTTTGTAAAAATAGCCACAATTAAGATAGTAAACTGTCAAAAACAAAAGCTAGCTAAAGTAATAGTTGCAAAAGCACTAAAAACAATGCTATTCTAATTTACATACTGAAGAATTAATAAAGGAGCAGTGTTATGATTTCATCTTCTCAAAAGCAAGGATTAGTGATGATCGCCGTCGTAGTAGGTCTAATGACACTGCCGATGCTTTACTAATTGCCATTCTATTAGATACAAAAAGGGCCGCTATCAAGCGGCCCTTTTTGTATCTAATAGAATTTATTTCGACAAAATGTGCAGTACTTTTTCCCAATGAACGTAATAGAAGCCCATGGCCAGTAAGGTAATCAGTGCCATCAGCCACACTGCTGTCCGCCAAATAAATCGACTGCTCCTTGGTGTCAATTCTTGCTCACATTCAGCGCATGCACGCATAAAGCCTTGTTTATCATCAAGCTTATAGTCTTCTTCATGAACAATTTTATTACGAATAGTCGCGATATACCGCAGCTTTCCAACCACATCATGAGGTAACCGTTCTTCACAGCTAGTGATCAGTTGGTGTAACCCTTTTCCATCCGCTCGATATTGTTGTCTCAATAACTTTTCAATGCGCCGCGTTTTGATTACCACGCTTTCAATATCTGACATATGTTTCCCTCCACAACCAGCCTAATATGTGGAACTGAACGATCGCTGGTCAGTACCCTATACACTCATTCTGTTATTGTTATCTATTTGTATCAGAATTTCGACAATGGTTCGGTAAATTCAAGTAAAGATTTAAGCCTAAGTCGCAGAGATTTTGTGTGATATGACCCCAAATTTCATACTGTAAGTTAAATTTGTCCTTATTTTCCGCGTATTTTATGCGATCTTTATTCCATCAGATTTTGAGTTTGGAGATAAACATGCCCCTTTCTTTAGTTATTGCCGTGGCGGTGCTAATTGTTATCACCGTGTTTCTATTCCTACAAACTCAGCGTCAGCATACTCATGGTATCAACGCCCCTGAACAAAAAACACTTATCACCATCTTAGATAAGCAAGTCGTGGTCGCCTCGGATCCCACAGAAGAAGATGAATACTGGATTTATGTTCAAAAAGGCAGGTTTGGACCTAAGCGTGAATTTCAGATCGGCGTTCACTACTATCACCACCTCTCACCAGGGGATAAAGGTGTACTTACCTATCAAGGCACTAAATTTTTGCATTTTTCACTTACCCGCTAATGTTAAAAAATTTACCCTATAAACAAGTCATGCTAGCTTAGAGTTCCCACCCCACAAGGACGTAAACTCATGCAGCTAAAGAATCGCTGTCAACCGTGGTGGCTATTGGCCCTATTCGCCTACGCATCTGCGGGTTGTAGTGCGACTTATCAAGGTAAGGTCAACGATGCTGAAGTTCATCTTGTCGACTATTTCCAACGCTCTGCAGGCGCGCCTGCTCTCATTGAGAACATGGATGCGCTCGATATTGACCACGCCTATGTGATGGGGTTACCAGTTATCAAAAAGTGGGATCTCTCTCAGCCCAAAGCACCGCGCTTTGTGTATGGTGATGACGCCCCCGTTTACTACTACTCTCACACTGACGAACTCATCGCACGGGAAATAGAATCATTACCGAAAACTCAACAGAATCGCCTTCATCCATTTTTAAGCGGCTTTAATACCACAGACCTCAATGCTGTCGAGTACCTAGAGCGTGAACTGGCCTTTCGGCCTAACTTTTGGCAAGGTATTGGTGAAGTCATCACTCGTCACGATCACCTCACGGCACTCACCTCGGGTGAGAAACCAAGGGCGAACCACCCAGCATTAAACAAAGTTTATCAATTAGCCGCCAAACATGACCTTCCCGTGTTGCTGCACGCCAACATCACATCGCAGCGAGAAAACGAGCCACTCTATCTCAATGAACTTAAAGAAGCGTTGCAGCAACACCCTGATACTCGTTTTTTATGGGCTCATGCTGGAACCACCAGCACACTCACACGCCATTTAGATATGAACTTTCTCTATCAGACCGTCACTTCGTTACTTAGTGAGCACGATAACCTCTATATTTTGGCGTCATGGTCATTAATTGATGTCGTCATGCCACAGGGGAAATTAGATAGACGTTGGGTATCCCTCATAGAGGCGTACCCAGAACGGTTTATGGTAGGCAGTGATGTTGTCGGCACATTTGGTTATCAAGAAACGGCGCTCAAGACATGGGGTCCTGTGCTATCAGCACTACCAAATCATGTCGCGCAAAAAGTAGCCTATAGCAATATGTTATCGGTATTGCCAAAGACCAATAGAAAAGGTAGTCATTAAGTTCTCACCTCCACAGGCTAAGGTGTGCTAGTGCGCCGCCTGCACGTTTTGGCTCCAACGCTGCGCGTCAGCTAAAGCAGAGTACACAGCCTGCTGGGTTAAGCCCAGCTGTTGTCTGTGTTTCTCCATACCGTTCCAATCTGCCGCTTCAAAGCACTCTTCCAATGCGAGTAACTGACCATAAGGCCCTTGTCTTTGCAATAAAGCCCCTTTAATTTCACAGCATAACGGTAGCTGCTGAATCAACTTTTCCAAAGAAAGGTCCATCAAGGCATCGAGAATAGAAAACAGCCCTATCATAAAGGCTTGATCCCGGTACTGAGTAAACGGTGCATGCTTCGTCATTAAGCGACAAAATTGCGCACGCTGAAGAGACAAGCCGTATAACGCTTTCGGCTTCGTATGGGAAATAAATGACGCAACCGTCAAGGAAACAAACAATTTTAGCTTGTCTTGACCAAGGTAAATCAACGCTTGGCGAAATGAGGCGATTTCTGCTTCTAATCTAGGGTTCATCGTATTCACGAACTGCAGTAGTTTATAAGACAGCACAACATCTTTCGCCACAATACGTTCTACCTTGTCAAAATCAACCTCCGGTAGGCAGACTTGCTGAAACAACTCCATCGCGACCAATTGTTCAGCGCTAATATAGACCTGCTTTTGCATGATAGGCTTGCTAAAGAAAAAACCCTGGAAAAACTTAAACCCGGCCTGCTTAGTAAGTTTGAACTCCTGTTCAGTTTCTACTCGTTCCGCCAGATAGTGACGAGTACTGCCCTTACCTCTCTGCCGCCTGACAAAGGCACACGCTTTTTCCACGCCCATCGCCATAATATCGAGCTTAACTATTTGCACAAAGGGTAAAAAGGGTTCCCAAGCCGGAGTGTAAACGAAATCATCAAGCGCAATCGTATAGCCCGCACGATACAGCTCACGAATCGCCTCATACAACTCTTGATCTGGTGTACAAGTTTCCAGTATTTCCACCACTACCTTGTCTTTAGGTAACATCAATGGCAAACGTCGTATTAAACTTTGATGGGGGAAATTGATAAAACATCGGGACGAGGCTATTTCAGGGTTCATACCAAGAGAAAGGTAGTTTTCGGTAATCAGTCGATAAGTTGCTCTGTTCGCTTCTATATGCCCAGGGAATGCATTGCGCTCCCCATCTCGAAACAACAATTCATAACCCAACGTATGGCGCCGAGCATTAAAAATCGGCTGACGAGCGACATACGTGGGGTTCATGTTCACAATGCGTAGCCTTTAAGACTTCGCGGCGGCAAGTAATGCGCCACAGCCAATAAACATCGAGCCAAACAACTTATTAATTTTAGCCATAATGCGTCCAGAACGAATATAGCGTCCCATCTGAGAAGCCAGCGACGTGTAGCCAAGCATCACGGTGGCATCAATCACAACCGTTGTCGCTCCCAAAATCATAAGTTGCGTGACTTGATTACCAGCAGGATCAATGAACTGAGGAAATAACGCGACTAAGAACACCACCGATTTGGGGTTGGTTAAGTTAATAAACACCGCGCTACGTAGCAGCGCCCCCGCACTACTCGCATCATGTGATGCATCAGCGGCTAGGCTCGACGTATCACGCCACTTCTGGATCCCCAACCAAATCAAATACACCACGCCTACCCATTTAATAATGGTAAATGCTATTGCTGACTTGGCAATGAGCGCTCCGATACCCGCACCGACCAATATAATATGAACAGCCAAACCAATCTGTAGGCCTAAAATAGCCGTAAGAGATTTCCGAGTACCATAATTAATGCCATTACTGACTGAATTCACCATACCTGAGCCTGGCGCGAGACTGAACACAATCGCCGTGACAACATAAGCAAGCCAAACATGATAATCCATTGCATTTCCTTACGACTGATTTACTCTTATCAGCAAAAGAGTATTTATTCTGTTTTTGACGAAATCTAACTGGTCGTCAATAGAGGCATCAACACTATCTTGTAGGTTAATTCATGACCGATACCAATTTAATTAACGTTCCTTATACTCAAGAGCAAGATTTTGAGCAAGTTATTCACTCACAAATTGCCGCGTTTTGGGCGAGCCGACACGAAGGCCAAAAGAAAGCCAAAGATGGGACCACTCTCTACTGGTGTAAACTAACCCGCCCTGAGCATAAAAAAGCTCTGGTTGTCGTTAATGGCAGAATTGAGTCCGCGTGGAAGTATCAAGAACTCTTTTACGATTTTTTCCAGCTTGGCTATGACATCTACTCCTTTGATCACCGTGGACAAGGGCTATCGACGCACTTAGCACCGAATCCAGAAATGGGTCATATCGGCGAGTTCTCCGACTACCTTGATGATATGCAGCTCATACTCGAACAATTCGACCTCAACGACTACGAAGAGCGCCACTTACTCGCACACTCAATGGGAGGGGCCATTGCCACTCGATATATTCAAACGAGAGCGAATCATAATTTTGACAAAATCGCCCTTAGCGCGCCCATGTATGGCGTAAATGTTCCTCCCTACTTAAAACCATTTGCTATCACTGCTGCTCAGATTATGACGGCAATACACCCTGTACCAACCTACGCACCAGGCTATCAGGGCTATGTCGCCAAGCCGTTCGATATTAACCCTTTGTCACAAAGTAGAGTGCGTTACCACTGGTTTAGAGAACTGTATGAACTGAAACCAGAGCTAAAAGTGGGTGGCCCAAGTACCCGCTGGGTTTGGCAAGGTCTCATGGCGGCAAAACAGTGCATTCAACAAACAAGGCAAATACAAATCCCCCTACTGTTATTGCAAGCAGGAGGCGATATTATAGTTAGCAATCAAGCACAACAACGCTTTATGGCGCGATTACAAAAAACCAATAGCCAAGCGGAAATGCTCACTGTGAATCATGCCAAGCATGAAGTTTTATTTGAGAAAGATGAGTACCGCAATCAAGCGATGAATGCCCTTTTACAATTCTTCAATTGCCAACCATAAGTCAGCAAATAACCGTACCTACTGCCTATAATATTTCCTCACTGCCTAGCAAATGAGGAAATATTTACACTTCCTGTTTACCCTCTTTTTATTAGATGATTTACCCTACAATACCCATGAGGCTCACTTCTTAGCCTATGACCATAACCTATTAGAGAGACCTATGACGCTTAATCACGATTCGATCAGTATTGTTGCTTCTGACCTAGATGGAACACTACTTGCTCCCAACCACTTGCTCAGCAGCAACACCAAGCAAACACTTAAAGAATTACACAACAAAGGCTACACATTCATTTTCGCAACAGGTCGCCACCATGTAGATGTCGCGGGTATTCGTGAATCAGTCGGCATTCCGGCATATATGATCACCTCTAACGGGGCACGTGTGCATGATCAGCAAGATAACCTGCTCTATAGCCAAGATATTCCTGAGTCGCTGGTTCAACGCATTGTCGACGAATTTAAAGTAGACAATGAGCTGTTTATTCATATGTATCAAGATGAGAAGTGGCTACTAAGCCAAGAAGATGAGTACTTCGCGAAATTCCACAGTGAAACTGGGTTTAACTACCAGTTGTTTGATGCTAACCGTGCACCGACACAAGGTATCGCAAAAATTTTCGTGACTCACCCCAATAATGATCACGAGCACCTAGTACAGTTTGAAGACACATTACGCGCTAAGTTGGGCGACACTCTCAACATTGCTTTCTCTACACCATGGTGTTTAGAAGTGATGGCAAAGGAAGTGTCCAAGGGTGAAGCACTAAAAGCGGTCGCTGAAACTCTGGGGTTAGGGCTTGAACACTGCATCGCCTTTGGTGATGGTATGAATGATGCTGAAATGCTGACCATGGCAGGTAAAGGCCTTGTGATGGAAAATGCTCACGAGAAAGTAAAGAAAGCCCTGCCAAATAACCAAGTTATTGGCACGAATGCCGACGACGCAGTCGCTGAGTACCTGAAACAGCACCTTCTCGCACGCGCTTAGCAATACTACTCCTGTGCTCCCCCTATAGGTTTGGTCACCTGTTTAGAGCATAGGAGTATTTTCCTCTCGCTATTTTTTAGCTAATGGATGTCTTATCCAGACCACGCCAACCCGACTTCCAAGTAATAACCGAGTAAACTGTCGTTCGTGCCGCGTTTTGTAATGCACTATTTTTCCGTTAACGAGAGACCCGGCGCTGAATCGCCTGCCACTGATCCGGCAACACCGGCATCACTGATAATCGGCTTCCTCGCTTCACCAATGGCATATCACTCAATTCCGGCATCGCTTTTAGGGTGCTCAATGGAAGTACGCGATTGAACTTTTCGACAAATTCAATATCTACCATTAACCAACGCGGATTATCTCGAGTGGACTTCGGGTCATAGTAATCACTCTGTGGATCAAACTGAAAGTGGTCAACGTAAGCCGCCTTAGTAATGATTGCAACGCCAGCGACACCAATCGTTTTACAGGATGAATGATAGATCAGGACATGGTCACCAACTTTCATCTCATCTCGTATCATGTTGCGAGCCTGATAATTGCGTACGCCTTCCCAGCAGGAAGAGCCTTGGACACGTAATGTATCAATAGAAAATTCATCTGGCTCCGTTTTAAACAACCAATATGCCATAATAGTCCTTACTTAAATCTACTGACGAAGGAAAGTATCCAATGAAAATGTCACGACTGTCATTCGCCGTTCCACTGGTATTAATACTGCAAGCGTGCTCATCTTTCAACACAACGTCAAATGAGTCGTCCACCACGCCACTTAAAGCGGAGCTTTCTCGTCCAGAAACCATTACCCCACAAAGCTACGTCCTAAGAGGACAAGCGATCGTTGGTCATGAATCTCGAACCATTCAACCCTGTGGCAGTACCCAACAGTATTGGCTTGAACTGCCGAAAGAGGCACGAGAAGCGGCAGAGAAGTTGTCTCGCACGCCCTATCAAGCCCTTTATGCGGAAGTGATTGGTCACTTAGAAGCGCCGAGTCACCGCGGGTTTGATTCTGATTACACGGGTCGATTTGTTGTTAAACAAGTCAACCTGATCACGGCAGAGAACCCCAACCGCTGTGACCAACCGTTGCGACCCACTCAAGTGTTAGGTAACGAACCATTTTGGAATTTAAAATTCAATACATCAAAAATGGCTCAATTTAGCCAAATGGGTAATGACCCTCAAACACTGGAACTTGAATCCAAGCAGATCACCCAAAACACTCGTCGTTATGAGTTTGATGATGCCAATCTCACGATGACCAGTAAACTGTGTAACGACACCATGAGTGACAGTGTGTATGGATGGAGCGCCGCCTTAGTGATGGATGATCAACCTCGTCAGGGATGCGCGACCGTATCCAACCGCGATCGCACACTAAGCTGGGTCAACACCTATACTGCACAATCAACAGAGAACACTGGCTTTACCGTCTCAATGACTCTTAATGCCGATCACACTGCCATTACTCGCTACGATTACGCCGACCAATCTCCTGCTACAGAAGAGCGCGGATTTTGGCAGCAACTCAATGACCAACAAGTACAAGTAGTGATGACCCGCCACCAGCAGCAGTACTTAGTGTCTCAGCGCATCTTTACCCAAGAAGAAGGCTCACTGGTCGCAACGGAAGAAAAGGTAGGGAACATCCTCTATCCAATAAGTAATGGTGGCCTAAGACTCTATAAGAGCCAATGAAGATGAATCAATCCCCATGCCTAGCCACAACGTGTGTACGTTGTGGCTTTCAACATAACTGTTACTGCGACGCGATCCCTACGATCACCAGTGATCTTACTGTCACGCTATTGACTCACCCTAATGAAACTAAGCGCGCCACCAACACAGGACAAATCGTCAAACAGTTATTGCCCAATACCCATATTGAGATATGGCAACGAAAAGGGCCAATCCCTTCATATATCGCCCCTAAAGAAGGTCCTTCCGTGTGCGAAAATGAAGGAAATACCACTCCTGTCTTGGTATTTCCTTCAGAAAGTAGTGTTCCTTTGGCTCAATGGCAATCACAGCATCCACGTGGGAGCCACTTCATTTTGTTAGATGCCACTTGGCAAGAAGCGAAGAAAATGTTGAACAGAAGTGATTGGTTACAAGCGCTCCCTCAAGTCAGCATTACCGCGCCGGAGTCTTCGCAATACCAACTAAGACGAAACCAACAAAGTGGTAACCTGTGTACCTTTGAGGTCGTCGCTCAGATGATCAACGAATTGGAAAGTGACAAAACAGCGCGAACAATGCTCGCTTTTTTTAAAGACTACCTAGCAAGGTATCAAGCCGAACGCTGTGGTCATCGCTTAGAGAAACCATAAATAAACCGACTTCGATATAAAGAGAAAAACTGGGAAAGAAAATGAGGGGTTATTCGTTGCCCAATCAGAACCTTAAGCAGTTCATAATTTTTAAGCAACGAATAAGAATACTGCGCGCCTTGGATCTACACCAAAGACAGCAACGATGTTAACTGATTAATTTCGATATCCGGTAAGATTTTCAGTCGAGGCGTTGCTCTCGCACTTCTTGCTTGGTCATTGAACCAGCACGCACTGAAACCATGTCGTTTTGCTCCCAATACATCCGTAATGGCATGATCACCAACGTGCAATATATGCTGGCGGTCGACATTAAGGTGTGCGGCAGCTTTAGCAAACATATCTTCATGCGGTTTTGCCCGCCCATCGGGGCCAGCTTTAAGCACCAGTGAAAAGTATCGCGTTAACCCGATGGCCGGCACATTAACGTTGCCATTAGTGATAGCCACCAAAGGCATGGCTTGACTCAAACGTTGCAAAACCTGATGTGTTTCATGTGGAACATCGAAATCGCTGCGCCAAAGAAGTACTCGCTGAATTAATTCATCAGCCGCGCTCTGAGCATTTGGCCTATCGTAACCCAAATGCATTAATCCCTGTAAAACCTGTTGCTGACGCCACTGCGTCACGTCATGCTTTAACTCAGGATTTTTCTTAAGTAACTGAAACTTAAAGGCTTGCCACTGTGTTTTATCCCAACGCTGACTAATGGGGTGCTGAGAATACAGCCACTGTGATGCTTGCTCCTCAACCTTACGGATCACCGGGTGATTGTCATATAAGGTATCATCAAGGTCGAATGTCATCGCCTTAATTGTCGGCACACTACGGTAAAAATGCATCATTCAGTCCTTAGTTTTTCTTTTTCGCACGGGGGTGAGCCTGATCATAAGCTTGTGCCAAATGCTGAAAGTCTAAGTGGGTATATATCTGCGTCGTCGAGATATTTTCATGACCTAATAACTCTTGTACGGCACGTAAGTTATTACTCGACTCTAGCATGTGGGTTGCAAAAGAGTGGCGCAACTTATGTGGACTAACATGGCTAGCAAGAGACTGTTTCTGTCCCCATTCCGCCATTCTTTTTTGTACACTTCGATGGGAGATTCTCGTCCCTAATTTTGAGACAAATAACGCGGGTTCCCCAGACTTAGCAATACTGCCGCGCAGCTTGAGCCATTTCTTTGCCCACTCAACGGCTTGACCGGAGAAAGGGACCTTGCGCTCTTTATCGCCTTTACCAATCACTCGAATTTCACCACTGGACATATTCAAGTGTTTAACATCAATGCCGACGAGTTCAGCTAAACGTAACCCGGCGCCATACATCATCTCCATAATCGCTCGGTCACGAACGGCTAAAGGATCCTCTTCGTTCACTTCGAGCAATTGAGCCATTTCATCAACATCGAGATTTTTCGGTAATGGCCGCTGCTTTCTTGGCGCACTCACTCCCTTAGCAGGATTAGCGTTCAGCTCCCCACGAAGAATCAAAAAATCAAAAAAGCTCCGCAGTGATGACAGACGAGTAGCAATGCTGCTCGCTTTCATACCTTCACGCATGCCCTTACCCGCTAATTGCCGAACCCAACCGGCATCGACCTGAGTCCAATCACTCACCCCCATTTCATAAAGGTGGACACCCATGGTCTCTAATTGCTGACGGTAATTTCGTTGAGTATGAAGGCTAAGCCCTTTCTCACTGCGCAAATATTCGTAAAAGCGCTCTAACGGTTTTTGCAAACAGTTAGGCAGTACTTGGTCTGACATTGTCTTCCTCAAGTTGACGCCACTCTAAACTCTCACACAGATACGACAGCACTAGGGCAAGGTGCCTTAGAAATAACGTATCCATGTCAGGTTGGAAGTGACCGCCATCTTCACTAGAAAAGATTAAAAAGCCTTGAGCAAATTGGCGCTTAAGGGGTAATACCACGTATGAACCAAGCTCAGGAACGTTAGCATCACCAAAAAGTAGCTCTCTATCTGCCTTTCTTAATCGGCCGAGGTAGGCATCTTTACCGTTCAAATGATTAGTGGTAAAACGCTGCCAACTTTCCATTGATAGCGAATCGCCCCCTTTCTCGGTATTAAGCAATTTTACGTAACCTTTGAGGTTAAGATCATGTGCGGTTTGCGTAATCGCACTCATCACCCCTTGTAAATCACGGCATTTCAATAGGCCTTCTTGCAGCGACATAAATTCATAAAACGTTTTATCATTACGCGCGGCAAGCGACATTAGGGTGGTAATTTCTTCCTCTAATGCTTCAATTCGCTCACGGTGTCGCTGCAGTTGAATTCCAACCAATGATACAGCGCCTTGCTGTTGATGTGGAAGCGCTAGCTTTTCCACTAAGGTTTCTCTACCTTTAAAAAAATCCGGATGATCGAATAGATACTGTGCGACCACTTCTGCCGTTAGGTGATCAGCTTCAAACTCAGACAAAATGCTTCCCTTTGATTCTTTGTCTCTACTTGTCATTCATTAATGAAGACACGAAAAAATGGCGGACCCGAAAACGGGGTCCGCCATTAGTATAATGGGTTATTGCTTAACTGGAAATTTGCTTAACAGGAAATCTGCCCATCAAAAACATGGGTTGCGCTACCTGTCATAAATAATGGGTGCCCCTCACCTTGCCACGCAATGCTCAAGTCGCCTCCAGGGAGTCGAACCGTAACTTTTTCGTCCAGTAATCCTTGTACAATACCAACCGCAACGGCGCCACAAGCACCACTTCCGCAAGCTTGGGTTTCCCCAGCACCACGTTCGTAGACTCGTAGCTTAACCTCATTGCGGTTCACAACTTGCATAAATCCAGCATTCACTTTCTCTGGAAAACGTTCATGTGATTCAAGTAACGGCCCCAACTTCTCTACATTGGCTGTATCGGTATCATCGACCACCGTCACAACATGTGGGTTTCCCATACTCACCGCACCACAAAACAGAGTCTGCTCCTCGGCACGCATAATGTACGTTTTCTCTTTCTGCTTCGCTTTGAATGGGATTTTACTTGGCTCAAACTCTGGCTGACCCATGTTAACGGTAACCAAGTCATTCTCTTCTAACTTGAGTACCATTTTCCCTTTCTTAGTGCTAACGCTGATACTGTACTTATTGGTTAGCCCTTTCATCTGTACAAAACGAGCAAAGCAACGCGCTCCATTGCCACATTGTTCCACTTCGCTGCCATCGGCATTAAAAATGCGGTAATGAAAATCCGTTTCCGGATCATAGGGCGCTTCAACAATTAATAGTTGATCAAAACCCACTCCCGTATGCCTATTCGCTAGGCGGCGAATGAGATCTGGCGAGAAAAACACATTCTGAGTAATGCAGTCTACGACCATAAAGTCATTACCCAATCCGTGCATTTTAGAAAAATGGAAATGCATAGTTGTTTCTTTACTCCGGTAAGATACTCTCAAGTTCCCACAGACTCGCCAGTGTTTCACGCTGACGCACGAGATGAGACTGGTTGCCGTCTACCATTACCTCAGCGACTCGAGGTCGTGTATTATAATTCGATGACATCACAAAACCGTAAGCACCAGCAGAGCGTACCGCTAACAAATCATTTTGCTCCAATACCAATGCGCGATCTTTACCGATAAAGTCACCGGTTTCACAAATTGGACCGACCAAATCATAGCTCACCGCCTCACCCTGGCGAGGGATAACCGGAATGATGTCTTGCCAAGCTTGATAAAGAGCAGGACGCATTAAATCATTCATTGCCGCGTCTACAATGGCAAAATTCTTATGTTCGGTATGCTTTAAAAACTCAACTTTAGTCAATAGCACCCCTGCATTGGCGGCGATAGCACGACCGGGCTCAAAGATGAGCTCTAATTCAGGGTGATTTTCTAGTCTCGCTAACAATGCTTTTGCATAATCCGATGGTTGCGGCGGCAGTTCATCACGATAGACAACACCCAGTCCACCACCAACATCGAGATGGCGAATATTAACGCCAGCGTCGCGCAGTTGGTCAATAAGTGCCAATAGCCTATCAGTAGCATCAATAAAAGGCTCTATGTCCGTCAGCTGAGAGCCTATGTGGCAATCAATACCCTGCACCGACAAATGCGGTAAGCTCTGGGCAAATTTATACACATCTGGAGCACGGTCAAAAGCGATACCAAACTTATTATCACGCAATCCCGTGGAAATATAAGGATGAGTATGAGCATCAACATCAGGATTAATTCGAAGAGAGATAGGCGCTATAACATCAAGTTCACTTGCTACCTGATTTAGACGCTCCAATTCGGGCTCTGATTCTACGTTAAAGCACTTAATACCTAGCTCTAAAGCTCGACGCATTTCTTGAGCTGTTTTACCCACTCCAGAAAAAACCACTTTAGCTGGATCTCCTCCAGCGGCAACAACACGTTCTAGCTCTCCGCCAGAAACGATGTCAAATCCAGAGCCAAGTCGCGCCAATGTATTCAGTACGCCTAAATTGGAGTTAGCTTTTACCGCGTAGCAAACCAAATGCGGGTGTTCACCAACCGATTTATCAAACGCATTCCAATGGCGCTCAAGTGTCGCTCGAGAGTAAACGTACAAAGGTGTGCCATATTGCTCAGCAAGTTGTGTTAGTGACGTATTTTCAGCCCATAGCTGGCCATCGTCCTGATAGTTGAAGTAATCCAAATCGAGTATTCCTTTAAAATATGGCGATGACTATTGAGTCTGCTCTGTTGCCGGGGCTTCATCAGCAGGCATGTACAGTGGGCCCGTTTGCCCACAGCCAGCTAACATTACTGCCACGAGCATAAATATTGCCGTGATCGTCTTTTTCATTTTGCATATCGTGATTATTAATTCAATGCCCCCTATAATCGCACCACGAAATAGAAAAGCAATAGGATAACAAAATGAACGACACGGAATTTCATCAACTCGTCGATGCTCAAATGCAAATCATTGAGGAAGCTATCGATGATTCAGGCGCAGACATTGATTATGAGGTCTCTGGCAACGTAATGACTCTGGAATTTGAAAACCGCAGTCAGATCATCATCAATCGCCAAGAGCCAATGCATGAAATCTGGCTCGCGTCTAAATCGGGTGGCTTTCACTTTAAATGGGTAGAGAGCAGCTGGATCTGCTCTCGCTCAGGCGAAGAACTCATGAAGATGGTTAAATCTGAATGCGAAAAGCACGCAGATGAAGACATAGAATGGGCTTAGAGGTTTACAGCCTTTGATGTTCTTGAATTGGGTGAAGCGTCATTTCGATAAGGGATGACATACGCTTCCCCTTTTTCTGGATGAATAATCTGGTAATACTGCGGCAAGTTGAAGTTAATGAGCTTATTCGCCATTCCGTCATTTTGATTGACGTTAGAGGTATAAAAGCTATTCACACTGGCGATCATCTCATCTTTGCTACCACGCATTTGATGATATACCTCAACCTGATTCGTTTCATCCAAAACAAAAATATTGAAGCCATTATCAGTATTTTCAAAGAAGAACTGAATTAACCCCTCACTCGCAAAGCCATCTACCGCTTGAGGCAATTGGAATTCGTCTTCTCGGTCGAGCATTAGCAACGGTGAGCCTTGTAGCTTATTCGTTGAAATACTACGGTAAAAGTCGACAGAGTTTTCAAGTTTTTGAACCGAGACACCGCGACGTTCAAAAAACAACCCATACATTTGGTTTGCCAATTTAATGGCTTTAAAGCGACGACGCTTCTCTTGGTCAACGGGCTTTAAGCGCATTTCAATACACTCAGCTAACAGCTGATAAATAGTATTTCGCAATACACCACGTAAGTTCTTACTATAACAAAAGACATCCACAGACTCTGGAGGTAGCGCATCTTGGTGCATTTTGCCCAAAATCGTTTTTAGCGCATCCAACATCGCCGTATCGCCCTTAAAGTGTAGCGTTCGAACTTCATGCCATGAATTTCGGTACACGAGATCTACCGATCCCACTAGGCTTTGTCCCTCTTCACCAAAACTAAAAATATCGACACTTTTTAAGTCAACTTTCGATGATTTCCCCGATAACGTACTTGTTGGATCGCTTTCAAAATTGATGAACATCGCTAGCTGACTAACTTCACATGGACTCGCCAGAGCTTGCATACTTGGACGACGCTTTCTAAGCGAGAAGGTGTTTCGCAGATCACTCACCATTTGATAAAATTTATCAATATCGATGTGCGCATCACGAACCACTGAATTCAGGTGTGTTGATTCCGTAATAAGGCCATTAAAGAAGGCCCATGATACCAATTTACTCAAATATTCATTGTGCTGAAGTGCAGGTTGCCCTAATAAGCGATGAGCAATTAAAGGCTGTTTATACAAATACCATCCCGATTGATAATTCTTTCCTTCTTTCACTTCAATGAAGCTGAGATCTGGCTCGTGCAAATCAGGTGAAATCTGAGGATTCAATAAGGTGACTTTACCAGGAAGCACTTCAAACGCGGCATACAGCTTACGAGCCAATATACTGATATCTTGAGGGCTAATTGCAGAGGTAATGTCGTTGCGACGAGCAAACTGGATTAAGTTTCGGTAGCTCAGCATCAACGCATCAAGCAAAGCGTTATGCACGACCATGACTTGCTCTACTTTCCAATTACGTCGGTTATCAAGCTCTTCTAATACCGATTGCGGCCATTGCCACTCAGCCGTCATTAAACCCAGCGCTTCACGACGCCAAGGAACAGAACCTACACCCGGTTCTCTAGACAGTTTTTCATGGGTTTTGAGGTAGAAACAACGCCGAACAAGATCAAGGCGAGTATGGTCACCAATTCGAACTAAATAACGCGTGACTTTTTCCAGCATTAAATAATACGCATCCATCCCATAAAGATCAGGCTCATGGGCAAAAAATCGACGTTTAGTATCAATACTCAATAACTGAGTATGCGGGTATTCCCATGAATATGCTTCAAGAAGAATCGCTTTTAAAACGGATTTATATGGAGAGTCGATGCTCTTATAAAGCTGCCATAGGCTGGAACCAAAGTACTCTTCCGCAGGAATTCGATTCAATCTACCAAAATCAATCCACTCATCGCAGTTGATGTAGCCGCCGTCACAAAGCTGTGTGACATACTCATCGTAGCACTCTTCCATTTCTGGTGGGACGATTTGCCACAACAAACGTTGTCCGCCCAGTCGAACAGCAGAACGGTAAAATTCATCTAATAAAAGAAGGTGCTGAGACGAACCACAATTATCTCCAGTCATCTCTTCTGACACATTACTACGAAAACGCTCTTCATCCATCAAAAAGAAGTTCGCTTCAACGCCTAGACCTTGCGCCCAATCCGTGATCAATAAGCACTTATTACTGAGTTTTTCTCGTGCATCCGTCGGCATGTCAGGGGAAATACACACCCAAATATCAAGATCGCTTGATGTACTTTGACCAATAGACGATGTACTACCCATGGTATAAAGACCAAGGATGTCCGTCTGTTCTGGTGGGGGAAGAGGCTGACCCAGCGCTAGCTGAATATCATCAATGAATTGCTGCTGAAGAGAATTAGATTCAAAGCCATAAAGCCCACTAGGAGTAGAACCTTCGAAATAGCCAGGAATAATTGGATGATTAAAATGGAATAAGGCCGGGATAAGCTGGAATACACGCTGCCCTTGCAGATCCATAAGCGCCAGCGCGCGCTCAATACGCTGCTGATTAAGGTTATCTAGCCTTTGGATAAGAGTATCAATGTAAGCCTGCAAAGGTTATTCCTAGGTTGGACCCAACTGCTGATTCGCGTGGATCTTAAACAATTACCGCCTCAAAACGTGATCAATGTAACACTTTTATCATGACTGGTAAAGCAATACTCAGACAGATAGCACCAGCATTAAGCACTGATTACAACGAGTGATAACACTGGGCCAACCACCAACAATTCTAACAGTAGTCGCTGCGTCAAATGCGATTAATCTCACACTATTAGTAATCTTTGTGATGTTAGACACAAGACCCTAATTTGCGAGCAGGGAAATCACTAATCATTTAATAGAGACAGTGATAGGATTAATCCCATTACCAAGATGAAATGCTAACGAGAACAACATGACTCAAGCGACACCTATTCGAATTGCTACCCGAAAAAGCCCCCTAGCCTTATGGCAAGCCCACTATGTAAAAGATGCCCTCATCGCCGCTCACCCAGGTCTTGAAGTCGAGCTCGTCACCATGGTCACTAAAGGCGATATTATTCTTGATACTCCACTGGCGAAAGTCGGCGGCAAAGGCTTATTCGTAAAAGAGCTTGAAGTAGCAATGCTTGAGGGCCGTGCAGACCTCGCCGTGCACTCCATGAAAGACGTTCCTGTCGACTTTCCTGAAGGACTTGGTCTAGTTACCATTTGTGAACGAGAAGACCCTCGCGACGCGTTTGTATCCAATACATATCAAGATCTGGATTCACTGCCAAAAGGCGCAATTGTCGGTACTTGCAGTCTTCGTCGTCAGTGCCAAATTAAAGAACGTCGTCCTGATATCGAAATCAAAGAGCTACGTGGTAATGTCGGTACTCGTTTAGGCAAACTCGACAATGGCGACTATGACGCAATTGTCCTCGCCGCTGCAGGCCTAAAGCGCCTCAAGCTTGAATCAAGAATTCGTAGCTTCATTGAGCCAGAGGTATCACTACCGGCTGTGGGTCAAGGAGCGGTTGGTATTGAATGTCGTCTCGACGATCAAAGGTTAATCGAACTCCTGCAACCTCTAAACCACAAAGATACCGCAGATCGCGTTCTTTGCGAGCGAGCAATGAATCTGACGTTGGAGGGGGGATGCCAAGTTCCTATCGGCAGCTACTCACTACTTGATGGTGATGACATCTGGCTGCGAGCTTTAGTCGGTGAACCTGACGGTTCTTTAATTGTGCGGGGAGAGATTCATGGTAAACGCTCAGATGCAGAAGCACTTGGTATCCAGCTTGCAAATCAGCTGTTAGACCAAGGAGCTAAAGACATTCTAGAAAAACTCTACCAAGACCACGAGTAATCACGGATGAAAGTGCTAGTAACACGCCCTGGCGCGCAAGGGGTTGAACTATGCGAACTCATTAAAAACATGGGGGGCACCGCCCTCCATCACCCTCTTATTGACATCATACCTTGTAAACCTAATGGCAATTTTAGCCGTCAGCTCCACGATGCAGACATTATTATCGCCGTCAGCCAACATGCTGTCATCAATGCCCATTACATCCTATTAGAATCCGGTGCTACGTGGCCAGTAAACCGAATTTATCTTGGGGTTGGTCAAAAAACCGCACATGAATTAAGCAATACTTGTAAACAAAACGTACACTACCCGACAACAAGTGATAGCGAACACCTGCTGAATCTGCCTGAATTAAAGGATGTTTCAGGAAAAACCATCGTCATTCTTCGAGGGAATGGCGGACGTGAGCTGATTCACCAACAACTGACTCAAAGAGGCGCCAACGTACTCTACCTTGAAGTCTATCAACGCCAATTTATTCCTATCTCTTCCAATAACGTGGATGAATGGCAATCACTGTCACTTGAAAATATCATCGTAACAAGTGGTGAACAACTCGATTATTTGATCGCGCAAACACCAAAGCCAGCACACACTTGGCTGACCCAATTAACGCTATTGGTTCCTAGTGAACGAATTGCTAAGTTTGCAACGATGCACGAATTTCGCAACGTAATCACGACAAAAGGTGCATCGAACTCAACAATACTTGCTGCTCTCCAGCGCTTAGATACAGGACTTAAGCATGACGAACAAGAATAAAGACGAGCAATCTACGTCAAACGATCAACAAGACGTCAAGGCACTAGCCCCTGAGAATTCAACAATAGAATCTCAAGTCGAACCCGCCATCGCAACACCACCGACGCCACCCTCATCGAAAGAGCCTGAGTTTGAAGAAAAACAAGGTAAACGGGGAGTCAAACTGGGAACTGCCGCTATCGTACTTGCTGTCATTTTTGGTGGTGGGCTCAGTTATCAAATGCAACAACAAACAAGTAATTATGAAAAACGTATCGCCGAGCTAGAATCACAACTTAAGGCAACTCAAACCAACGTTTCAAGCGATATGGAACAAGTCAAAACACAAACTCTTGAGCAAGCTAAGACAGTCACTCATAAAGCCGAAGTGATCTTAGCCCAACAGCAGAAAAGTATTCAAAGCCTGCAGTTAGCCGTTGCGGACGTAAAAGGACGCCGGCCTAATGATTGGCTACTCGCTGAAGCCGACTATTTGGTTAAGCTCGCTGGACGTAAACTGTTTTTAGAGCATGATGTGGTGAGCGCGACTCGTCTTATGGAGTCTGCCGATCATCGTATTGCTGCGCTTAATGACCCAAGTCTAGTCGCCTTAAGACAATCAATGGCCAACGATATTACCAAACTTAGAATGGTTCCTCTCATCGATCGTGATGGGCTAGTACTCCGACTGACTTCTTTACAGCAACAGGTTGATAGCCTTCCTCTTGCCAATGCAATACTACCTGAAGCTCCAGAGGTACAGAAACAGCAAGTTTCGGGCGATATCTACGACTGGCAAGATAACTTGATGACCTCACTAAAAGACTTCTCTGAGAACTTCATCACCTTCCGTTCTCGTGACGGCAACGTCATTCCTTTGCTCTCTCCATCTCAACACTTTTATCTTAGAGAGAATATTAAATCTAAAATTGAAACGGCGATTCGCGCCATTTATCAAGAGCAAGGTGAGATCTATAAAGTATCACTACAAGCGGCTGAGCAGTGGTCGACATCTTTCTTTGACCAAGACAATAATGCCGTAAAAGAATTTGATGCCACCCTTAGCAAACTAAGCACCCAAAACATTCAAGTCGACTACCCAGTTAAGCTAGAAACCCAAGCTCAACTTTCTGACGTCATCACAGATCGCCTACGTCGTGAGGTCACCACTATCATCACGGAGGAGAAATAATGATTCGAATTCTATTTCTTTTCGCCGTTTTAGGCGCGGGGCTATTTGCTGGTACGCAGTTTTCCGGTCAACAAGGCTATGTCTTAATATCGATAGCGAATCAGACCATTGAGATGAGCGTTACCACACTGGTCATTTTTGTCATTGCAACGCTAGCTGCTCTTTTTCTACTGGAATACATCGTAAAGAAAATTTTCTACACTAGTGTTTCTACCTTCAATTACTTCAGTGTAAGAAAAATGCGCCGATCTCGCCGCTACACTAACGAGGGCATTATTAAGCTGCTTGAAGGGGACTGGAAAGTAGCAGAGAAAAAAGTGACTCGCTGGGCAAATCATCACGATATGCCGCTTTTGTGCTATCTCGTCGCCTCAGAGGCAGCGCTTGGTCAAGGCGACAAGACTAAGCGAGACCATTACTTAGCCCTTGCGGCCAAGCAACAAAACTCTCAGCTTGCTGTTGATCTTACCAAAGCAAAACAGGCTGTTCGTGAGGAGGAATACGAACTCGCATTGCCAATATTGGAGTCTTTAAAGCAGCAGTATCCGCACAATACCATCGTACTAAGCTTGCTTAAAACGACATACCGCGCCTTAGAAGAATGGCAAGCTCTGCTTGATTTATTGCCAAAACTTAAAAAAGCGAAAATGATCGATGAGTCTGAACTCGATGCACTAGAAGAGCGCTCTCAGTGTGGCCTTCTAGAAGATGTTGCTTCCCAGCAAGGAAGTGAAGGGTTGATTGCTCATTGGGATAAGCTGCCAAGAAAGACACGTCAAAGTGCGCATCTTGTAGGTTGCTTTACCAAGCAACTCATCGCGAGAAAATCAGATACCGAAGCTTTTACTGTCATCAAAGAAGCGTTAAAGAAACAGTCTCATGATGAACTTTATACCCTGCTACCAGAGCTTAATCTACCGGACTCTCACCCGGTCATTATGTTGCTAGAGGACACTCTGAAAAAGAACCCTAATAGTGCCAATGCACATAGTGCGCTTGCTCAGTTCTATTTCCGTGAAGAGAAATGGGCCGATTCTCAACGCCACTTAGAACAAGCGCTTTCACTTCGCCCAGATGTCTCTGATTATGCGTATCTAGCAGACACACTAGAAAAACAAAACATGACAAAAGCGGCTGGAGAAGTTTCTCGTAAAGCGTTAACGCTAATAGAGAAATAAAACTAGTTACCAATACAATGCCTCCTAAAGGGAGGCATTTTTGATTTCCAAGCTAAATCACAAGCCATGCCGCTCTAACGCTCGATTTGTCAATGTGATGGTAAAATCGTTCACTTTCCAATGAGTCGGACACCAGCCTAGTAAAAAGCGTTGAAAGTCAGCCCACGCTACGTCAAAAAGTTCATTCCAAGCATCGCATACCAGGGCAGCATCAACTTCTGGCCTATGATGTTTCAAAGCCGCTTTTAAGGCATGAAAATAGCAAGATAAGTAAGGCGTAAGTGACAGGTTTTCATCTTCAAAATCAACCACGCTTGTTAGAAATAGAACGAGGTCTTTAACGCCGACGCCAGCACCCACATACTGAAAATCCACAGCAGACACCAACTCTCCAGAGTCATCAAAACAGAAATTGGCGAGCTTGGCATCACCGTGAATTAAGGTTTGATAAGGACAGGTTTGCATGAGTTTATCTAAAATAGCCGCTGCGCGCTGATAGCGTTTATCCGCCATTGCGGCAAGTTCATCCGGTCTAGTCTCTAAATGCCAATAAGAACCTTGCTCCCACAACCCCTGCGGACTTTCCCCTAACCAAAATGCATGAAACTCTGCAAGCCAGTGTAATACCGTGAAAATCTCTAGCTGAGTCGGTTTAGTGACAACTCGGTCTCTTCCAATCTGATGAAGATCTTGTAAAAGCAAAAAATAATGCCTCTCAGCCTCTGAGCTCCCTAAACATTTAGGAATCCAGCCAGTCGGCATTCTTTCACCGTAATGGGTATACCAATGAAATTCTACTTGGTAGGACTGTCGTTTACGTTGATGTGATCGTAACGTATTCCACCCTCTAGGATGCGTAAGCGGTGCAAGCTCTGGTAGTTGAATATGC
This sequence comes from Vibrio nomapromontoriensis, assembly GCF_050337205.1. Lineage (NCBI taxonomy): Bacteria > Pseudomonadati > Pseudomonadota > Gammaproteobacteria > Vibrionales > Vibrionaceae > Vibrio > Vibrio nomapromontoriensis. The sequence continues at coordinate 55,680 of NZ_JAKJSS010000023.1, forward strand.
TTAACAATAATGCGGTTAGAATGGTGACCATTCTTGGTCCCTACTCGTAATAACCCACCATAACCGCCCCATAACTGTTGGATTGGTTGTACTGAATCAATAGCGTAGCCAGGCTTCAGCAAAGCAGATATTTTTCGGTTTAACCATACAGCATCAACATCCATACATTTATCACCTAACCTCAATTACAAGATTTACTATTAGGTGCTTATTGTAATGGCAGTAGATCCGATATCGAAGAAGTCTTTTTGTTCGAGGTCTCGAGTGAAGATAGATAATGCTTGCGAGGTATATTTTAGATAGCAAAAAGCCCGCTGAAAATCAGCGGGCTTTTTTAATAGTGGCGGAGGGATAGGGATTTGAACCCTAGAAGGGCTATTAACCCTTGCCGGTTTTCAAGACCGGTGCTTTCGACCACTCAGCCATCCCTCCGCAAATTGTTATCTAAATAAAGTCTTAATTTGTATGCTTTAGTAGATATTTGTTCAAAGCCTGGCGATGTCCTACTCTCACATGGGGAAACCCCACACTACCATCGGCGCTACTGCGTTTCACTTCTGAGTTCGGCATGGGATCAGGTGGGTCCGCAACGCTATGGTCGCCAAGCAAATTCTTCTTTTACTTTCAGCTTTTATTAAAAGCTAAAGGCAAAATTAATCTGGAAAGCTTAATAAAAGTTCTTAAATACACATTCAATCTGTTCTTGCTTTGAGTCCATCAAAACCCTTTGGGTGTTGTATGGTTAAGCCTCACGGGCAATTAGTACAGGTTAGCTCAATGCCTCGCAGCACTTACACACCCTGCCTATCAACGTTCTAGTCTTGAACAACCCTTTAGGACACTTAAAGTGCCAGGGAAGACTCATCTCAGGGCTCGCTTCCCGCTTAGATGC
>NZ_JAKJSS010000024.1:0-56510 GCF_050337205.1 Vibrio nomapromontoriensis
GACTTCAAAACTGTCCCTTACTTAAAAAGTAAGAAGTAATTTTAAAGCTATTATCGTTCCAACAGAACGATAATGAATTTTGACTGTGTGACAGTAAGCGAGCTTACTACCCTTAGGTCACGTGTTCATTGAAAACCATTTTACTTCCGAAGAAGTGGTTCGTTTCTACTTTGCAGCAGAAGCAAACATAATGATTATCATCAACAAGTGTCCACACAGATTGATATAGGTCTAAATTTTTAAAGAACATCTCTTCACTTGGTTAAGCAATTTGCTTTCCGTTTGAAGAGGCGGCCATTCTAGCGGGATATTCTTTCGTGTCAAACACTTTATTGATTTATTTTTTACTTATTTCAAAAACAAATCCTGAAATCTCTTTTGGCTAGAAGCCTTACTGAACATTGCCGTGAACCCTTGTGGGCTCTGCCGTGTCAGTGAGGACGCATTATAGAGATCAGCATCACATTGGCAAGCGTTTTTTTGAATAAATTGCAAAAATAGCGGTTATTTATTAAAAATCATCCCAAAGGCTTATTTATCCCAATTTACCCTCAACTCAAATACAGGTTATCCACAGAGTTATTAAAAAAAGAGGGCTTTCGCCCTCTTTTTTACATCTTAATAGTTAGATTCCAGAGCCATCTTGCTCATCATCTTCTTCATGTAGTCCACATTCTCGCTTTAGACCATTAAACCGCGTCTCTTCTTCTTTCATGCCAGGCACCCACTTTTGAGTTGTGTGCGTATCACCGATAGATAAATAGCCTTCTTCTTTAAGAGGGTGGTAACTCAGCTCATGCGAATGAAGATAATCTTCTATATTTTGGTTGGACCAATCAATAATGGGAAGAAATTTAAAGCGTCCATTTTGAATAGCTAACACGGGTAAACTCGAACGACTCTCTGCTTGCTCTCTTCTTAAACCGGAGAACCAAGTTGTAACCTTGAGCTCTTCAAGCGCACGCTTCATCGGTTCCACTTTATTAATGAGGTTATACTGCTTAATCCCCTCTATACCCTGCTCCCACAACTTACCGTATCTTGCTTCTTGCCAGTTAGGGCTCAGTTTTGCACTATATATGTGTACATTCAGGTCTAGTTGCTGAGTAAGTTGATCAATAAATTGGTATGTCTCAGGAAACAAGTACCCTGTATCGGTGAGTATCACTGGTACATCATCTCTAACCTGGCTTACTAAGTGAAGCATCACCGCTGCTTGCATACCAAAGCTAGAACTAAGAACATGCTGTCCAGGTAAGTTTTCGAATGCCCAGGCGATACGTTGCTCTGCACTTAACGACTCTAAATGTCCGTTTAGTTCGGCCAACTTGAGGATTTGCTCGGTCTTGGTCAAAGACAATAATGTTTCTAGTTTATAGCCCTCTTCAAATTTAAGCATAGAAATCCCTCTTTGATACTTTGACTTCCTCGATCACGCCAGTTCTTATTACAAAGTCACCAAATGCTTCTTTGTTGGTACGTTTTTGAGCCCACTCTCCAATCAAACTATCCAGCTCCTGCAAGATTTGCTTATCAGTAATGTTCTCTTTATACATCTTAGGCACACGGGTTCCTGCTTTATTACCACCGAGATGAAGATTATAGCGACCAGGTGCTTTACCCACTAAACCAACTTCAGCCAACATCGCTCGTCCACATCCATTAGGGCAGCCAGTAATACGTAAGATAATGCTCTCTTCTTTAGGTATTTGATGTTTCGCTAACAGGTCTTCAACCTCAGTAACAAATGATGGAAGAAAACGCTCTGCTTCCGCCATTGCTAAAGGACAGGTTGGGAATGCCACACATGCCATTGAATCTTTACGCTGCTCGCTCACTAGATCATCCATCAAGCCATGCGCGCGCGCTATCTTTTCAATCTTGGTTTTCTGCGTTTTACTTACCCCTGCCACTATCAGATTCTGATTTGCGGTCATTCTGAAATCACCCTTATGAATCTTGGCTATTTCAGCGACGCCTGTCTTTAAAGGTTTTCCAGGGTAATCAAGTAAGCGACCATTCTCTATGAATAAAGCTAAGTGGTGTTTACCGTCTATTCCTTCAACCCATCCAATACGATCACCACGTTCTGTAAATTCATATGGTCGACTTTTAGAGAAAGCGATACCTGCTCGCTTTTCCACTTCAGCTTTAAATACGTCTATCCCTACGCGATCTAACGTATATTTGGTTTTCGCATTTTTACGGTTAGAACGATTGCCCCAATCACGTTGAGTCGTTACCACCGCAGCTGCGACATCTAAAGTATGTGCCAGTGGGACAAAACCAAAGTCATCAGCACGTCGTGGGTATGTCGACAGGTCACCATGCGTCATTGCCAAACCACCACCGACGAGAACATTAAAGCCAATAAGCTTGCCAGCATCTGCGATGGCGACAAAGTTCAGGTCATTTGCGTGGACGTCCACATCATTTTGAGGAGGGATAACAACGGTTGTTTTGAATTTCCTTGGTAAATAGTTACTACCAAGAATGGGTTCTTCTTCAGTGGTTTCGACCTTTTCACCATCTAACCAAATTTCTGCGTATGCACGAGTCTTAGGCAATAAATGTTCGCTGATTTTTTTTGCCCACTCATAAGCTTCTTGATGAAGCTCAGATTCAACCGGGTTAGTCGTACACAACACATTTCGGTTAACATCGCCAGCCGTAGCAATGGAATCAATACCAATACTATTCAACGTCTGATGCATCAGTTTAATATTAGGCTTCAATACGCCATGAAACTGAAACGTTTGACGAGTCGTTAAACGAATACTGCCGTAGAGACTATGGTCTAAAGCAAACTTGTCGATAGCTAACCATTGTTTAGGAGAAATGATCCCGCCAGGCATACGCGCTCGTAACATTACGTTGTGTAGAGGTTCTAACTTTTGCTTGGTGCGTTCATTTCGAATATCACGGTCATCTTGCTGATACATACCGTGAAAACGAATTAGTTGGAAGTTATCAGCTGTAAACCCACCAGTGATTTGATCGGTTAAATCCGATTCAATCGTGCCTCGTAGGTGATTACTCTCTCGCTTCAAGCGCTCGTTATCAGCTAATGGGCCCAACACTTGGCCTAAGACTTCTTGTTTGCTCATTAGTACACATCCTTTTGATAACGTTTTGCTTTTCTTAACTCGTTTATATATTCCTCAGCTTCAGCTAAATTTTTGCCGCCATATAGCTTTGCAATTTCAACCAAGGCCGTATTCACATCTTTTGCCATATGGGTCGCATCTCCACATACATAGATATGCGCACCTTCCTGCAGCCATTGCCAAACTCGTTCACCTTGCTCCAGAAGGCGATGTTGCACATAAACTTTCTCATGCTGATCACGACTAAACGCAACATCTAAACGATCCAATACGCCAGACTTAAGGTACTTTTGCCACTCTACTTGATATAAGAAATCTTGAGTAAAGGTCCTGTCACCAAAGAACAACCAGTTCTTACCTTTCGCGTCTTTATTTTCACGCTCTTGAATAAAGCTTCGGAAAGGTGCGATACCGGTCCCAGGCCCCACCATAATAATGGGAGTATCATTGTCGTCTGGAAGTTTAAATTGCTTGTTATGTTCAACAAACACTTTAACCTCACCACCTTCCTCTAGCCCTTTAGCTAAGTGGTAAGAAGCCCCTCCGTATCGAGTTTCTTCTCCTTTGTCATACTCCACTAACGCCACCGTCAGGTGAACTTCTTCATCCACTTCTAATTGGCTTGACGCGATCGAGTATAAACGTGGTGTTAGACGACGCAGTATAGACAGAAGCGATGTGGCATCGAGTTTGGTTTTCTTCTCTTTGAGTACATCAATCACTTGAGTTTCAGCTGAATACTCTCTTAACTGATCTTTATTCTCGACTAATTTCAGCAATTTTTTACTGCCTGATAACTCGGCATATTTGGTAATAAGCTGCGGATTTGACGCTGTCACTTCGTAGTTCTTAATTAACGCTGTACGCAATGAGACACTTTCACCATCAACATCGACACTTTCAATGCCAGATAGATTAGTCTGTGCAAGAATCGTATCCACCAGCTCGCTACTGTTTTCAAACCAAACACCCAGTGCATCCCCCGCTTGGTAGGTCAGCCCAGAGTCTTCTAAATCAATTTCAATATGACGAACATCTTTACCTGAATCACGCCCGGTTATTTTTTGGCTTGTTAACAGTGTCGCTGTATAAGGGTTCTGCTTGGTATACGACGACGCAGCACCTGCCGTTGCGACAGGTAACGTCACAACATCCGCAGGTTGAGACGATAAGTCATCTTTGATCACTTCGAGCGCTTTAAGGCGCCATTCTGCTGCTGAAACGTCGTAGTCAACATCACAGTCCAACCTTTCGATGAATGGAGTTGCGCCTTGTTTCGTTAAAAATGCATCAAAATCCTTACCTGTTTGACAGAAAAACTCGTAGCTTGAGTCACCAAGACCAATCACACCAAATTTTAGATTGGTGAGTTTAGGGACTTTTTTAGACTGCAGAAACTCATGTAATTCAATCGCATTGTCTGGTGCTTCGCCTTCACCATTCGTCGACGCAACAAAAATAACGTGGGTTTCTTTCGCTAAGTTTTTGCCTTTATAGTCACTTGCATCGAACAACTGTGCGGAAATACCGTGAGCAGAAGCTTCTTGCTCAAGCGCTTCCGCCACACCTTTAGCATTACCAGTTTGAGAGGCATAAATAATAGTCAGCTTACCCGCGGGGGCAGCAGCAACGGCAGAAGTCACGGCACTGGCGACAGGGGTCAATTGTGCTGAGTTTTGAGATTGGCTTAATCCCCAAAAGTACCCACTTACCCAGGCTAATTGGTTAGAAGATAAAGCGGTTGATGCTTGCTGTAGTTGAGATAACTGCTGATCATTAATAGGAGCAGCTAAACCCGGTAATTGTTGTTGTGTATTTCCATTTGATGACATAGTCACGACATCCCTAATCATTGCGTGACGATAGATTAACCAACCATTTTAATAACAAGAAAGAATAGATATGAATGTTTTATAACTTTTTGGAAGAAAGGAATAGTTTTAAGGCGGGTTACTTAGCTTCAATACGTACCTGAGAAAAGCCTACAGCGAGAGCCGATTTTGAGGCTTTATCAAGATCAAGGTACTGACACTCAGCTCCATGAATGTCGGTTAACATAAGGAAGCCACCCTGTTTGTGGCGAAATTCCACTACCCACCCACCATCAAGCTCGGAAGGCTCGATAATCGCTTCGGCTAACAAGTCCTGATGATAAAGATGCTTCAATTCAGTTATGGTCATAATTACTCCCTAAGTATACCGCTCGCCTATCTACGTAGGTTGATTAGTATAACTATAGCAAGTAGCGGCACATTCGCCTGTTTAGTTGTTGCGAACATGTTAACCTTCACGTGCAACAAAGCGATGATAAACCCATAAAGCAATGACAAAAGCAACAATCCAAGGAAGCAACTGAATAACCACTCCCATCATCCCCAGCACAAACATAACAGCAAAAGAAGCTACAATGGCTAACGTGACCGTCACAAAGGTAACACCAGTCATGACTAACATTCCAAAAAATACCATAAGAAAAATCAGCTCAAACATATCGCCTCCTCAGGCTCCAACTAAACAACGAAACACACAAACTATTGTACAAACTAACTGCACAAATCGTTCCAACTTTTTAAGCGCCTGATTTAGTTGAACTTACAAAACAAAAAAACTCCAACTAGCGTCAAGGCCAGCTGGAGTTGGTATTTTCTACCACCATATTGGTAAATTTAAACGTCGAGTTCTTTTGGAATTTTAGTCAGTGCTGTTTGAATCACTTCCACACCTGCACCTTTTTTATGGGCATTTTCACTAATATAACGACGCCACTGTCTGCCACCTGGCATTGCTTGGAATAAACCAATCATATGTCGGCTGATATGGCCTAGATTAGAGCCATTAGCAAGCTGCTTCTCGATGTAAGGGTACATATCTTCTACAACCTGACTGCGCTTTTTCACAGGCTTGTCTAAACCAAAAACCTTTTGATCTACTTCCGCAAGTAGATAAGGGTTTTGATACGCTTCTCTACCAATCATCACTCCATCAAGGTGTGCCAAATGCTCCAAAGATTCGTCCAGTGTTTTAACGCCGCCATTCACACCGATCTGTAAATGTGGGAAGTCTTTCTTAATCTGGTAAGCTCGAGGATAATCGAGCGGTGGGATCTCTCGGTTCTCTTTTGGGCTCAAACCACTCAACCATGCCTTACGAGCGTGAATAGTAAAGTCTTGACAACCACCTTGCTCTGAAACGATAGAAACAAAGCGCGTCAGAAACTCATAAGAATCCTGATCGTCAATGCCAATACGTGTCTTTACCGTAACAGGAATCGACACAACCGCTTTCATTGCAGCAATACATTCCGCAACCAGTTCAGGCTCTCCCATAAGGCAAGCACCAAAACGGCCGTTCTGTACCCTATCCGACGGACAACCAACATTGAGGTTAATTTCATCATAACCACGCTCTTGGGCAAGCTTGGCACAAGTCGCTAAGTCGATTGGATTTGAGCCACCTAACTGCAACGCGACTGGATGCTCTTCTTCGCTGTAAGTTAAGAAATCCCCTTTACCATGGATAATGGCACCTGTTGTGATCATCTCGGTATACAGCAAGGCTTGCGAAGAAAGCAAACGATGGAAATAACGACAATGCCTATCCGTCCAATCGAGCATGGGTGCAATTGAAAGACGGCTTGAATGGAAATCGCTTGTGTTGTCTGGCTTCATCATTGTTTTACCTAAGTTTTAACCACTCAAATCCGCTTTGAATATCATGGGTACTTTGCCTAAATTAGTCCCATAGTCCCCGTAAGATAGGAGGACAACGGAATGCTTTCTCTATCAATGAAAAAACGGTCGCGACAAAACGGGGAATTCCGCTACAAGGCAACCATCATCGTGAAGAAAAAGCAGGCAATAATACACAGAGAATTAAGAACTTTCAAAAAGAAAGAGCTGATGTCAACCCGCTTGAAACCCTCCACCTAGACACTACCCCTTGATAAATTTATGACTAGTAAGGATTTTACTGATTTACAGAATAGTACTGCGTGTACCAAACGCTATGTCATCGACATGTTTAATAGCTGGTAATTAAGACCCAGCCATAGCACTACTCTAAACCTGGGTTGTCTTTTTCTCTTTCAAGCTGATTTACCTTTGTGGTGATAACTTCATCCCCCCTCTTTATATCTAACCCTTCCTTGCCTAATACAAGGAAGGGTTACCATGTTCTTTTTACTCCCCAACCTGTACAACGACTCTTCGCTCACCACTACTCAATAAAACCAGCCTGCACTCCCAAGCCCAACAGTAAAACATAACATCATGAAAAATATAAATAAAAACACAAAACCCAAGAATTAACCTCAAAGAAAACAGCCTATACACTTAGTAATAGGAGTATTTGGCCTATGATGATCCTTTTACTTATAGAGCTGTACATACATCGTTAAATATCTTTTCAGTATTAGCCGACTAAGAGTATGACTTTTGATCTCACCTCGAAGTTGACCAGTAATCTATGTGACAGAAGCATCGCAATCCATGAATCTATCTGCCGTTCCCCACACGACAATAACGATCTGCGTAGGGAAATAGTATAAGATGTAGGGATATCGCTTAGGTAGGTGGTCATGTGAATCAACAGTTAATCCAACAAGTCGAAGATATTTGTGCTGCTCGTGGTGTTCGCTTAACGCCACAACGTCGCAGTGTCTTTGTTCTAATTTGTGAAAATAAAAAGGCATCAAGTGCTTATGAACTACTGGAGCAATTAAAGGCCAGTGAACCTAAAGCCAAACCGCCAACCGTATATCGCGCTCTTGATTTTTTATTGGAGCAAGGGTTTATCCATCGCGTTGAATCGACAAACAGCTTTGTCTCATGCTGTTCATTTGGCGAACATAAGCATTTTTCTCATCTTCTGATTTGTGACAAATGCGGCAATGTCGTTGAACTACAAGATGATAATCTGATAGCCTTGTTGAATAGCAACGTTGATAAATATGGCTTTCAATATTCCAACCACGTTATAGAATCTCATGGTACTTGTCAGACGTGTTCGTCATTGGAAGATCACACTTAGATAGAAGAAGTTATGCGCGCTGAATTTGTAAACCCGTTTTTAGCCTCACTCATGAATGTGCTAAAAACAATGGCTTCAATGGAGATAAAGCCATTAAAACCCAGAATTAAAAAAGATGAGGTTGCACGTGGAGACGTGTCCGGTCTTATTGGAATGGTAGGAACGCAATCTCGCGGCTCAATGTCAATTACCTTTGAAGAAGGGTTGGCACTGGAGATCATGCAAAAAATGTTGGGTGAGCGCCCTCATGGCTTAAATGAAGAAGTGACCGATATGGTCGGTGAAATCACCAACATGGTCACTGGTGGTGCAAAGCGTATCCTAGCAGAGAAAGGCTTCGATTTTGACATGGCGACCCCTGTGGTCGTTTCGGGAAAGGGGCATACCATTCGACACAAGTGTGATGGAGCCATCATCATCATGCCATTTACCTCAGAATGGGGTAACGCATTTATTGAAATTTGTTTCGAATAACGATTAATTTCGAAGAGCCATTTTTCGAAGAAGCTTGTCGAACACACCTCGATGTTGCTCACTCATAAAAAATGCCAGTCCTTAGATGTGACTGGCATTTCTCGTTGTTAAGCTCGTTAACCGTGTAAGCGATTATCCGCTTAATCTCCCGCGACTTTCATTGACTCAATCAAGATTGAACCAGTTTGAATCTGCGAGCGAGTTTCAACGTCACTACCAACAGCAACGATATTTTTAAACATCGTTTCCAAATTAGAAGCAACGGTAATTTCAGATACCGGGTATTGGATCTCGCCATTTTCAACCCAGAATCCAGCGGCTCCGCGTGAATAATCACCCGTGACGGTATTGACTCCCTGCCCCATGACTTCAGTTACTAGCAAACCAGTGCCGAGGGTTTTAAGCATGGCATCAAAGTTTTGCCCGGTATTTTTTACGTACCAGTTATGAATACCACCAGCATGACCGGTTGGCGTCATATTCATTTTGCGCGCCGCATAACTGGTTAATAAATACGTCGCCAGTTTCCCATCTTTAATAATTTCTAGGTCTTGAGTAAACACCCCTTCACTATCAAATGGGCTAGATGCTAAACCGCGAAGTACATGTGGCTTTTCTTCGACTTGAAACCACTCTGGCAGAATAGTTTCACCCAGTTTATCAAGTAAAAATGAGGATTTTCGGTAGAGATTTCCACCACTAATCGCCATGACGAGGTGGCCCATCAATCCCGTTGCCACATCATTGGCAAACAATACAGGGTACTTACCCGTTTTTATTTTCTGAGGGTCTAATCTTTGAATGGTTTTGGATGCCGCTTCTTTACCAACTCGTTCAGGGGACCAGAGGTCATCGATGTGACGGGCAAGCGTGTAGCTATAATCACGCTCCATATCACCATTTTTACCCTGACCGATAACACTACAGCTGATACTGTGGCGGCTAGACGCATAGCCAGCAAGCAAACCGTGACTATTACCATAGACTTTAACACCGTAATGACTGTCATAACTCGCGCCGTCGCTTTGCTTAATCTTATCACTGTAAGATAATGCCGCTTTTTCTGCTTCAATGGCTCGCTGTGCTGCAACATCAGGATTCGGTTCATCAGGATGGAAAAGATCAAGGTCTGGAATGTTGGAGACCATCAACTCTTTCGGTGCAGGTCCTGCAAACGGATCTTCTGACGTATATTGTGCAATATCCAGCGCTGCGGCAACGGTCTGCGCAATGGCTTTTTCACTCAAATCTGATGTCGAGGCACTACCTTTGCGCTGACCTCGGTATACAGTGATGCCAAGAGCACCATCACTGTTAAACTCAACGTTTTCAACTTCGCACATACGTGTTGAGACGCTTAGTCCGGTACTTTTTGTAATGGCGACTTCCGCGGCGTCGGCACTCACAGATGCCATGTCCAAAGCTTTTGCTACCGCGGCTTCCAGCTCAGCTTGCTGCTGAGCGACTTGCTCTCTTACGTCCATAATCCATCTAACTTTTATCAATTATCTTTGCCTAGAATAACAAGCTTTTCGCTTTCTCCCCAGATTTCTTGCTAAAATAGGCAATATTCGTAACGAGATAGTGATATAGGCAGAAAACATGGCTCGCAAAAATCAGAAAGCACCGTGGGAAGAAGAAGAAGAAATCATTTGGGTGAGTCGAACCGAAATGAAAAACGACATGGAAGCGTTACAAAAACTAGGCGAAGAGCTTGTAGGGTTAAAACCTTCCGTGTTGGCAAAATTCCCGCTTAGCGATGACCTAAGAGATGCAATCAAAGACGCGCAACGTTTTAAAAACGAAGCTCGCCGTCGTCAGTTACAATACATTGGCAAAGTCATGCGTAATGTTGATCCAGAGCCTATTCAAGCAGCACTGGATAAAATCCGCAATAAGCACTCTCAACAAACAGCAGCATTGCATAAGTTGGAAGAGCTAAGGGACAAGATTGTAGAAGAAGGCGATTCAGCTATTGCAGAAGCCTTAGACTCGTATCCAGATCTCGACCGCCAACGCTTGCGCCAACTTGCTCGTCAAGCGAAGAAAGAGAAATCAGCCTCTAAGCCAGCTAAAGCGTTTCGTGAAATTTTCCAAATGCTAAAAGCGGAAGAAGAAGCAAAAGAAGAAGCGCTAGCACAAGAACAAGACCAAAACAGCTAGAGTCAATTTAAACAGTGGGAGCGAACTCGCTTTCACTGTTTTCTTCACTCTTTTTACCACCGCGCCACATCGTCGATTTTAATGCTGCGCCGCAAGAACAAATTTGGCTAACTCAGCATGGTCATGATGACTGTTCAATGCCTCAATGTTACCCACCATCGAAATACTCCCCTTAGAAAGATAAGCAAAACGATGAGCAATTGCCTTTGCGTCATTCAAGTGATGCGTCACCATGACAACCGTAATAGCATTGTCCTCAGCCAGATTTTTTACCACCGACAGCATCTCTTTCCTCAACAGTGGATCGAGCGCAGAAAACGGTTCATCTAATAGCCACAATGGCCGAGATTGAACAAAACAGCGAGCTAAGGCTACCCGTTGCTTCTGCCCGCCAGATAACTCTGAAGGTAAGCGAGATAAGTAGTCTTGTAGCCCCACCTTGCTTGCTGCTTCCTTTACTTTCTTTAGGACTTCAGGCGTCAGTTTAAGCGAAGGGTGAATACCAAGAACAATATTGTCTTGAACGGTAAGATGCTCAAAAAGGTTATTATCTTGAAATAGCATCGCCAGCGGTCGCTGATGAGGTTCCAATGACAACATTGACTGCCCTCCGATAAGGATCTCACCCGATTCCGGGGCACAAAAGCCAGACACCATTGCCAGTAATGTTGATTTACCTGCACCACTTGGCCCAATTAATGACAATATTTCACCTTGTTTGACCCCTAAGGTGAACTCAAACCATTCTTGATGATAGCGATATCTTGTTTGCTTTAATTCCAGCATCATGTTTATTGCGACTCCCGATGTCTATTTTTCACTACTAGGCGATCGGTCAGTGAGAACATCCCAATACTTATCGTAAATAACACCAATGAAACCACCGCGGCGGCCTGCATTTGATAACTTCCCAATAGTTGATAAAGATACAAGGGAAGCGTTTTAAAATCTTGACTACCAAACAATGCAATCACGGTTAAATCCCCTAACGAGAGGATAAAACTCATTGAAAAAGCATGCAGCAATGGCGCTCTTAACGCTCGCCACTCCATACTAAAGAATCGCGCAACCCCTAAGATACCAAGACTCTGCCAAAGTAGATGATACTGGGTTGCTAGTTGAAGCATGGGCTGGCTGAGCGTTTTAATCACAAACGGCAGAGCCATTAACGCGTTAACCATGACAACAATCACCACGGCTAAACTAAATACATCCGTCATACCACGCAACATCAAGAATGTTGCCGTGCTCAGTACTAGTGCAGGAGTCACCAGTATCACTGTACCAACCAATTCAATTTTATCGGCAAGGCGGGAGCGCTCTTTCAGCCGCAACATTCGCGTGGAACTCACTATCAAGACGCCCACAATCAAAGCAATCACCGCGGAGAACATCGCCACTTGCAAAGACGAAAATAGCGACTGCCAAAATATAGCATCCGTTAATACCGTATAGGCTTTGTGATTCAATCCACTAAGGACCACCATCAATAAAGGCGGTATGACAAGCAATAGACTTGCGATGATCCAAAAAGCATCCCAAAGCCGCTTATTCCACGTATCTGATGATTGAATCGGCACGGCATGACAAAAAGTGCTCGCCCCCTCCAATACTTTACTAAAGCGTCCTACAAGCAAGACCAATACGGAGCAAATGCCCATTTGCCATATCGCTAATACCGCCCCAACCTGCAAGTCAAAGTCGAACTTAATGGCTTGATAAATAGCCAGCTCAATAGTCGTCGCTTTCGGCCCTCCTCCCAATGCCATGACCGTCGCGAAACTGGTAAAACAAAGCATGAAAACGAGTCCTACAACATGAGGTAAATGCTGCTTAAGCCTTGGCCACTCAACAAACTTAAAGCAATGCCAACTTCCCATTCCCAGATGTTTTGCCAGTTTACGCTGCTCACTAGGAACACTTTCAATCGTCATCAATAGCAAGCGTGTTGCAAACGGCAAATTAAAAAACACATGGGCGATCAAAATGCCATTTAGTCCGTATATGGAAAAAGGCAGTTTGGTATTGAATAGCCCTAAGGCCTGAGCGACGACCCCCTGATTTCCGTACACAGCAAGAATACCAAACACGCCTACTAGCACAGGTAAAACAAGGGTTGTTCCAAACACTTTAAGCAAAAAGTTTCGGCCGAAAAATCGACGACGTGACAGCGCATGCGCCACCGGCAAAGCTAAGCCGACACTCAAGCCAGTAGAAAGAGTGGCTTGATAGAGGCTAAATTTGGCGACATGAAGATAGTAGCTATCCGTAATTAAATCACTGAAATTGGCAAGTGATGAATAAGATAACAACGTCCAAAGCGATGCCACCACATAACTGGCGATGATGATGACAATGACAATGCCTGTTTTTGGTGTACGTATCACATAGACCTCGAAAAAAGCGGCCCAGTAATATAGGCCGCTATATAAAAGTGTTTAACTCAACCAGTTTGGCTTTAGTCTATCACTGAATCACCAAGACTATTGGATAAGCGCAGACTGCCACTCACGAATCCAAGCTTTACGGTTTTTTGCGACTTCATCTGGCGTAAAGGTCAGCGATTTACTCGGTACAGTAAGTGCATCAAACCCTGTAGGTAGCTCACGATCCACAACGGGATACATCCAGTTGCCTGTTGGAATTTGAGACTGAAAATCATCAGACACGACAAACTGCATAAACTCATCGGCTAATTTGTCGTTTTTGGTATTGGCAACCTTCGCGGCGACCTCGACTTGGGTATAGTGCCCTTCCACGAAGTCAGCGGCAGCGAATCGAGCATCTTGCTCAGCGATTAGGTGATAAGCTGGCGATGTGGTGTACGATAATACCAAATCGGCCTCGCCTTCTAAAAACATGGAATACGCTTCAGACCATCCTTTTGTCACGGTAACGGTTTTTTTCGCTAACTGCTGCCACGCGGCACTGGCGTCATCGCCATACACAGACTTCATCCATAACAGTAAACCTTGCCCAGGCGTCGAGGTTCTTGGATCTTGGTAAATCACACTAAGATCATCACGATCTTCAATCAGCGCTTTAAGACTGGTAGGTGGCGTTTTTACTTTGTCTTTGTTGTACACAAACGCAAAGTACCCGTAATCGAAGGGGACAAACACGTCGTCACTCCAGCCATTGGGCAATACTAAATTATCGGTATCAACCTTGTGGTTCGCGAGTAGACCTGACGCTTTAGCTTCGCTCATTAAATTATTATCAAGACCTAACACCACATCCGCTTTTGAGAAAGCACCTTCAAGGCGTAAACGATTCAGGATCGACACACCATCATCCAAAGCCACCAATTGCAACTCACAATCACATTGAGCTTCGAACGCTTTTTTAATCGCAGGCCCTGGCCCCCAGTCTGACGCAAAAGAGTCATAGGTATAAACCGTTAATTTCGAAGCACTTGCCACTTGTGCGAGCGCCAGAAGGGAAGTAGCAATGGCTACTTTAGATAAACGGGTGTAGTTCACTAATTCTATCCTTAGTTATTGTTTTATCATCCAAACAGTCTTTGCACCGAAGTATCAGTAGCAACGTTTCAGTAGCAAAATCTTCATAACAACATTGATGATGAATTGTAACCGCTGCATCACACATTCACCATCCCTATTCCTTTATCTCTGATCATAGCCCCAACGCGGTACCAAAGCTTGCTCAATGCCCATGTGATCGAGTACTCGCGCGACAATAAAATCAACCAAATCATCAATGCTCTTAGGTTGATGATAAAAGCCAGGCGCTGCTGGCATAATCGTTACACCCATGGTGGACAGTTTATGCATATTCTCCAAATGCAATGTCGAGAACGGCGTTTCACGCACGACCAACAACAACTGCCCACGCTCTTTCAATACTACATCAGCAGCACGCTCAATAAGGTTGTCAGACATACCGTGAGCAATGGCAGCCACACTGCCAGCAGAGCATGGGCAAATGATCATTTGCTTAGGCGCTGCAGAGCCCGATGCAACAGGGGAAAACCAATCCTCCTTGCCACACACCACAAGCTTATCTGGTTCGCAATTAAGGCGCGCCACCAGCTGCTTATGAGCTGCATCAGGACCACTAGGTAATTTGATATCATGCTCTGTTGCTAAGACCACTCGCGCCGCTGAAGAAATCAATAAGTGCACGGTATAATCCGCCGCTAAAAGACATTCCAGCAACCTCATTCCATAAGGTGCACCAGAAGCACCGGTAAACGCGAGCGTGATAGCCTTGTTGGTTGCGTTCATTAAGCCAATCTCTCTAATAGTTTCTGATGAATACCACCAAACCCACCGTTACTCATTACTAGAATTTGGTCACCAGCTTGAGCTTTAGATTGAATCGCTGCGACTAACTCATCCACACTATTTCTAATTACTACCGGCTGAGAACAGCTAGCGGCGATATCGTTGACAGACCAGTCAATGTTATCCGGTTGCAGTAAAAACACCTCATCGGCATGCTGAAGAGAATCGGCAAGTTTATCTTTATGAACACCACGCTTCATCGTGGCAGAGCGAGGCTCTAATACCGCTAAAATACGCTTTTCACCCACCTTATTCCTCAACCCTTCAAGGGTGAGCTGTATTGCCGTGGGGTGATGTGCAAAATCATCATAAATTTCAATCTGATTCACTTCGCCTTTGAATTCAAGGCGACGCTTGGTATTAATAAACTTAGTTAATGCAGCACAGGCAAGCTCAGGCGTCACGCCGACATGCCTTGCGCCAGCAATAGCCATCAGTGCATTATCCACGTTATGGTCACCGACCAAATCCCACTTCACTTCCCCCACTTTGTCGCCATGTAAGTAAACATCAAAATGAGACCCATCTTTATGTTGTTTCACCGCATTCCAGTCGGCTGAAGCTCCGGTATGCTCGACCTCACTCCAACAACCTCGTCCTAGCACATCTTGAATTGCGCTATCACCTGCCGGAGCTAAGATTCGACCATTCCCCGGCACCGTGCGTACCAAGTGATGGAACTGCCGTTTTATCGCTTCAAGATCATCAAAGATATCCGCATGGTCAAACTCAAGATTGTTCATGATGAGGGTTCGTGGATGGTAATGAACGAACTTGGATCGCTTGTCAAAGAAGGCGCTGTCGTACTCATCAGCCTCGACAACAAAAAACATCGACTCACCTAGCCTCGCCGACTGACCAAAATTGCCCAGAACGCCTCCGACTAAAAAGCCTGGCTGATAGCCACACTCCTCTAAAATCCAACTTAACATACTCGACGTGGTGGTTTTACCATGAGTTCCAGACACAGCAATAACCCAGCGGTCGTGAAGCAAGAACTCTTGTAACCATTGAGGACCCGAGGTGTATTTGAGATTTCGATTCAATACATACTCAACACAAGGGTTACCGCGACTCATTGCATTACCGATCACAACTAAATCTGGCGCAGGATCCAACTGACTAGGGTCGAAGCCCTCAATAATTTCAATTCCCTGAGACTCAAGAAGTGTGCTCATAGGGGGGTAAACGTTAGCATCACTACCAGTGACTCGATGGCCTAACTGTTGAGCTAGAACGGCAGCGCCACCCATAAAGGTGCCACAGATACCAAGAATATGAATATGCATGTTGGGTTCTCTATTGTTCACAGTGCTTCTTTTTGCTTTCGCTATATATACCCAAACCACGCGATAAAAGCGAGGAAGTTAACAGTTACGCGGCATTTTGTGACTTCCATCATACAAACACCCCATTTGTAAGGTTACTTCATTACCATTAAAAAGTTCTGCCCCCTACAATATTCCATGTGTGTAGATGAATACCCCCAACTCGTTCACTCACACTTCTCCCCCAAGATAATAGTTAGCAGATTAAAGGAAAGACCATGTCTGAAATGCGCACCCTAGGCGAATTTATTGTTGAGAAACAAAACGACTTCCCCCATGCCAGTGGTGATTTATCATCCCTTATCTCTTCAATTCGACTTGCCGCAAAAATTGTAAACCGAGAAATTAATAAAGCAGGCCTTGTCGATATCACCGGTGCAGTAGGTACTGAGAACGTACAAGGTGAAGCACAGCAAAAGCTGGATCTTTATGCTAATGATAAATTTAAAGCGGCACTTGAAGCTCGTGACCAAGTTTGTGGTGTTGCCAGTGAAGAAGAAGATGAAGCTGTAGCCTTTAATAAAGAACTGAATAAGAACGCAAAATACGTCGTGCTAATGGATCCTCTTGATGGTTCTTCTAACATCGATGTAAACGTATCTGTCGGCACTATCTTCTCCATCTACCGTCGAGTCTCACCAATTGGTACGCCTCCAACCCAAGAAGATTTTTTACAGCCAGGAAATAAACAAGTCGCTGCTGGTTATGTTGTCTATGGTTCTTCAACGATGCTGGTTTATACCACAGGTAAAGGCGTCAACGGTTTCACCTACGATCCCTCTATCGGTACCTTCTGTCTATCCCATGAAAACATGATGATTCCTGAAGATGGTTCGATCTACTCCATTAACGAAGGTAACTACATCCGCTTCCCTATGGGCGTGAAAAAATACATCAAGTACTGCCAAGAAAATGAGCCAAGTGAAAACCGACCATATACCTCGCGCTATATCGGTTCTTTGGTGTCAGATTTCCACCGCAACCTGTTAAAAGGCGGTATTTATCTGTACCCGAGTACGCAAAGCCACCCGAGCGGAAAGCTTCGTTTGCTGTATGAGTGCAACCCAATGGCCTTCATTATGGAACAAGCTGGCGGAACAGCCTCTGATGGTAATCAGCGTATTATGGATATTAAGCCAACAGAACTTCACCAGCGAGTGCCTTTCTTTGTAGGCTCAAAACGTATGGTAGAAAAAGTTGAATCTTTCTTAGAAGAATACCCAGAGCAATAATTTTTCTACAAATTAAACAATTTAGAAGTGCCTCTCAGTGAGGCACTTTTTGTTTTAATTTTCAGCGTATATACTTTATTTAACCCATTTGAATGATAACGCCTATCCTTAATATCTATAGGGATTTAGAATCAAGAAGGAAGATCCAAATGAGCTTAAACCACGTACCTGCCGGTAAGTCACTACCTGATGATATTTATGTCGTCATTGAGATCCCAGCTAACGCCGATCCGATAAAATACGAAGTGGATAAAGATTCTGGTGCCGTGTTCGTCGACCGATTCATGTCCGCCCCCATGTTCTACCCGTGCAACTATGGTTACGTCAATGACACCCTTTCCCTCGATGGCGACCCTGTTGATGTTCTCGTCCCAACACCTTATCCGCTTATCCCGGGTTCAGTCATCCGCTGTCGCCCAGTGGGTGTTTTAAAGATGACGGATGAGTCTGGCGAAGATGCTAAAATTTTTGCCGTTCCGCACAGTAAAATATCAAAAGAGTACGAACACATCCAAGATGTAAATGATATTCCAGAGCTACTTAAAGCCCAAATCACCCAGTTTTTTGAGCGCTATAAAGAACTAGAACCAGGAAAATGGGTAAAAGTAGAAGGGTGGGCTGATATTCACGCCGCTCGAGAGGAAATCATCAGCTCCTATGACCGAGCACAAAAAAAATAATAGCCATAAAAAACGCTCTCTATGAGCGTTTTCCCCTCTATCGGCTTATTATCTTTTGACGCTAGGCTACCGTTTAGCTCGTGACTGCTTTCCACGCCAGTATTCTTCTAAAAAAGTACGGCTGATGTCCTGACAAATTCCATAGTAGATTTTACCGTTCAATCCAAGAACAAATGGGTCCTGCTGGCAATACGTCTCCTTTCCTAACGCATACCCCATTTGATATTGCTTATATTGAGCAAGACTCAAAGAGGGCGTATCCTGCTCCAACTCACTACGATCTTTGATAACGTAGCCTTTCATGGCCCAAGCTTGGCCAAACTCTTGCCATGCTTGGTTATCATCACCTGTTGGTGGCTGTAATTGAACACACCCTACCATCAGTAGCCCTAAAATCAGCACGCTATAATTTTTCATGGCTAACCTCACGCAAACTTTCAGCTTAGTTAATCGGTCTTATAACTTATTAACTGTAGCAGCATCTCTCGAGTTAAACGGCCATCAATCAACTTCAAATTGATATAAGAAGACCACAGAGCTATAGAGCCCCGACACCGCCTCAACATAAAAATCTTCAATAATGCGATAACGGATAGTGAACTCACCCAGTGAGTTAAAGATGCCGACGCCATACTTTACCTGCAAGCCCGGTAATACATAGCCACTAACGGTAACTTGAGAGTCATCCCCCGTACCAGCGGTATCTAATTGTAGGTCTTGAACCCCAAACGCTTGACCAATTTCACCGACCACCTTGCCGCTTTTTGCCAAACTTAAACCTATAAGCGTCGTTGTCAGCGCATTGCCTCCGGTCTCACCATCGATGTCTTGACCACGAAGTAGATAAGATAAAGCATTCGCCTGTGGCATCGTTGGGTCTGAGAATATCTCGATTTTCGGCTGCGTTGCCAACCCCGTTACTTTCACACCAGCTGTCACATCATCAGCGGTAGTGTCTGGGTTTCGGATGGCTTTAATATTGACGTAAGGTTGGTCCACAGGTCCGGTCATCAGGATCTTACCTTCATCGATGAGTAAGTCCTGCCCAAACGAATTATAAGAACCATCCACAATGTTCACTTCCCCTTGGATAAATGGCCCTTTATCTTTTTGGGAGACATGAAGCTTGCCGCGCAAACCACCTTTAAGACCAAAAGCAGAGACGGTGAAATCATTACCAATAGAGATTGAAACGTCAGTTTCAATATTGAAAGGTACTGGTATTGAATCGTCTTGCGGTGTTAAATCAGCATTGAGTATCACCTGATCACTCGACACCGCTACCGCACTTGGTGGCAGCTCTTCGACTACAATGCGTCCCCATGGTAAACCAATGCTACCTGTGACTTTAGCCAGCTTTGGTGTGGCCTCAATGGTCATATCAGGCACCACTTTCACTTTGACCATTGGTGGCACATCGACCTTTAATTCTTCAGCAAAGACTCGCAGTTTTGTTCGCCAATCTTGTAGATCTTGCCAATTCCCGTCGCCGTTAATCAACAGTTCGCCATCGGTGGTCTGAATTTTTGCATCAAGCTTGCCATCATAGCCATTGAGATTAAGCACGAGTCCACCAGACTCCACCTGTATCGGAGAAATATCACCTTTAAGTGATAAGTCATCTACCTTAAGATCGCCATATAGTTGTGGGTGTAAGGCATCACCTTTTATCTGAATTGAAGATGATAAGTTGGCTTGCAGCTTGTTAAATTCACCAATGATGGGCTGTAAAAAATCAAGGTCAAACGTGGAGAGATTTAGCTCGCCTTCAATTTGTTTGTCCTCTTCCAACACGTTGGGAAGCGTCACCTTACCTGATAGATCGCCATTATCGGTGACATCAAGTAACCAAGATGCATCCAATTGATCATTGGCCAAGTTAGCTTTGAGTTCTATCGACTCCCACCCAACCACGAGCGGGATTTCTAGCTCCTGGGTCACCTGCCCTTTTGGTAACCTAACGTCTACTTTCACTTCAGGCGAGACCTCTGGTGCCCATTTCGCCCATATAGTGGCGCTGGCCGAGCCTTCTAGGCGGGTTTGCTCAGGAACATAAGCTTTAATCTGTTCAAAATTGAAGTTCTTCAACGTGACCAACGCTTCACCCGACGTGCCGGCTTGAATATCCTTTTCTAAACACACACGCGACTCTGACTGCTTCCAACAGTGGGCGCTGACGTCAGCACTTTGTTTGTCTACATCAACTTTCACTTGAATCGGGTTTTGCAGGTGTAACGGCCCTTGCTCCGTTTCAAAGTGAGCGCTTGCTAACTCACCTGTCCATATCAAACTCGGCTTATCAATGAGTTCACCGACAACACTTAACTGAGCGGAGAGCAACGTTGAAACCAGATCTAAGTCCAGTTCATGTTTTGCCTGCGTGCCTTGTAAACTGACATCGAGTGAATCAACTTTGTGTTCTTGATATTGAATTCCCGAGGCCTGCAAACGAATATCGGCTTTGGCCTGATCTATAGGCAATGGTTTCGCTTCACCGGAAAGCGATAACGTGTCGATACTCGCCTCTTGCTGCCATTTAGCCTTCTTGACCTGCAGATCTAAACGAACATCAGGCTCTTGCATCTTACCTTTTAGGGCAATGGTGCCGACCAACAAACCTTGTAGCTCAGGGACAGTCTTGGCTAGATCAGGAAAATCGATGGCGACATTCATATCCCAATTTTTACGCAAGCTGCCTTTCGCGCTCATATTGTTTGGGCCATGCGCTAACGACAAGCCATCCGTATTGACACTCAGCTCTCCTGATCCTGACTTGTCCGCAGCCTCTACTTGCCCTTTTACCAATAATGGGTAATCTCGCAAAATACCGACGATGTCGAGTTTAGGTACTTGTACTTGCCAGCCACCAGCGTCGGTCAACGCACCTGAAGTCACGATTTGGCCACTAATGTCTCCTTCGGCTTCTGGCCATTGCAGCCCTGGCTGAATATGCGACAGCATCATGTCCGCCTTCCAATTGACAGGCGCTTCCCAATTCGCCATAACCGAACCTTGAATGGAGCCACCGAGAGAATTGATCGTCAACGTTTCAAGATTAATCTGTTTAAGATCGCCTTTACCTTGTAATTCAACCGCAACATCTGGAATTGGCTTGCCCGATGCCTGTGTTTTTAACACCACTTCGTAGCTGTCCAGCGACCCTTTGGCTTTAAGCTGGTCAACAATAACCTGATACTCACTCTCACCTTTCAAAGGCCACGCAGCCTTGCCATCCGACAAAACAACATCAAACGGTAACGTAGGCGCTAATGGCTGAATATTCCCAGATAAGGCGGCGTCAATAACCCCTGAAAAATGACTATCCAGGTGCAAGTCACCAACACTGCCCTTAGCGGTAAGCGCCAGTTTTTGTCCAGTAAGATCTGTTTCTTTTAATTGGGCATCCAAAGTGATGTCAAGGGGGTAGTCTTTTATTAGCGCAACGTTGCCAGACAAAGAAGCATCAACCTGCGGCATGGCTAATTCAAGACTTTCGACATGAACATCATGTTTACCCGCGAAGCCTTGCAACCCAAGGTGATGGACAACAATCGGCTCTTCTTGGTGTAAGGTAAAGTCTCGAATATCAAGGCGAGTAATATGGACAAATAAAGGAATGAGGACTTCTGGCAACTCAATTGCGCGCGCAGGCTCTGCCGTTGCAGGATTCTTAACGGCTGTCGAGGTCTCAGCAGCTGCAGCGGTATTCGCCATCGCGGTATTTTTCTTAGCCGCGACCTTTGGTACATCTTCTACCGGAGGTAAAGTAACACTAGGGGTCGCAAGCAGGGTTTTACCTATAGATAATTTCGAACCGGTCATAGAAAGCGATGTCGTAAAGCTGTCCCAACTCACTTTTGTGCCCAAAATATCCAGTTTAATATCGGCAAGATTCACCTTACCGATCGCGATTGGAATTGGCGTCGATATACTGGTAATCGGCTCTGAGGGTTCGGGAGAAGGCTCACTCGGTGCAATTTCAGGCATGGAAAAGTCTAACCCATGAACCGACAGCTCATTCACACACACTCGAGGGTCGCTGAGACAATTTAGATCAACCGCCAGCGTCAGTGAATCCGCCGCTAAGTCGATAAATAGAGATTCATCTTTAAACGTCACGTTGTTTAAAGTAAAACGAGGGAATAACGCCCCTTTAGTTGACTCCACTTTAAGCTCAGGTAGCGCTTGGCTTGCTCCCCATAAAATGGCCGTTAACCCAGTATTGGTAAACAGTGCAAAAGCAAGGGTGGCCAGCAATAGTGTCACAATCAATATGAACGTCACAGACAGCCACTTTGTTACTCGCCAAACTTTTAACATCATAACTCTGGCCCTAAACTAAAGTGAACTCGCCATTCTGCCTCAGGCTTTTGATCGAGTCCCTTGGCAAAATCGAATTTAATAGGCCCAACAGGCGATACCCAACGGATCCCGACACCCGCACCACGCTTCCAAACTGGCGTGTCATCAAAGGCATCACCCACATCAAAGAACGTTGCCGCCCACCAGTTATTGTATATACGGTATTGATACTCAAGCGTGCTGGTTGCTAAATATTGACCACCGGTCTTGGTTCCACCAGTATCAACAGGGGAAATACTCTCATAGTCATAACCCCTAACACTGTTGTCACCACCCGCGTAGAAACGCAAAGATGGCGACAGTTTCGAAGGGTCATCGGCAATATTGGCACCCACATCAACCTTAAATATGCCGCGATGGTTTTCGCCAATACTGCTGATCCATGTTGAGGTTCCTCGCATTCTAAACACCGAGGTTTCTGATAACGCCCGCTTATCACCCACCTCGAACATAATGGTTTGTTTATTACCACTCATTGGCAATACGCCACCACGAGACACAACGCGTGAATAAGAAAGCCCCGGTAAAACAAACTGGCCAACATCGCCTTCTAAATTACGCTCATAATCTTCGACTAAATAGCGGATGTAAGCGGTACGGTGCCAACCACCATCGAGTACCCAGTGTCGTTCAAAACCTAAGTTAGACTCTAGAGTCTTTTTATCCGAACGATTGACGTTTTTCAGACCATACTGAATCACGTAATAATCTCGCAACACATCATCTAATGGAATTTTATACGCGGCAGTGACCTGTTGTTCAGGAATGGATAAATCAAGACTGGTATTAAAGCTGTGACCACGAGAGTTAATCCATGGCTTTTTCCATTTAAATTTAACTTTTGCTCCGACATCGGTCGAATAACCTAAACCCGTTTCAAATTGATTTTTTACCTGCGGCGCTAGTGACACCTTCATCGGCAACTCTCGACCCTTGCCAACCTGCTCCAAGTCGGGCTCAACAAACACCGACGAAAACCACTCGGTGTTCGACAAACCTTGGTTATATTCCCCCACCTTTCCAACCTGATAGTAATCACCACTTTTGTATGGCTGTAGTGATTGCACACGGTCAATATCTATCTGGCTACCTGTGATCGTGGAAGACCCAAATTTATAACGAATGCCGCTATCAAAATGTAACCGAATGAATGCTTGATTGAGCTCTGGCACAACTTCGAGGCGACTCAATGTGTACGCGCCGTCAAAGTAGCCTTTTTGCAAGGCTAAATTGCGAAGACTCGACTTTAACGTGTCATATTCACCCTGATTGAGTATCCGCCCTTCTTTGACTGGCGTCACTCGAATCAAACGCAAAAAGTCGGCGTCTTCTTTCGCCTCTCCGGTGAGTTCAACATCCACCAGTTTAATTCGCATCGGTTGCCCTGGCGTTACTGCCACCGTTAATTCATCTTGCTGGTCATTGATCGAGAACTGAATCTCAGCATGGTAGTAACCTAACGCATTCAACGCTGAGTTAATTTCTTTGGTAATACGAGATTGAAAACGCAGCGACGTAGAGTATTCGCTCGGGGAAATCGCAGATACGTATGCATCCACATTATCTTTTAACGGGCCGCTCAATCCATTGATGTTCAACTCGATATCTTCAGCTGCCATGAGTGACATTGAAGCGATCATGAACATTAGCGGTGGAAAAACTCTCTTTATCATGCTTTATTGTCGAGACTGAAGTTCGCTATTTTTATTATTACGTTAAATGATAACGCTGTTCAATTTGTAAGTCTGTATTTAACAACTCATACCCATAGAAAAGTATCATTTTTCATACAATATTTCGCCATCTACACTGCCGTTCGTCAACTAAAAAAGGAATCCCCATGAGAAAAACAGACATGGTTTCAGAAGCCGAAGCACTTCCTGGCAGAGAACATGCCATCGCCATCATGGAACCACACTTTATTTACCACAATGATGTCACCGCTCCTTTAGCGGAGCATGAAGAAAGTATTATAGTTGGCTTAGGGTGCTTTTGGGGGGCTGAGCGTGTTTTTTGGCAACTCCCTGGTGTCACGAGCACCTCTGTAGGTTACGCGGGAGGCTATACGCCTAACCCAACCTACGAAGAGGTGTGTTCAGGCATGACTGGTCACACAGAGGTCGTACGTATTGTCTATGACACCACGCTCACTACGCTCACCGACCTTCTCAAAGTTTTTTGGGAAAAACACGACCCGACGCAAGGAATGCGTCAAGGTAATGATGTCGGTACGCAGTATCGATCCGCCATCTATTGCAATGATGACAAGCAGCTAGTATTGGCGCAAACCACTAAACAACAGTTTCAACAGGCGCTAGGGGATAAAGGCGAAATTCAAACTGAGATTCGCCTCTCAGACCATTACTATTTTGCTGAAGTCTACCACCAGCAATACTTGGCAAAAAATCCCAACGGCTATTGTGGTATAGGCGGAACGGGCGTTTGCTTCCCTCCTCAATAAAAATATGCTGCATGCTAGATTAGCGTAAAAAAAATGCCCCAGACAAGTCTGAGGCATTTTTTAACGTTTGGTTTAGACTGCTTATATCGCTAAGGCAGCAATCTCACCGTTAATCTCTTTAAAGGCATCCAGTTTACGGCGGTCTTCCATCCCCGGAAGTAAAACCTTGCCATTATCGAACATGAACAATCCAAGACCAGCAATAAAGAATTGCCCTTTAAATAAAGTTTTTACAAACTTTGCGATCTGTTTCGGACGATAAACCGTAAATTTTTTTAGCATAATCTGACCTCAATATCCGTTTGAGTAAATCTTGTCTTACACAGTTCTTTGCTGTGCCTCGCAATATCTTTTGCGTCTATTGACAAGTATACCTGAACTTTCGCATTAGACAAATTGAAATTAACATCTTTGCAACAAGTTATAAATCACTGTTATGCTTATGATGATTTTATCAAGCTGAGTACATGTCTTGGTCAAATCAACATCTACAAGTTGTACTTAACCTAAGGTTCACCTATGGTTATCGCGATCATCAAATAATAATATGGAAATATCACAATGAAACTAAAGTCTCTCCTCTCTTTAACGCTACTCTGCTTACCAACACTCGCGTTAGCGACCAATGTACAAGTAGGCTCAGCCGCGCGTTCTGTCTCTGTCGATGCTCATGGTGAGCTTTTACTAGAAGGCGACACCATTAATTATAGCGCTTGGAAGAGTGCGCAAATGCTAGGAAAAGTACGGGTTATTCAGGCCATTGCAGGACGTAGCAGCTCGAAAAAAATGAACGCCCCACTCATGGCAGCCATTACTGATGAAAAATTCCCAGAAGACAGCTATCAAACGACAACGGTGATCAATCAAGATGATGCGATGTGGGGAACGGGATCATTCGTAAAATCATCAGCAGAGGACAGCAAAAAAGAATTTCCTTGGTCATCCATGGTCCTTGATGAGCATGGTTTAGTGGCAAGTGCATGGCAATTAGAAGCCGAAAGCTCCGCTATTATTGTGCAAGATAAATCAGGGAAAGTGCTATTCGTGAAAGAAGGGATATTAAGTGACGATGAAGTCAACTCCGTTCTAGAGCTAATCAAACAAAACCTATAATAAGTTACGCATACCACCGCAAGGGAGCACCTCTCTCCCTTGCCTTCTCCCAGCTAAATAGACCGAAACCTCACCATTCATCTGGAAAAAATATTTAGTTGTTATACTATAACAATTAATTTCAAATAGAAGAGTTCATGTCGTGTTACGAACCTATGCCGTTACATCAGGTACACCCTTGTATCATGCTCTCGCATTGGCTTTGCTTCTACTCTCTATTAATTTTATTTCCATCGAACATCACTACGAGCAACATAGCGATCACCAGCATCACCAGTGCGCCCTTTATGGCAAAGGCTCACACTCCATTCCGACCTCAGGCTTAGCAATTCCACTTCCAACATTGGCTCCCGATACCATTCAGCCATCGTTTAATGAAGTTGCCAACCGACCGCCTTTATCTGTTTCTGCTCGCTCCCCTCCAATGCCCAGTTAACTCATACACTCTTATTTTTATTACACATTTTATTTATTAGGAATCACCATGAAACTACGTATGACTTTACTCGCCTCTATCATCGCTGCCCCTATTGCTGTCGCAAATGACGAGTTTCGTCAACATGACGCTCATGTCCATGGACAAGTAGCGATGAACATTGCTCAAGATGGCCAAGACTTATTATTCGAAATTACAGCACCAGGCGCCGATGTTGTTGGATTTGAGCATAGTGCTAAGAGTGAGGCTGAAAAGAAGGCACTTGCTAACGCTGAAGCCTTACTGGCACAAGCGGACAAGATCTTTACCCTACCAAGCTCACTAGGCTGTACACTCGTTGATACTCATGTTGAACACGGGTTAGGTGGGCACGACGACCATGAAGATCACAGCGCTCATAAAGGTCATCATGACCACGGCGATCATGAGCATGAGAAACATGCGGAGCATGACGGTCACGACGATCACGGCCATGAAAAGCACGCAGAGCATGATGGTCATGACGACCACGACCACGACCACGACCACGACCACGACCACGACCAACATGATGGACACGGCGAATTTACCGTGCAATACCAATTTAGCTGTTCAAACCTATCTGACCTCTCAAAAATTGAAACCCAATGGTTTACTCACTTCCCATCAACCGAGAAAGTATCAGTCAACCTATTAACCGATAACGCTCAATCTGCTAGTGAGCTCAACTCAACGTCAACCACGATTCAATTTTAACGAATTCGACTCGATTAACTGCTGCCCTGAGCTTTCGCTTGGGGCATATTTAGTGAGGTCTTTATGACGAGCGTAATTGAGCTCAGCAATGTTTCTTTTTGCTGGCAAAAAAACCAGCCGCCCACCATCGATATCCCAGAGCTCATCATCGAGCAAGGTGAGCATTTATTTTTAAAAGGGCCAAGTGGCAGCGGAAAGTCGACACTATTGAGCCTACTGACCGGTATTATTACTGCCGACTCTGGTGAGGTTAAAGCACTAGGGCAATCCTTGACCCAGTTGCCATCACGACACAGAGACCGTTTTCGAGCAGACCATATTGGTTATATTTTCCAACAATTTAACCTGATCCCTTACCTGTCGGTTATTGATAATGTCACACTCCCTTGTGAGTTTTCTCAACATCGACGTAATAAAGTTTCAGGCACACTCCAAAACGAGGCTAAGCACTTACTACAACAGTTGCACCTTGACTCACAGCTATGGATGAAGCCTGTGGTTGAGCTAAGTATCGGTCAACAGCAAAGGGTGGCGGCTGCGCGCGCTTTGATCGGACAACCAGAAATTCTCATTGCAGATGAGCCGACATCCGCACTCGACCATGATAATCGCGAAGCCTTCATTACACTGCTAATGGAGCAAGCAAACCAAGTAAACTCAACCATGGTATTCGTTAGCCACGATCCAAGTTTAGAGCCGCTGTTTAGTCGCAGTGCTAATTTGACTGTTTTAAATCAGGCGAGGTCATCATGAGTATCACCCTAAAGCTGGCTTGGAAAAGCGTGCTCAATCGCAAAACCACCGCCATACTCACCGTACTCACTGTGGCGATTTCCGTTATCTTATTAATGGGCGTCGAACGTATTCGTACTCAAGCGAAAAGTAGTTTTGCTAATACTATTTCTGGCACCGATTTAATCGTCGGAGGACGGTCAGGCCAAATCAACTTATTGCTCTACTCGGTATTTCGCATTGGTAATGCCACTAACAATATTGATTGGAAGAGCTTTGAAGAATTTAGTCAGCACAAAGCCGTCAAATGGGCGATTCCCATCTCTCTTGGAGATTCGCATAAAGGCTTTAGAGTCATGGGCACCAATCACAGTTATTTCGAGCACTATCAGTACGGTAAAAAGCAGGCTTTGACCTTTAGCCAAGGTCGTGCTTTTGATAGTGTATTTGAAACGGTTCTCGGCTCAGACGTGGCAAAATCATTAGGGTATAAAATTGGCAGCGAAATCATTATTGCTCATGGTATCAGCGATGTGAGTTTCAGCCGCCACGACAACCTCCCCTTTAAGGTCGTCGGTGTATTAGCCCCGACCGGAACCCCTGTCGACAAAACCGTACATGTCTCACTTGGTGCTATTGAAGCTATACACGTAGGGTGGGAAACCGGTGCTAACTTGGGTAATGCCCCGAGTAAAAAGCAATTAGAAAATCTGGACTTCCAACCTAAACAAATTACTGCAATGTTGGTTGGGCTAAACAGTAAAATCCAAACATTTGCACTACAAAGACAAATCAACACCTACAAACAAGAGCCATTAAGCGCCATCATGCCTGGTATCGCCTTACATGAATTATGGGGTTTAATGAGCGTGGCAGAGCAAGCTCTGTTAATGGTCTCTATTTTTGTTGTGGTTGCTGGTTTGATGGGAATGTTATCTAGCTTATTAACAAGCCTGCAAGAACGTCGGCGTGAAATGGCAATTCTACGGGCAATGGGAGCAAGACCGAGACATGTTTTTGCATTGTTGGTCAGTGAAGCAACGGCTTTAACGACTGTCGGTATAATCGTGGGGGTTGCAGGCACTTATGGCCTACTTGCTATCGCGAGTCCCATCATTGCGTCACAATATGGAATTAGTATAACCTTATCAGGCGTTAGCCAACATGAATGGCTGCTACTTGGTTTTGTGCAACTGGCTGGGATCCTTATTGGATTCTTCCCTGCCTTACGCGCCTATCAACAATCTTTAAGCGATGGCATGACCATCCGAGTATGACGAGATTTTTATGACAATATTCACTCGCATAAGCTGTGTCATTATGCTGACTATGGGCTTATGTCTACCTCCCGCACTAGCTCAAGGTAGCGAAAGTACCGATAGCGAAGTGCTTAAGCTTGATTGGATTGATTTAATCCCCGAAGCGGAGCGAAATCAGTTTGATGCCGTCGGTATGCCTATAACCAATCACTCTGGTGGACAAATGGAACAGTCAAAAGTTGGCACCGTTCGTCAAGAGCTTGATGGCAGCACAGTAAAAATACCAGGCTTTGTCGTGCCACTAGAAGGCGATGAAGATACGGTGACTGAATTTTTGTTGGTGCCCTATTTTGGTGCTTGCATACACGTCCCACCACCACCGCCAAACCAAATCGTTTATGTGAAATTTAAACAAGGCGCACCAGTGCATCGTCTATGGGATGTCATTTATGTTGTAGGGACACTGAAGACAGAGACCATCAATTCTGAACTTGCCGAGACAGGTTACTTAATTGAAGGTCTCCATATTGAAGATTACGATGATAACTAGAATGCACATAACAAATACGCAACAAAAAACTGCGTGACGAAAATGGATGATTTGCTAGCGTATAGTATTTAACTGATATAGGTTGAAAGATACGCTAGCACGCCGATATAGACGCCTAGTAACAATACCGTCGAGATATGTTTCTTGAGTTTAGGTTCTCCTGAGTGCCGCATAACGCCCCCCTTACTTACCCAATAAATTTAACAAAATTTTATCATTTAGCCTAGGTATTTTTACAACATACCTGCTCTAATTGTTAAATCGGAAAATAGCTCACACAAATAGCGCTAGTCATATTGGCAAAACCTCGTTAAATTTATCTTTCATCCCAAACTCTCATTCAACCTGCCAAGTGTATGACTATGAGCAATGTAACGACCAGCAGTCCATCTCCAATCATTGAGGCGACATCCGCGCGTAATGAGCAAACTCAGAAAAAGAGTTCTCATATGCGTGACAGTGCGAGTCGTATCCGAGCCATTGCTCAAAACCACTTGCTTGACGCTCTCATCGGTGAAGAGTCCCCCAGCAAAAGTGTTTTTGAACGAGCAATACAACGAGACAAACAGCGCAAAGAGCAACGACAAAAAAACCTGGAGCAAATCGTCAAGTTGTCACTTCAAGCATGTAACAGCGAAGTATCCAGCGAACCCGATTTTGATTGGCTATTGCGCTTTTTTGATATGGCTCAGGATATTCATAATACGTCCATGCAAAAGCTCTGGGCGCAAGTGCTCAAAAGAGAAGTCACTAATCCCGGATCCACCTCAATGAAAGCACTAAAAACGCTTAGGGACATGACACCAAAAGAAGCTCAAACACTGCAACGAGCCGCCTCTCTTGCTTGCAGCTTTGGTGCAGACAGTAGCCGAAAGCTACTATTAGGGATCAAACATCATGCAGGACTCTTTAGCTTTTCAAAAAGAGAGAGCTTCGATGAACTAAGTCTAGGTGAGTTTAACCTGCCATATTCAAGCCTATTACTGCTCATAGAGTTGGGAATTTTGTTAGGTACAGAACTGGAGTCAGGGGAAATTGCGCAAGAGCCAGCATTGAAGCTCAACTACCAAGGAAGCGAGTTTCTGCTGCAATCTAAGCTGAAAGGGATTCGGCTAACCTACTATCGCTTTACTCCAACAGGGAATGAATTATGCCAGCTGTTAGGGCATCGCGGTAATACTCATTACCAAGAGAAACTGGTGAATTTGCTCAACAGAAAATTTACTGTCGCGGGTGAAGTAACGTCATCTTTTCACCACCAGGTCTAATGATAGTCAGTCATCACTAACATGGGATACAAAGGAATACAAAGGAATAGAGTGTGCCCCCTATTCCTTACCCACCTAGCCTTGCCAGTTTACGCAAAGTCATCACATGGAATGAAATCATTGCCTGAATAGTAACCGGGTGGGATTAACCAATGATCCCTTTTTCTTTAAGTACCGCTAAGCAGTCTTCCACCAACGTTGCGACACTTTTCTCGCTCGCTTGAAGATGAATATCTGGGTCAATAGGTTGTTCATATTCAGAATCAATGCCAGTGAAGTTAGCGATCTCACCTGCTCGTGCTTTCTTATACAAGCCTTTAGGATCCCTAGATTCACATACCGCTAGACTCGCATCCACAAACACTTCTAAAAACTCCCCCTCTGGAAGCAGTGATTTCACTAACGCCCGCTCTTCTCTATGAGGAGAGATAAAGGCAGAGAGTACAATCAATCCAGCATCCGCCATCAGTTTTGCTAACTCACCAACACGGCGAATATTTTCACGTCTGTCTTGTTGCGAAAAGCCAAGATCTCGACACAAACCGTGTCTAACATTATCCCCATCCAGTAAGTAAGTATGGTGACCCAAACGAAGTAACTCCGTTTCTAATGCACCCGCAACCGTGGACTTTCCAGCACCAGAAAGTCCGGTAAACCATAATACAACGGGCTTTTGCTGCTTTAATTCTGAACGCTGCAATTTGGTGACGTAATGCTGATGCCAGATCACGTTCTCATCTTTATCTAAAGTAATGTCCGACATATAAATCCTTAATTGTCACTCTCATCAATATTAAAATGGAAAGAAGTACGGAATAAGCGCTAATACCAGTACCGAATACACGATAGAAATAGGGATGCCTATTCGCAGATAATCTTTAAGTTGGTAATTACCAACGCTATACACCAACAAGTTAGTTTGATAACCATACGGTGAAATGAAGCTTGCACTAGCGCCAAATAACACCGCCATAATAAACGGCATCGGATCAACGCCGTAGCCCACTGCCATGCTGTAGCCAATAGGAAAAGCGAGAGCCGCTGCGGCGTTATTGGTAATCAGCTCCGTAAGAATTAAGGTCACAAAATAAGTCGCCACCAAAGCCCCGAAGACACCCCAACCGTTAAACAACTCCATAAACATCTCGCCCATCCGTACAGATAGGCCCGTTGAGATCATCAATTGAGCAATAGATAGCGCCGAGCCAACAATCACGACGATGTCCGTTGGAAAGCGTCGTCTTAGCTCACCAATATTCACGATGCCAAAAGCAAGAATCGCGATAAGATATAGCGCAAGCCCTTTAATGATCGGCAAAATGTTAGTAAGTGCTAACGCAATAACGGTAACAAAGCCCAACAGCACATAACTCGACTTCGAAATATCTAGCCGAGCACTCGAGTCTAAGTCATTCACCAAGACAAACTCTTTACGGTACTTACGCCTTTCATCGTCAAAACGTTTTCCAGGTGCTAAAACCAATGTATCGCCGGCTTGCAAAACAATGTTCCCTAATCCACCTTCCAAACGTTCATGTCCACGACGAATGGCCACAACTACTGCATCAAACTTGTCACGAAAATGACTCGATTTCAGCGTCTTATTACAAAACGTAGCCGAGGAGCTCACTACGACTTCAAGAAGGTTTTGACCATTTAAATGGTGCTGTCCAAAAAACGTCAAGCCATTGATTTCTTGCAACGTATTGACGCTCTCTACATCACCACAAAACAATAGCCTGTCTTTTGCCTTCAATACAAAATCGGGACCAACGGAAGCCAACGTATCACCATCACGCACTACTTCGGCTAAAAACAATTTTCTTAATGCACGTAAGTTATTCTCAGCAATACTGCCACCCACAAGTGGTGA
This sequence comes from Vibrio nomapromontoriensis, assembly GCF_050337205.1. Classification (NCBI taxonomy): domain Bacteria; kingdom Pseudomonadati; phylum Pseudomonadota; class Gammaproteobacteria; order Vibrionales; family Vibrionaceae; genus Vibrio; species Vibrio nomapromontoriensis. The sequence continues at coordinate 33,109 of NZ_JAKJSS010000024.1, forward strand.
GCCAGGTTCAACCCTAGCTTCCAAAAAGTAAGGCAGTTCATCTTGATTATCATCATCATAGTTTGGTAACAGATAACTCAGTGGAATCAAAATAATGACGCCACCAACTAAGACACTCAAACCAATCCAAGTTGGTGCAAAAAAATCAAGACTCGGTAATCCTACATCTTCAACAAAGCTATTAATGATCAGGTTGGTTGAGGTACCTATGAGCGTTAGTGTTCCCCCCAAGATAGCCGCATAAGACAAAGGAATGAGTAATTTAGAAGGCGCATGGCGTTGGTTACGTTTAATCGCCCCAATAAGCGATACCACGACAGCGGTATTATTGGTAAACGACGACAACAGGGCCGTAGAAATCCCCAGTTTGGCGACCACCGACCCGAGTCTTCCGGTTGCAATAGAACGGCTTACCCAGCTAATCAAACGTGTCTTCTCTAAAGCAGCAGAAGACATTATCAGCAGTACTAACGTCAATAACGATGAGTTCGTGAAGTTCGTGGCGATAACACTCAATTCTGTCATGCCACTAATGAAAGCAATAAACGCTGCGCCAGCAAAAATAAGGCTAGGTTTAATTTGAGTTGCTACCAAGCAGCTAATGATTGACATCAATAGCGCTAAGACGACTCCCTGTTCCCACATAATCCTTATCCTCGATAGCAGCTACACGGTCGATTAATCTATCATTAGGCTGACGAGATCATCGACCGAGTAAACAGTCACTCACCACTAGGGCTACACGTTAAATTTTTGCATCCCACTCAGGGAAGTGCTTCATGATTAACGCTTTCAACTCACTTTCAAACGCCCCCATACGTTCCTTAGGCGAGCGCTCTTGCTCTGCTAAAGCATCACGTACTAAACCAGCTCCGACCGTCACATTGGTCAGGCGGTCAATGATAATAAAGCCTCCGGTATCTTGAACCGCATCATAGTTATCAATGGCTACTGACTCAGTGAGTGACCACTCACATAAACCAATTCCGTTGAGGGGTAAGGTTTCGGTATCAAATGATGCGAGCGTGTTAATGTCGTACTGGTGACGCACTGTCTCTAATTGACCTTGGGTTTTCTTACCAGCAATCTTGATGTCGTACGTTTTTCCCGCCGCGAGCGCGTCATCCGTCATCCAAACCACGTCGGCAAGTAATCGGTTTGAAGACGTGACTTTTGCGTCTTGCTTAACAATCAGATCACCTCGACTAATATCAATTTCATCGCTCAATGTTAGCGTGACCGCTTGTCCTGCAAAGGCTACATCTAAGTTTCCATCAAAGGTGACAATACTCTCGATGGTGGATGTTTTTCCCGATGGTAATGACTTAATTTCATCGCCAACTCGAACTTCGCCCGAGCCAACCGTCCCCGCAAAACCACGAAAGTCTAGGTTTGGGCGGCTGACATATTGCACCGGGAAACGGAATTCCCCATAGCGTTTGTCTTGATCGATATCGACATTCTCAAGCAACTCTAAAAGCGGCTTTCCTTGATACCAAGGCATGTTTTCGCTGGGCTCAACCACGTTGTCGCCGTCAAGCGCAGACAAAGGAATAATTTGAATATCAATGCCTTTACCTAGCTTCTCTGAAAATGCCAAATAATCATCACGAATGGATTCAAATCGTTGCTGGGAAAAGTCAACTAAGTCCATTTTGTTTACAGCAACCACAAAGTGCTTTAAACCCAGTAGACTGGCGATAAAGGAATGGCGTCGAGTTTGATCTAACATGCCTTTACGTGCATCCACCAAAATCACCGCTAAATCACAGGTCGATGCGCCAGTAGCCATGTTACGAGTATATTGTTCATGCCCTGGAGTATCGGCAATGATGAACTTTCGCTTTTGAGTTGAAAAATAACGATAAGCTACATCGATGGTAATACCTTGTTCGCGCTCAGCTTGCAGACCGTCAACTAACAGCGCAAGATCAGGCTTATCCCCTGTCGTCCCTACGCGTTGGCTATCTGAGTGAACCGCAGCTAGTTGATCTTCATAAATTTGCTTAGAATCATGGAGCAAGCGCCCAATTAACGTACTCTTACCATCATCAACTGAACCACAGGTCAGAAATCGAAGTAAGGATTTGTGTTGATGCTGATTGAGGTATCCCTCAATGCCTAGCTCGGCAAGTTGTGCTTCTACTGCGCTATTCATAATGTGTCCCTTCGATCCTTAGAAATATCCCTGACGTTTTTTAAGCTCCATTGATCCAGACTGATCATGGTCGATCGCACGGCCTTGTCTTTCACTGGATGTCGCAACCAGCATTTCTTCAATAATTTCCGTCAGCGTCGCCGCCTCTGATTCCACTGCACCAGTGAGTGGGTAGCAACCAAGTGTTCTAAAACGTACGCTTTTATTCTCTACTTTTTCGTCTGGTTGAATGTCCATTCGATCATCATCAACCATGATTAACATGCCATCGCGCTCCACGACTGGTCGCTCAGCGGCCAAGTAAAGCGGTACAATATCAATGCCTTCTAAATAGATGTATTGCCAGATATCCAGTTCTGTCCAATTTGAGAGAGGGAATACTCGGATACTCTCACCCTTGTTGATTTGCCCGTTATAGGTTTTCCATAATTCAGGGCGTTGGTTCTTTGGATCCCAGGTGTGATTTTTGTCGCGGAAAGAGTAAACGCGCTCTTTGGCTCTGGATTTTTCTTCATCACGACGCGCCCCACCAAAAGCCGCATCAAAGCCATAGTGATTCAGCGCTTGTTTGAGCCCTTGAGTTTTCATGATATCCGTGTGTTTTGAGGAACCATGCACAAATGGATTTATCCCCATCGCAAGGCCTTCAGGGTTCTTATGTACCAAAAGCTCAAAGCCATAGTTTTTCGCCGTACGATCACGAAATTCAATCATCTCTTTGAATTTCCAATCGGTATCGACATGCAATAAAGGAAAAGGTATTTTCCCTGGGTAAAATGCTTTTCTAGCCAGATGCAACATGACTGAAGAGTCTTTACCGATCGAATACATCATGACCGGATTATCGAATTCGGCAGCGACTTCACGAATAATGTGAATACTCTCCGCTTCGAGTTGTTTGAGGTGAGTGAGTCTTTCTTGATCCATTTGTTGTGCTTCCTTTTTTTCGAGTAAAGGCCATTAAACCTCTACCAGACTGAATTCCTATGCACTCTTAACTTTGAGTACTTGAGTCGATGCCTCACCAAACCAAGCAAGATCTTTCGCTAATTCAACGACCTCGCCTACTACGATCAATGATGGAGCTTGAGCATCTCTCGCCAGATCCGTAAGATCCTTCAGTTGACCCACAAACACTTTTTGCGTCTGTTGAGTACCACGTTCAATGATGGCAATGGGTACGTTCGGGCTTCTTCCATGGAGAACCAATTGCTGCTGAATATAGTCGGATTTCATCAATCCCATATAAATCACAAGTGTTTGTTTAGGACGTGCGAGTGTCGACCAATCCATATCATCACTGTTTGGCTTTAAGTGCCCAGTAACAAACAAAGCAGATTGAGCGTAATCGCGGTGGGTAAGAGGAATGCCGGCATACGCCGTTGCACCAGCAGCTGCGGTGATACCCGGAATAACTTGAAACGAAATACCCGCTTGCGCCAACACTTGAAGTTCTTCGCCCCCTCGTCCAAACATAAAAGAGTCACCTCCTTTAATTCGAACCACTTTGTGACCGCTTTGAGCAAACTCGAGAAGTAGCTGGTTAGTCTTTTCCTGAGGTACGCTGTGGTGGCCGGCTCGTTTACCAACGCACACCAACACCGTGCTTTCTGGCACCAATGCCATTATTTCGTCAGACACGAGATAGTCATATAAAACGACATCTGCCTGCTGCAAATAATTAAGAGCCTTGAGCGTCAATAACTCAGGGTCGCCAGGGCCAGCACCGACCAACGCAACTTCACCAGACTGAAGTATCGACGTCGGTAACTTAGGCTTTACCGAACTCGTCACCAACTGAGGTGTCGTTTTCAATTCCGTTATTGGGTTAAAAGGCTGTTCCATTGTGGCCGTCCATCGCGTCTCTGATGATGGCATTATGACCAACTGGCTATATTACCGGAAATTCTAAAATTTCATTTTTTATTCCAAAAACCACTATAGGATTTATTTGCAGACTTTTGTTACACGGAACAACGCAAGGCTAGCTAACAGCAGCTATTGTTAACAGCACAATGTGCATATGAGACTTACAAGCCAAATATCACAATAACAATCAATTCAGATCACACTTTACCTATGTATGAAAAATAAATTTCACATCAAATTGATACAATCTGCATGTTTTGAAACAAATTTCCATAAAAAGGATATGAAGATGAAAGTGGCAGTGAAACCGATTTCGATCGCCGTTCTTAGCGGTATGCTTGCAATAGCAGGCCCAGTCATGGCTGATGAAATTAAGCTTAGAATAATCGAGACAACCGACATTCATACGAATGTGATGGATTATGACTACTACAAAGACAAGCCTTCACAAAAGATCGGCTTAGCTCGAACTGCCACTTTGGTTAAAGAAGCACGTAAAGAAGTCACCAACAGCGTTTTAGTTGATAATGGCGACCTTATCCAAGGGAGTCCAATGGGTGATTACATGGCTGCTAAAGGGGTCAAGGACGGCGATGTTCACCCTGTCTATAAGGCTATGAACCAGCTTAATTATGATGTGGGTAATATTGGTAACCATGAGTTTAACTACGGACTCGACTTTCTAGCGGCAACGCTAAAGGGAGCTAACTTCCCTTACGTCAGCGCTAATGTGTTTGATAAAAAGACAGGGGAACACTACTTCAAGCCTTACCTCATCAAAACCCATACCTTCAAAGACAGTGACGGAAAAGCTCAAGAAGTTAAGATAGGGTATATCGGGTTTGTTCCACCGCAAATCATGGTGTGGGATAAGAAAAATCTCGAAGGTAAAGTGTTTGCAAAAGATATTAAAGCGACCGCTGAAGAGTTAGTACCTCAAATGAAGAAAGAGGGCGCCGATATTGTTATTGCCATCCCTCACTCTGGTGTATCCAGCGATCCTTACAAAACTGGCGCAGAAAACTCAACGTATTACCTCTCTGAAGTTGAAGGTATCGACGCGATTGCATTTGGGCACTCTCATTCGGTATTTCCAGGTAAGGGCTTTGACAACATTCAAGGTGTCGATAACCAAAAAGGCACTATCAATGGCGTCGCTGCCGTCATGCCAGGCCGCTGGGGCAGCCATGTCGGTGTCATGGACTTAATGTTAGAGAAGGAGGGCGACAGCTGGAAAGTCACTAATGCACAAACTGAAGCTCGTCCTATCTATGATGCGAACAATAAGAAAGCCATGGTTGACGCCGATAAAGGGATAGTAGCGGCGATCAAAGATGACCATGATGCTACCCGTGACTTCGTCAACCAGCCAATTGGTAAAGCAAATGATGTCATGTACAGCTTCCTGGCATTAGTACAAGATGACCCTACCGTACAAATCGTTAACTTGGCACAAAAAGACTATGTAGAAACCATGATCCAAGGCGACCCTGACTTGGATGGTCTCCCAGTCCTTTCTGCTGCAGCGCCATTTAAAGCGGGCGGTCGAAAAAATGACCCAGCTAACTTTACTGAAGTTGAGTCAGGCCAACTGACTTTCCGAAATGCTGCCGACCTGTATCTCTATCCAAACACGCTTGTGGCATTAAAAATGTCAGGTAAAGAAGTAAAAGAATGGCTAGAGTGTTCTGCTGGGCAATTTAAACAAATTGATATTACCACTGACCAACCACAGTCTCTCATTGATTGGGATGGCTTCCGTACATATAACTTTGATGTTATGGATGGGGTAAACTATCAAATCGACGTAACCCAACCAGCTCGTTACGATGGCAACTGCAAGCCACTGAATGAAGACAGTGAGCGTATTGTCGGTCTGACCTACCAAGGTAAACCTATCGATATGGATCAAACCTTCATTGTCGCGACCAACAACTATCGCGCATACAGTAACAAGTTCCCGGGAACAGGCAGTGAGTTTATCGCCTTTGATTCTCCAGATGAAAACCGCACTATCGTGGCAAATTACATCTCTAAGATCAGTAAAGAAAAAGGGGAAGTGACACCTAGCGCTGATAACAACTGGACGTTTGCGCCGATTACATCAAAAGTAAAAGTTGATGTTCGTTTTGAGACATCACCTTCTGACAAGGCGGCACAATTTATTAAAGACAAAGGTCAATATCCAATGGAGAAAGTCGCGACGGATGACGTTGGCTTTGCTGTCTATCGTATAGACCTACAAAAATAATTCGCCTGCTCATGAGTATTAAGCCACGCTGACGCGTGGCTTTTTTAATTCATCCGGTTTACTCTAAACGCTGAACAACTATAGGTGATAAGTGAATGCTAACTTGGAAAACAAAGACATTTAATGAATTAAGTACACTAGAGTTGTATCGACTACTAAAATTGCGAGTTGATGTGTTCGTTGTTGAGCAAACTTGCCCCTATCCAGAGCTCGATGATAAAGATCACCAAGAAGGCGTACACCAACTACTTGGCTATCATGGGGATGAACTTATCGCCTGCGCGAGACTGTTACCTAAGGGGGCCAGCTACAATGAGGTTAGCATTGGGCGTGTTGCGACTAAAGAAAACCATCGAGGAAATGGGCTAGGACATGATCTCATTGATCAGGCAATCAAAGAATGTGACCGACTATGGCCAAATGAAAATATCACAATTGGTGCTCAGTATCATCTTCAAGCCTATTATGGAAAGCATGGATTTTGTGCTTGTTCAGAGCAATATCTCGAAGACGATATCCCACATATAGACATGAGACTGACGCGATAGCGTCAGCCTGATTACGCTACTTACTACGTCCAAAACCGCCGTCTGATAGACGGAAAAACATAACAGATTGCTCGCCTTTTTCGATCTGCAAGATATCGAGCTGCCCCTCTGGGCTGTACTTGAAGCGAATAAGCTGCCCCTGTTTAATTCGGCTTAACGGTTTGTCACTGCCTTCAACACGAGCCAGCGAATTCAGATCAGCCATCGGCAGTTGATTCTTGCGAAAAACTTGCGCCAACGTATCGCCTTTCTTTACCGTATATTCATGCCATTGCGTCTCAACCGCCTCTTCAGCTTGGACAACACCGCTTTGTTCACTCAATGATTGAGTATTAACGCTCACCGTCACACGTTGATTAGTTGGACTTGGTTGTGACACATCGCCCTCACTTGAAGGCCAAAGCAATAATACAATTACGACAGGGGCGATGACACTCAATAAACGACGATGCAACCGAGGTAAGCCCAGCCAAAACGTACGGGACTTTTCCTTAGCTCTTAACCCTTCTGATTGAATGGTCATTTTTATCTTTGAAAAGTCGATGTTTGCCCATAAGGTCTTAAACGATTGTAAGGGATCGCTTTTCTGCTTTTTCCTTTGACGACGATTCATTCCTATCCGTCTCCTGCTACACAACGGCTCCAGTTTAAGAAAACCCACGATCAGAGTATAGAAAAATCGTAGGAAAACCTATTTATAGCAGTCTAATGTCACAAGTTTTACAACTTCCTCAAATTAAATAGTAAAACTTCTTAAGACCATTCCGGTTTTATTTCAGAACTGGTATCCTTTCGGCTTCATTCGATAAGTAAAGAGAGACCGTCATGTCTGACGTGAAATTAGAAACTGTAGAACAAAAAGCAAGCTACGGTATTGGTCTACAAATGGGCCAACAACTTGCTGGAAGCGGCCTAGAAGGTCTTAACGTTGATGCGATCGCTAAAGGTATTGCAACAGCGCTTACTGGTGATATGCCAGAAATCGAAATTGATGAGATCAACAACGCATTACAAGATCTGCACACACGTGCGGAATCTGCGCGTCAAGAAGCGGCTAAAGCAGCTGCAGCAGACGGTGAAGTATTCCTAGCAGACAACGCACTTCGTCCAGAAGTGACTGTTCTTGAATCTGGTCTACAATACGAAATCATCACTGAAGGTACTGGTGAAATTCCAACTTCAGACAACACTGTACGTGTTCACTATCACGGCGAGCTAACTGACGGTACTGTTTTTGACAGCTCTGTATCACGTGGCCAGCCAGCTGAGTTCCCAGTAACTGGCGTAATTAAAGGTTGGGTTGAAGCACTTCAACTAATGCCTGTTGGTTCTAAGTGGAAACTTTGTATCCCGCAAGATCTTGCATACGGTGAGCGCGGCGCTGGCGCAGCAATCCCACCATTTGCAGCACTTGTATTTGAAGTAGAGCTTCTAGAAATCCTAGGCTAATCTTCAAAGAAAAAATATACCAAGCAGTGATTCGTCACTGCTTTTTTTTTGTCTACACTTACGATCGAGCACATTTAAATGGATCGTATTATGAACAACACTCTTCCCTTCGCATTATCATTTTCTCTTTTGACCTTACCAGTAATGGCCGAATTCGATTTACCCAAGATTGACTCAGACTCAGCGAATAGTCTGCTGAGTAGTGCTAATTCATTGAGCCAATTTAAAGACTCCGCGATGATCAATGACCTAACAAATAATTTATCAGTGTCCCCCGAGCAAGCCTCTGCTGGCGCAGGAGCGCTACTCTCTTTAGCTCAGAGTCAACTGGGAACTAGTGGCGTAACCGAGCTCCACTCACTCATTCCGGGTCTGTCATCTTTGGATAGTAGTGGATTACTAAAATCGGTGGAAAGTATGGAGGGTGTTAAAAGTGCCTTCTCATCCGTTGGGCTCGACCCAAGTATGATTTCGCAATTTGCGCCTGTCGTATTGGAATACTTAGGAAAACAGGGCGCGAGTTCCGAACTGCTCAGTTCGCTAACGAGCCTTTGGCAATAATTGATAGCGATAAGCTAACGTCGCCTCTAAGAACTGAGTTTCCAATATCTTAGTTCACTAAAATGCAGATACAAAAAAGCCGAGCATAAATGCTCGGCTTTTCAGTTCTTACGAACCTACTGATTACTCAGCAGCAGCTTCTTCAGATGCTTCTGGGCGATCTACAAGCTCAATGTAAGCCATTGGAGCTTTATCACCAGCACGGAAGCCAGCTTTTAGGATACGTGTATAACCGCCTTGACGGGCAGCAAAACGTGGACCTAGTTCGTTGAATAGTTTCGCAACTACTTCGTTATCACGAGTACGTGCAAATGCTAGACGACGGTTAGCAACACTGTCAGTCTTAGCTAGTGTAATCAAAGGCTCAACTACGCGACGTAGCTCTTTTGCTTTAGGCAATGTAGTCTTGATTACTTCATGACGTACAAGAGAGCTAGCCATATTGCTGAACATCGCTTTGCGATGACTGCTGTTGCGGTTGAGTTGACGACCACTCTTACGATGGCGCATGACCTAATCCTTCTAACTAGTATCGATTAATCTTCAGCGATAGACGCTGGTGGCCAGTTTTCTAGGCGCATGCCCAGAGAAAGACCACGTGATGCAAGTACGTCTTTAATCTCAGTAAGAGATTTTTTACCAAGGTTAGGCGTTTTAAGTAGCTCAACCTCAGTACGCTGTACAAGATCACCGATGTAGTGAATCGCTTCTGCTTTCAGACAGTTAGCAGAGCGAACTGTTAGTTCAAGATCGTCTACAGGACGCAGTAGAATAGGATCGAACTCCGGCTTCTCTTCTTTCTCCTCAGGAACACGTACATCGCGAAGATCTACGAATGCATCCAATTGCTCAGCTAAAATAGTAGCTGCGCGACGGATAGCTTCCTCAGGTTCAAGAGTACCGTTCGTTTCCATGTCGATGACAAGCTTGTCTAAGTCAGTACGTTGTTCTACACGAGCTGCTTCAACAGCATAGGCGATTTTATCGACTGGGCTATATGTAGCATCTACAAGTAGACGACCGATTGGACGCTCATCTTCTTCAGTATGGATACGAGCTGAAGCTGGAACGTAACCACGACCACGTTCAACTTTGATACGCATAGCGATCTCAGCGTTGTCATCCGTTAGGTGACAAATAACGTGTTCTGGGTTAGCGATCTCTACATCACCATCATGGGTGATGTCACCTGCAACAACAGGGCCTGAGCCTGATTTATTCAGCGTAATGAATACTTCATCTTTGCCTTCGGCAACGCGAACAGCTAGACCTTTCAAGTTAAGCAATATCTCAAGGATATCTTCTTGAACGCCTTCTTTAGTGCTGTACTCGTGCAGAACGCCTTCTATTTCAACTTCTGTTACAGCACAACCTGGCATAGAAGATAATAGAATGCGACGAAGTGCATTACCTAGAGTGTGACCGAAACCACGCTCTAATGGCTCAAGAGTTACTTTTGCGTGTGTCGTGCTGATCTGTTCAATATCAACAAGACGTGGCTTAAGAAATTCTGTTACAGAACCCTGCATTGTGTCCTCTCTTTTGTTTAAACCTTACTTAGAGTAAAGCTCGACGATCAAGTGTTCGTTAATGTCAGCAGATAGGTCAGAACGCTCAGGCATACGCTTGAATGTACCTTCCATCTTACCAGCATCTACTTCAATCCAAGTTGGTTTTTCACGTTGTTCAGCAACTTCTAGAGCAGCCTTAATACGAGCTTGCTGTTTAGCTTTCTCGCGGATAGTAACAACGTCGTTAGCCGAAACTTTGAAAGAAGGAACGTTTACAACTTTACCGTTAACTACGATAGCTTTGTGGCTAACTAGTTGACGTGCTTCTGCGCGAGTTGCGCCAAAGCCCATGCGGTAAACTACGTTGTCAAGACGACCTTCAAGAAGCTGAAGTAGGTTTTCACCCGTGTTGCCCTTAAGGCGAGCAGCTTCTTTGTAATAGTTACGGAATTGTTTTTCTAGAACGCCGTAGATACGACGAACTTTTTGCTTCTCACGAAGCTGAACGCCATATTCAGATAGACGACCGCGACGAGCGCCGTGTACACCTGGTGCGTTATCAATTTTACACTTGGTATCGATCGCACGTACACCAGACTTAAGGAATAAGTCAGTACCTTCGCGACGGCTAAGCTTCAGCTTAGGACCCAAATATCTTGCCATGATTCTTCTCCAATTATCCCAGAAACGTTATACGTTTATACGCGACGTTTCTTAGGTGGACGACAACCGTTATGAGGGATTGGTGTAGCATCAACAATGTTTGTGATGCGGAAACCAGCAGCGTTCAGTGCACGAACAGTAGATTCGCGACCTGGACCTGGACCCTTAACCATAACTTCCAAGTTCTTTAGACCGTATTCTTTCGCCATTTCAGCACAACGTTCAGCAGCAACCTGTGCAGCAAACGGAGTGGATTTACGAGAGCCACGGAAACCTGAACCACCTGCAGTAGCCCAAGCAAGAGCGTTACCTTGACGGTCAGTAATGGTTACGATTGTATTATTGAAAGAAGCATGAATGTGCGCTACGCCATCAGCAACTTGCTTGCGTACGCGCTTACGAGCGCGTGTTGGTTGTTTAGCCATTGTACTCTACCTTCCCGACTATTTCTTGATCGGCTTACGCGGACCCTTGCGGGTGCGAGCGTTGGTTTTAGTACGCTGTCCACGTAGTGGTAGACTGCGACGATGACGAAGACCACGGTAACAGCCAAGGTCCATAAGACGCTTGATGTTCATTGATACTTCACGACGTAGATCACCTTCTACAGTGTATTTTGCAACACCATCACGCAGTTGATCGATCTGTTCTTCATTTAGTTCACTGATCTTAACATCTTCAGCAATACCCACTTCAGCTAGAATAGCTTGAGAGCGAGTCTTACCGATGCCATAAATCGCAGTTAATGCGATTACAGCATGCTTTTGATCAGGAATGTTAATGCCTGCTATACGGGCCATTATTCACTCCATAGTGTATCGAAAAGAATTATCCGCAACAAAGCCCGTCTAGGATACGTTGCGGGATACTACTTCTTTTGCACGCAAAAGGTAGGTCGAGGAATATACTCGACCATACCTCATATTTCAAGTAAAAACTTCTGCTTAATTAGCCTTGGCGCTGTTTGTGCTTTGGCTCACTGCAGATCACTCGCACAACACCGTTGCGCTTAATGACTTTACAGTTACGGCAGATTTTTTTAACGGAAGCACGAACTTTCATTGCTAAACTCCGTAAATGAAATCTGAATTAACGGCCGGAGCCCTTCAGATTTGCTTTTTTCAACACAGAATCATACTGTTGAGACATCAGATGAGTCTGTACCTGTGCCATGAAATCCATGATAACTACCACTACGATTAGTAGTGATGTGCCGCCAAAATAGAAACGTACGTTCCAAGCGACCATCATGAACTCGGGAATCAGACATATAAAGGTAATGTATAGCGCACCCGCTAGGGTTAATCTAGTCATTACTTTATCGATATACTTCGCTGTCTGCTCTCCTGGGCGGATACCGGGTACGAATGCACCAGACTTCTTCAAATTATCTGCTGTTTCTCTTGGGTTGAAAACCAACGCCGTATAGAAGAAACAGAAGAAAATTATCGCTGCAGCATAAAGCATTACATACAATGGTTGACCAGGGCTAAGAGCCAAAGACACATCAGTTAACCAACCGAATGCGCTGCTCTCACCATTTTGACCAAACCACTGAGCCAATGTTCCAGGGAACAGGATAATACTTGATGCAAAGATTGCCGGAATTACACCTGCCATGTTGATTTTCAACGGCAAGTGAGTACTTTGAGCTGCAAATACCTTACGGCCTTGCTGTCTTTTCGCATAGTTAACGACGATTCGACGTTGACCACGCTCCATGAACACTACAAAGTAAATAACTGCAAAAGCTAATACAGCAATAAACAACAAAAGAAGAACGTGCAGTTCACCTTGACGCGCTTGCTCGATTGTTTGACCGATTGCCGAAGGCAACCCAGCAACAATACCTGCAAAGATGAGAATAGAAATACCATTCCCGATTCCACGCTCTGTAATTTGTTCACCTAACCACATTAAGAACATGGTACCGGTTACTAAACTTACGGTCGCAATTAGCGTAAACATGGTTTGGTTGATAACAACCAGATTATTGACCATGTTTGGAAGGCCAGTTGCAATACCTATTGCCTGGAAAGTTGCAAGTACAAGCGTACCATAACGCGTATATTGGCTAATCTTACGACGCCCTGCCTCACCCTCTTTTTTGAGTTCGGCTAACGCTGGATGAACTACAGTTAGCAACTGGACAACAATAGATGCCGAAATATACGGCATGATGCCCAGTGCTAAAATAGATGCACGCTCTAGAGCACCACCGGAGAACATGTTAAACATTTCTACGATGGTACCTTTTTGCTGTTCGAACAAATCGGCAAGTACAGCCGCGTCAATACCAGGAATCGGCACAAAAGAGCCAGCACGAAACACGAGTAACGCACCAAGTACGAATAAAAGGCGCGACTTGAGCTCGTTTAAGCCACTTTTTGCACTGTTAAAATCTTGTCCTGGTTTCTTAGCCATCTGTACCTCATCCCTCGAGATTATTCCTCGATTTTACCGCCTGCAGCTTCGATTGCAGCTTTAGCACCTTTAGTCACGCGTAGACCTTTAACAGTCACAGCTTTCGTTAGTTCACCTGAAAGAACAACTTTTACAAATTCGATGTTCTTAGTGATAACGTTAGCCGCTTTAAGACTGTTTAGATCAACAACGTCACCTGTTACTTTCGCTAGCTCAGCTAGACGAACTTCAGCAGACACTAGGCTCTTACGAGAAGTGAAACCGAATTTAGGTAGACGCTGTTTCAAAGGCATTTGACCGCCTTCAAAGCCTGGACGAACACTGCCGCCAGAGCGTGATTTTTGGCCTTTATGACCACGACCTGCTGTTTTACCAAGGCCAGAACCGATACCACGGCCTACGCGCTTCTTAGAAGGCTTAGAACCCGCAGCCGGTGATAGAGTATTCAAACGCATTCTGATTACTCCTCAACTTTAACCATGTAGTAAACCTTGTTGATCATACCGCGTACACACGGAGTATCTTCAAGTTCTACTGTATGGTTGATTTTACGAAGGCCTAAACCTTTAAGACACGCTTTGTGCTTAGGTAGACGACCGATTGAACTCTTAGTTTGAGTCACTTTAATAGTATTAGCCATGGTTCTTACTCCGAAATCGATTCAACAGTTAGACCACGCTTAGCAGCTACCATTTCTGGTGACTTAACGTCTACTAGACCAGCAATCGTTGCGCGAACAACGTTGATTGGGTTAGTTGAACCGTAAGCTTTCGCTAATACGTTGTGAACACCTACAACTTCAAGTACTGCACGCATCGCACCGCCGGCGATGATACCAGTACCTTCTGCAGCTGGCTGCATGTAGATCTTAGAGCCCGAATGACGACCTTTCACCGCGTGGTGAAGAGTGCCTTCGTTAAGCGAAATCGTAACCATGTTACGACGTGCTTTTTCCATTGCTTTTTGAATCGCAGCAGGTACTTCACGGGCTTTACCGTAACCGAAACCTACACGACCGTTACCGTCACCAACTACTGTTAGTGCAGTGAAGCTCATGATTCGACCACCCTTAACCGTCTTAGAAACACGGTTAACAGCGATTAGCTTTTCTTGCAAATCACTAGCTTGTTGTTGTTCTTTTGCCATCGTCCAACCCTACCTTAGAATTTCAGACCAGCTTCGCGAGCAGATTCTGCTAGCGCCGCTACTCGACCGTGGTATTGGAAACCAGAGCGATCGAATGCAACTGTAGAAACGCCTTTTTCAAGAGCGCGTTCTGCAATTGCTTTACCAATTGCTTGAGCTGCTTCGATGTTACCAGTGTTCTTAACTTGCTCACGGATCGCTTTTTCTACAGTAGAAGCGGAAGCGATGACCTCAGAGCCGTTTGATGCGATAACCTGAGCGTACACATGACGTGGAGTACGGTGTACAACTAGGCGAGTTGCACCCAGTTCTGCAATCTTACGACGCGCACGTGTAGCACGACGGATGCGAGATGCTTTCTTATCCATAGTGTTACCTTACTTTTTCTTAGCTTCTTTGGTACGCACATTTTCATCTGCGTAACGAACACCTTTACCTTTATAAGGCTCAGGCTCACGGTAAGAACGAATGTCAGCTGCAACTTGACCTACTAATTGCTTATCGCAACCAGTAATGATGATCTCAGTTTGGCTAGGACACTCGGCTTTAATACCCGCTGGCAACTCGTGCTCAACTGGGTGAGAGAAACCTAGAGTTAGGCCTACAGCGTTGCCTTTAATAGCAGCACGGTAACCAACACCCTTAAGAGTAAGTTTCTTAGTAAAGCCTTCGGTAACACCAACAACCATGTTGTTAACTAGTGCACGAGCAGTACCTGCTTGTGCCCAAGCGTTAGCAACACCTTCTTTCGGTCCGAAAGTTAGGTTGTTCTCTTCCTGTGCAACAACTACTGCGCTGTTAAGAACGCGAGTAAGTTCACCTTTGCTACCTTTTACAGTAACTTCTTGGCCGTTTAGTTTCACCTCTACGCCAGCTGGAATAGCGACAGGTGCTTTAGCAACACGAGACATAGTCTACTCCTATTAAGCTACGTAACAGATGATTTCACCGCCAAGGCATGCTTTACGAGCAGCACGGTCTGACATCAGACCCTTGGAAGTAGATACGACAGCAATACCCAAACCACCCATTACAGATGGTAGCTCGTTGTTCTTCTTGTAAACACGAAGACCAGGACGAGATACACGTTTGATTTGCTCGATTACAGGTTTAGCTTGGAAGTACTTAAGTGTAACTTCTAGCTCAGGTTTTGTTTCGCCTTCAACAGCGAAATCTGTAATATAACCTTCAGCTTTTAGCAAAGCAGCAATTGCAACTTTAAGCTTTGAAGAAGGCATTTTAACAGCAACTTTATTTGCTGCCTGACCGTTACGAATACGGGTCAGCATATCCGAAATCGGATCTTGCATGCTCATATGATTTACTCCAAATGATTAAGTGGCAATTACCAGCTAGCCTTACGAAGTCCAGGAATCTCGCCTTTCATGCAAGCTTCGCGAACTTTAATACGGCTGAGACCGAACTTACGTAGGAAACCGTGTGGACGACCAGTTTGGTTGCAACGGTTGCGCTGACGTGATGCACTTGAATCACGTGGAAGAGATTGCAGTTTAAGAACCGCATTCCAACGATCTTCTTCTGATGCGTTAACATCGCTAATGATAGCTTTTAGCGCAGAACGCTTTTCTGCGAACTTAGCTACTAGCTTCGCGCGTTTTACTTCGCGCGCTTTCATTGATTGTTTAGCCATAACAGTAACCCTTCACCTTACTTACGGAATGGGAAGTTAAAGGCAGCCAGCAGAGCTCGGCCTTCCTCATCGTTTGCAGCAGACGTCGTAATAGTGATGTCTAGGCCACGAACACGGTCTACTTTATCGTAGTCGATTTCCGGGAAGATGATTTGCTCGCGAACGCCCATGCTGTAGTTACCGCGTCCGTCAAAAGACTTAGCGCTAACGCCACGGAAGTCACGTACACGTGGAAGTGCGATAGAGATTAAACGCTCTAAAAATTCCCACATACGTTCGCCACGCAAGGTTACTTTACAACCAATTGGGTAGCCTTCACGAATTTTGAAACCTGCAACAGATTTACGCGCTTTAGTGATAAGTGGCTTTTGACCAGAGATCGTTGCCATATCAGCTGCTGCGTTTTCTAGCAGTTTCTTATCGTTGATTGCTTCACCAACGCCCATGTTTAGGGTGATTTTCTCAATCCTAGGGACTTGCATGACGCTTGAGTAGCTGAACTCTTTGGTCAGTTCAGCAACTACAGACGACTTGTAGTAATCATGCAGTTTCGCCATAGTAGAACTCCAAATTACTTCTAATTAGTTAGAAACAGTTTCGCCGTTAGATTTGAAGAAACGAACTTTCTTGCCATCTTCGATACGGAAACCGATGCGGTCTGCTTTACCAGTAGCCGCGTTGAAAACTGCAACGTTAGAAGCATCAATAGCTGCTTCTTGTTCAACGATGCCACCTTGTTGACCTAGAGCCGGAACCGGCTTTTGGTGCTTCTTAACAAGGTTAATGCCTTCAACGATAACTTTACCGGTCGCTAGAACCTTAGTTACTTTACCTTTCTTGCCTTTATCTTTACCAGCAAGAACGATTACTTCGTCGTTACGACGGATTTTAGCTGCCATGTTGCCGCTCCTTACAGAACTTCTGGTGCTAGTGAAACAATCTTCATGAATTTCGCATTACGAAGTTCACGAGTCACTGGACCAAAGATACGTGTGCCGACTGGTTGCTCAGTAGTGTCGTTCAACAATACACAAGCGTTGCGGTCGAAGCGAATGACAGAGCCATCTGGACGACGTACGCCTTTACGGGTGCGAACTACCACCGCCTTCAGGACATCACCTTTTTTTACTTTACCGCGAGGAATTGCTTCTTTCACAGTAACCTTGATGACATCACCGATGTGTGCATAACGGCGGTGAGAGCCACCCAGAACCTTAATACACATTACTCTACGAGCGCCGGAGTTATCCGCAGCGTCGAGTGTACTTTGCATTTGGAT
This sequence comes from Vibrio nomapromontoriensis, assembly GCF_050337205.1. Classification (NCBI taxonomy): domain Bacteria; kingdom Pseudomonadati; phylum Pseudomonadota; class Gammaproteobacteria; order Vibrionales; family Vibrionaceae; genus Vibrio; species Vibrio nomapromontoriensis. Next base: position 50,619 of record NZ_JAKJSS010000024.1, read on the forward strand.
CATGTTAGTGCTCCGCTAAATATTAAAAACTAGACCCTCTCGGGTCGGGCTGCCTCTTTAAAGGGATGCGAACTATACCACCCTTTTTTGAGATTGGGTAGACAAAAAATAAGCGGCCCCCAAATTAAATCGGAGCCGCTTGATTTTTAAGCAGAATTCTTAATTAAGATTTCGCTTTTTCTACGATGTTTACCAATGTCCAAGACTTCATCTTAGACAGTGGACGACATTCACGAACTTCAACAGTGTCGCCAATGCCACACTCGTTGTTTTCGTCATGTGCGTGTAGTTTAGTCGTACGCTTTACGAATTTACCGTAAATTGGGTGTTTAACCATGCGTTCGATTGCAACAACAATAGACTTATCAGCCTTGTTGCTAATTACACGACCTAGTTGGGTACGAATTTTGTCGCTCATTATGCGCCTGCCTTCTCAGTCAAAACAGTTTTCACACGTGCGATATCACGGCGTACAGCTTTAAGAGTATGAGTTTGCTGAAGTTGACCAGTTGCACCTTGCATGCGCAAGTTAAACTGTTCACGTAGCAAATTCAATAGCTCGGCGTTAAGCTCTTCAACGCTTTTTTCGCGTAGATCTTGTGCTTTCATCACATCACCTGCTTAGTTACAAATGTAGTTTTGAACGGCAGTTTGCGAGCCGCTAGGCGGAACGCTTCACGTGCCAACTCTTCAGGTACACCGTCCATTTCGTACATAACCTTTCCAGGTTGGATTTGGGCTACCCAGTACTCAACGTTACCTTTACCCTTACCTTGACGAACTTCAAGTGGTTTTTCTGTGATTGGCTTATCTGGGAACACACGGATCCAGATTTGACCTTGACGCTTCACGTGACGTGTCATCGCACGACGTGCCGCTTCGATTTGACGAGCAGTCAAACGACCACGGCCAACAGCTTTAAGACCGAATTCGCCGAAGCTTACATCAGTACCTTTAGCTAGACCACGGTTACGACCAGTCTGAACCTTACGGAACTTAGTACGTTTAGGTTGTAGCATCTGTCGACTCCTTACTTACGGCCTTTACGCTGCTTCTTAGGCTTATCGCCTTTCGGCTCTACTGCGTTAGCAGCTGGCATTCCGCCTAGAATCTCACCTTTGAAGATCCAAACTTTAATGCCGATCACACCGTATTGGGTGTGAGCCGAAGAAGTTGCGTAATCAATGTCAGCACGTAGAGTATGTAGAGGTACACGACCTTCACGATACCACTCAGAACGTGCAATTTCAGCGCCGCCTAGACGACCGCTTACTTCCACTTTGATACCTTTAGCGCCTAGACGCATAGCATTCTGAACCGCGCGCTTCATAGCACGACGGAACATAACACGACGCTCTAGTTGAGACGCGATGCTATCAGCAACTAACTTGCCGTCTAGCTCAGGCTTACGTACTTCAGCGATGTTAATTTGCGCTGGTACACCTGCGATTTTAGCTACAGCTGTGCGTAGCTTCTCAACGTCTTCACCTTTCTTACCGATAACAACACCAGGACGAGCAGTGTGAATAGTCACACGGATGCTCTTCGCTGGACGCTCGATAACGATGCGTGATAGAGACGCTTTTGCTAGTTCCTTAGTAAGAAACTGACGTACCTTGAAGTCGCCGTCTAGGTTGTCAGCGAAATCTTTGGTATTAGCAAACCATGTAGCATTCCAAGGCTTAACGATGCCAAGACGAATACCATTTGGATGTACTTTCTGACCCATTGCTTATCTCCTAGCTTTTAGCGATCTGCTACAACAACAGTGATGTGGCTTGAACGCTTCAAGATACGGTCGGCACGGCCTTTAGCACGAGGCATAATACGCTTCATGATAGGGCCTTCATCTACGAAGATTTTAGCGACATTAAGATCGTCGATATCTGCACCTTCGTTATGTTCCGCATTCGCGATTGCTGATTCTAGAACTTTCTTGATCAATTCAGCAGCTTTTTTGTTGCTGAAAGTAAGTAGTTCTAGCGCTTGATCCACGTTTTTACCGCGGATTTGGTCTGCAACTAAGCGAGCTTTCTGTGGAGAAATACGAGCAAAGTTATGTTTAGCGATAGCTTCCATCATCTACTCCTATTTCTTCTTAGCTTTCTTATCTGCAGCATGGCCGCGATAAGTGCGAGTTGGTGCAAATTCACCCAGTTTGTGACCGATCATTTCTTCGGTAACGAAAACTGGTACGTGCTGACGACCATTATGGACAGCGATGGTCAAACCGATCATAGTAGGTATGATCATTGAGCGACGGGACCAAGTCTTAACAGGCTTTTTGTCTCCGCTTTCCACCGCTTTCTCTACCTTCTTCAGCAAGTGTAGGTCAATAAAAGGACCTTTCTTGAGAGAACGTGGCATGGCGATTCCTCTTTATAGATTATTTATTACGACGACGTACGATGTACTTGTCAGTGCGCTTGTTCTTACGAGTCTTAAAGCCTTTAGTAGGCTGACCCCAAGGAGATACTGGATGACGGCCACCAGAAGTACGACCTTCACCACCACCGTGTGGGTGGTCTACCGGGTTCATTACCACACCGCGAACGGTTGGACGAACACCGCGCCAGCGGCTAGCACCAGCTTTACCTAGTTCACGTAGCATGTGCTCTGCATTACCAACTTCACCGAGCGTAGCACGGCCTTCTGATAATACTTTGCGCATTTCACCTGAACGTAGGCGTAGAGTTACATATGCACCATCGCGAGCGATAAGTTGTGCGTATGCACCTGCAGAACGAGCAATTTGTGCACCTTTACCAGGCTTCAGCTCAACACAGTGAACTGTAGAACCTACAGGGATGTTACGCATCGGCAGAGTGTTACCTGCTTTGATTGGCGCATCAACACCTGACTGGATAGAGTCACCCGCTTGGATGCCCTTTGGTGCGATAATGTAGCGGCGCTCACCGTCTGCGTACAGAACTAGAGCAATGTTTGCGCTACGGTTTGGATCGTATTCTAGGCGCTCAACTTTCGCTGGGATGCCATCTTTAGTACGTTTGAAGTCAATCAAACGGTAGTGATGTTTGTGACCACCACCGATGTGACGTACTGTGATACGACCGTTGTTGTTACGACCACCGTTCTTAGAGTTTTTCTCTAGAAGTGGTGCGTATGGCTTACCCTTGTGCAGGTCAGTGTTAACAACTTTAACAACGTGACGACGACCAGGGGAAGTCGGCTTACATTTAACAATAGCCATTCTTAACTACTCCTGTTATTCCGCGCCGCCAACAAAGTCAAGGTCTTGACCTTCAGCCAAAGTAACATACGCTTTCTTAACGTCGCTGCGGCGACCTTGGCGTAGACCTTGGCGTTTAGTCTTACCCTTAAGAATAAGAGTATTTACAGACTTAACTTCAACTTCAAATAGCTTTTCAACAGCTGCTTTGATCTCTTTCTTCGTTGCATCTTTTGCTACTTTGAAAACGATAGTGTTCGCTTTCTCTGCAGCCATAGTTGCTTTCTCAGAAATGTGCGGAGCACGTAGAACTTTTAGGATACGCTCTTCAGTGATCATGCTAGCATCTCCTCAACTTGCTTAACTGCGTCAGCAGTCATTAGAACCTTGTTGAAGCCGATTAGACTTACTGGATCAATCGCAGCAACGTCACGAGCATCAACTTTGTAAAGGTTACGAGCAGCTAAGAATAGATTCTCATCTACTTCGCTAGTCACAATAAGAACGTCCGAAAGCTCAAGTTCATTAAGCTTAGCAATTAGCTCTTTTGTTTTTGGTGCTTCAACTGAGAAGTTGTCTACAACAACTAGACGCTCTTGACGAACAAGCTCAGAAAGAATGCTTTTCATAGCACCGCGGTACATTTTTTTGTTTACTTTTTGGCTGTGATCTTGTGGTTTCGCAGCAAAAGTAACACCACCTGTACGCCAGATTGGGCTACGAATTGTACCAGCACGCGCGCGGCCAGTACCTTTTTGACGCCATGGCTTAGCGCCACCGCCAGATACTTCAGAACGAGTCTTTTGAGCACGAGTACCTTGACGAGCACCTGCTGCATAAGCAACAACTACTTGGTGTACAAGAGCTTCGTTGAAGTCACGTCCGAAAGTAGTCTCGGAAACAGTTAGTGCATCAGCACCTTTAACCATCAATTCCATTACTTACTCCTAGACGTTATGCTTTAATAGCTGGTTTAACGATCACGTTGCCGCCTGTTGAGCCTGGTACTGCACCTTTAATAAGGAGCAAACCGCGCTCAGCGTCAACACGTACGATCTCTAGGTTTTGAGTCGTTACACGCTCAGCACCCATGTGACCTGCCATTTTCTTGCCTTTAAATACGCGACCTGGAGTTTGGCATTGACCAATTGAACCCGGTGCACGGTGAGACAAGGAGTTACCGTGAGTCATATCTTGAGTAGAGAAGTTCCAACGCTTAACAGCGCCTTGGAAGCCTTTACCTTTAGATGTACCAGTAACGTCTACTTTTTTAACGTCGTTGAATAGTTCTACATTTAGCTCAGCGCCAAGTTCAAACTCTTCGCCGTTTTCCAAACGGAATTCCCAAAGACCGCGACCTGCTTCAACACCTGCTTTCGCAAAGTGGCCAGCTTCTGGCTTAGAAACACGGCTAGCTTTCTTCTCACCTGCAGTGATTTGGATTGCTGCATAACCGTCAGTCTCAAGTGATTTAACTTGAGTTACACGGTTCGCTTCAACCTCAACAACTGTTACAGGGATAGAAACGCCTTCTTCGGTAAATACGCGGGTCATACCCACTTTACGTCCGACTAGACCAATCATTATTCTTATCTCCCTTAACCTAGGCTGATTTGAACATCAACGCCAGCAGCAAGATCAAGACGCATTAGAGCATCAACAGTTTTATCTGTTGGCTCAACGATGTCGATCAAACGCTTGTGAGTACGAATTTCGTACTGATCACGTGCATCTTTGTTGACGTGTGGAGAGGTAAGAACAGTGAAACGCTCTTTACGAGTAGGAAGTGGAATAGGACCACGAACCTGTGCGCCGGTACGCTTAGCTGTTTCAACGATTTCCGCAGTAGACTGATCGATTAGCTTGTAATCAAAAGCCTTTAGGCGGATACGAATACGTTGGTTCTGCATGAGACAGAGCTCCAAAATTAATTATTACACAAACAATATCGCCACTCATACTCGCTAAGGCGAGAGAATGTCGATTGATTTATGTGAAACCGTAGCATTCTAATTGAATGCATTGTCAGCTAATTTTCGATTAACCTAAATCTGTTTTAGTGTGTAAACGCTAAAACATAAGGGTTAATTGTATTAACTGCGAACATAAGCTGAGTCTACGTTACTAAACATCTACGTGAGTAGGCGTTTACTCCTCAGTGCTCATTGGTTCACAACTGGCTAGGCCAGAGCGCGCCATTATACAGAACAAGTTAGGAGTTGCAATAGGTGAAGGGAAATTAATCAATGGGTGGTTGTTTGGGTGTGGATAAAGAAAACCAAAACAGAGTCTGATGGATTGATAAATGAATAAATTAGGCTATTCATTCAATAACATAGAGCCGAAAGGAACAGAAGAAAATGACGACATACGACAATAGGCCAATAAAAAGAGGAGCCTAAGCTCCCCTTTTTTAGTGCGGTATTCGCAAGATTTTGCTAAAAATTAAGCAAAGATCTTAGCAACAACACCAGCGCCTACTGTACGGCCACCTTCACGGATAGCGAAACGTAGACCTTCGTCCATTGCGATTGGAGCGATTAGCTCAACAACCATTTGGATGTTGTCGCCAGGCATTACCATTTCTACGCCTTCTGGTAGAGAGATATCACCAGTTACGTCAGTTGTACGGAAGTAGAACTGTGGACGGTAGCCTTTGAAGAACGGAGTATGACGGCCGCCTTCGTCTTTAGAAAGTACGT
>NZ_JAKJSS010000025.1:0-56195 GCF_050337205.1 Vibrio nomapromontoriensis
CTCAATACGTGTATCACCCGCGCCCAACTCTTGCACGCCAGTGAGGCTATTATCGACTTTGTAGGTCCACGTGCCGTCCGCTAAGATGGTCAGTGTGCCTAGTGGCGACTGACCTTGATCATTGTTTAGACTAGTCACTGTGGTGTTGAACGCCGCTTCTCCCGCGTCCAAATCGGCAATATCGAGCTTACCGCCACCGAGTAACTCACCCGCCACTTCGCCGGTGTCTTCTTTGACACTGTCTGGCACGTAGTTGGTGATGAAAGTTTCATCTTCCGCGCCATTCACTGTCACGCTAATCGTGTGCTCGGTGCCATCGGCGGAGGTAACGATAAAGGACTCGACTAAGGTGTCACCGACATCGAGGGCTTGCACCTGCGTTAAGGTGTTATCAATGGTGTACGTCCAGGTGCCGTCAGCCAAAATAGATAGGCTACCTAACGTGGTGCCAACTGAGGCTCCCGCGCCTGCGTTAAAGACATTTTCACCGGCGTCTTCATCGCTGATCACCAGTTGCTCAGAGGCGATGAGGTTATTGCCCACAACCGCGACGTCTTCGGTGAGTTCATCACTGTCACCACTGATGACGGTTGCTGAATCATTGCTACCCGTAATCGTAATCACGACGTCTTGGCTAGTGACGGCTCCTTTATCATCCGTCACACTAACCGTATACGTAACGTCCTGAACTTGACCATCTTTCAATGCTTGAGTCGCATCAGCATCGTTATCTAATGTAAATGTCCAATCACCAGACACGGGATCAATCACAAACGTCCCAAAGTCACTCTCACCGCTGTATGAGAAACTTGCTACTGAATCCGCATCAACGTCAGTTGCAACAATATTACCTGTGGCAATATCAACACCAGGAACATTATCATCACCCGCTTCGATGACAGATCCAGTTACGACACTGGAGTCTTCAATCACTGGAACATCATTGGTGCCCGTAATCGTAATGGTGACCATTTCAGTATTCACAGCACCAAACTCATCGGTTACTTTGACAGAAAAGTTAACGTCTTGCTTCTGTCCTTCTTTTAAGGCTTGAGTCTGTGCTGAGTCATTATTGAGTGTAAATAACCACGTACCATCTGCAGCCACGCTGAGGTCACCGTAATCACTGCTGCCATCATCGGTCGAAAACGTTAGCAATGCATCACTATCAACGTCAGAGCCAAATAGAACCCCAGACGCAGTCGGGGTTCCGGCGACTTCGGTCCCGTCATCATTATGACCCGATTCTGTCACTTCACCCGTCAATGTACTACTTGAGGTAAATACTGGTTGATCGTTAGTTCCTGTGATAGCTATCGTGATTACTTCAGTGTTTACCGCCCCAAATTCATCACGCACCGTTACCGTAAAGGTCTCATTGTGCACTTCTCCCTCTTTGAGGGATTGAGATTGAGAGGTCTCGTTGTCTAGAGTGAACTCCCATGTCCCATCAGGATCAACGGTCATAGTACCAAAATCACTATTACCATCTTCAATAAAGAATGTCAGATTTGCACTGGCATCTACGTCCGAGCCAATCAACGTACCCGTTGCGGTAGCGACTCCATCTACCAGCGTGCCATCATCAAGGTGACCAGACTCTGTTACGGAACCTTGTAAATCACTACTTGATAAAATGGTTGGCTGATCATTGGTGCCAACAATTGTAATTGTCACAGGTTGGGTAACGAACGCACCGATTTCATCCGTCGCAATAACATCAAACACCACAGAGGTTTCTTGTCCCTCTCGCAGCGCTTGAGCAGCCGCAGAATCATTATCGAGCTGGAAACTCCACACTCCAGTTTGAGCGTCTATTTCAAAGGAGCCAAAATCACTTTGTCCTTGATAGGTAAAGGTAATGGTACCGTCGACGTCTGATGCATTAATGGTATCACTTGCCGTCGCAGTTCCAGTGACTACTGTGCCATCATCTAAATGACCAGCTTCCGTCACTAAACCCGTCGTACCCGTTAAATCATCAATAACAGGCGTATCATTAGTGCCTGTTATGGTAATCGAAACGACTTCACGACTTACCGCGCCATACTCATCGGTGACGGTAACGACAAAGTCCAGTTGTTTTATTTCGCCTTCGGTTAATGCTTGCGTCGCATTCGATTCATTATCGAGGGTAAACGTCCATTTACCTTCGTCATCAAACGTCATTTCTCCGAAATCAGTGAGGCCATCGATAACTTGATAATCCAATATGGCGTCAGCGTCGACATCTGTCGCCGCCAATACACCTGTTGCTACTGAATTACTTGCCGCGCCATCTCCCGACTCGGTCACCATTCCTGTTGTATCGCCACTCGCACCAAAGGTTGGAACATCATTGGTGCCTTCAATGGTTATGGGCAGGGTTTGAGTAACCTGCGCACCCTTATCATCGGTGACAGTAATAGTGAACGTCGTATCGACTGATTCACCTTCTTTGAGAGCTTGTGTTGCAGGGGCATTATTGTCTAAGGTAAACACCCATTCGCCAGTCAATGCATCTACTGACAGCGTACCGTACTCATTACTCACATTTTCAACACCGTAACTAAGCACAGCATCGGTATCATCGTCGGTTGCTATAATTTGACCTTCGGCTGTCGCAATACCATCGACATTAGTGCCGTCATCCAAACTGCCCGCTTCCACAACATCAGCAGAGCCTACATCGATAATATCGGGGATATCATTAATTGGGTTGATTGTCAGTAGAACACCGCCCGTCTGAACTGAGTTTTCGGCACCTCGTCCATCATCCACGGTATACAAAATCTGACCCGCGTCATCGCCGGCAGTGTATTCTTGCGGCGCATCATATTGAAGGGATTCGAACTCGGCTTCAGTGAGTACTTGCCCCACTTTCACAGGTGTGCCATCAGCAAGGGTGAGCACGCCAAGCTTAGGTAGCTCGGTAATAGTAAGCGTTAACGTGTCATTGTTAGCATCAGTGGGAAAGCTTAAATTTAGATCGCCATCTAGTGATTCTTCGTCAAAATTACGAGCATCAAAAACGGTAACAGGTGCGGAGTTTGCGAGGATATCTAGTAACGTATCAGTTTGAGGTTGGTTAAGGTCTTGACTATTCAGTCCAGTGGTTTCAAAAAAGGTTGCTGCTAAAACTTGCTCTTGAGTTGCTTCTACCGTTGTTGCCTGAGAAATACTTGAACTGACAGCGTCGCCAGCCGCAGTTGCTTGGTCTTCATTTTGGGTTGGATCTTGGCCCGTTTCAATTTGCGAAATAATGTCCGCAATATCTTGATTGTCCGAAGGGATCAACCGTGCGGATTTAGCAACTTGCCCATTTTCTCCGATGACATCAATACCAGCAAGCTCACTGGAATCTTGACCGTCGACGACTGACAGAACCGCTTCACCAGGCTGAGGTTCAACACCCTCGGCCAAGACCTTTAGCTGACCTTTTTTATCAAGAACTAACGTTCCCGTAACACTTGTAAGCCCCAAAAATACAGCAAAACTCATAGCGCGCTCCTTTACACCAAACTCTCGGACAAGAGACCATCGAATAATCAACCAAAAACAATGATTTGCCCACTTCGACCAACATGATAATTAGTATAGGTAGATCGAATGTCTTTTCTAATATAGTTAACCTTAAATACCAGATTTAGTTACAAATATGAATCACAGAGTTAGGCTTTTTTTGGCGATTCTCAAAAACGAAATCCCAAACGATAATATGAAGGAAAAAAGGCGGATTTTTAGAGATTACAAGCGGAGGTGAGTAAGGATTTGTAAGGGCTATGTACTTATATACCTATGTACTCAGCGTATCGAGTAATTCAGGGTTAACACCAAAACCTGTTTTATGTTCTTCAATCACCACTTCACTGCGTGTTTGAATGACACCGGGCAGCGTACCCAGCTTAGTCGACATAAAGGATTGATAGGATTTCATATCTTTTGTTCGCACTTTAATCATGGTGTCGAAGTCACCAGAAAGGGAATAGCATTCTTCTATTTCAGGCATTAAATCTACGGCTTTAGCGAATTTATCAAAAATAGAGAAACTGGTCTGATCGAGACGAATATGGATAAAAACTTGGACATCCAACCCTAATTTCTCGGGGTTCAATTCAGCATGATACCCCTGGATAAAGCCTTCTTTTTCAAGTCGCTTTACACGGTCGGAGCATGGGGAGGTAGTGAGATTGACTTGCTTTGCCAATTCCACGATCGGCATACGACCTTTGAGAGTCAATATCCTAAGTATTTCTAAATCAATTTTATCTAAAGCAAGCTGAGCCACGATAACATCTCAAGTAAGTAATTGTTACTTGATTGTAAATCAAATGCTAGCAGCTTAAAAACACCACGGATCACACTCTGCGACTAATCTAATTTAACCACGCCTATTTTTGACAAACGCAGATAGTCGCAAAAGTATGATTGATTTTACAAATACCTTAGCCGTTAACGCTATGCAAGGTTAGCTTGTTGGTTCATCACAGGTTTAGCTTCCACCTGATTTTCTTGGTTGCATACTCGGCAAATAATGCGACGTTCCAATTTGTAATATCCACTGCCATTCACTAGTTGTGACATCAGCTGCTGAAAACTTTGTAAGATAGAGGCACTGTCATTTGGGCTACGTTTCATCACCGCTTTATGTGCCGTTTTCTTTTTGCACGCCGCACAGTAGTTCGTTGGCATTTTGCTGTTCTCCTGGAAGTCTGATCATTTGCTGACCATATTGTGTTCAAGGTCAGCGTGTATATAAAACGATCATTGCAGAAAATGAGGCATACATTCAAAATTCATGTCATTTATTTGCGAATTTTTGATCAAGATGTCGAAACTTACTTACATATTGTTCGATCTCAACGCTCAACTCTCGAAATTGACAGCAAATTGCGGTGTCGAACACAGAATCATTCATGCGATAAATAGCAAAGAAAACCGCTAACCGCCCATCATGTATGATCTGAGAACATTAAAAAGCCCGCGAGATGCGGGCTTTGGAATCCAGACAATATTAATACATCATCAATTTTACTGAATCGGCTTAATGTTAAAGAAAATGGCAAAAAGCACAGGGACAACAATCAACGTCAATATGGTCGCAAAACCAAGCCCAGCCATGATCGTCACTGCCATTGAACCAAAAAACGCATCAAAAACTAATGGGATCATACCTAATATGGTCGTTAGAGCAGCCATACTCACTGGCCGCACGCGACTTACCGCACTATCGATGATGGCCAGATACGGATCCTTACCCGTTTCTAACTCCAAATTAATTTGATCCATCAAGACAATGCCATTTTTTAGGATCATTCCGCTGAGACTTAGCAAACCCAGCAATGCAGTGAAACTAAACGGCATCCCAGAAAGCAGCAAACCGAATGCCACGCCAATAATGGATAATGGCACGGTCAACCAAATCACCAGTGGCTTCTTAAATGAGTTAAATAACAACATCGTGATGATGAACATCAGCAAATAACCCATCGGCAGAGATTTAAACATGCCTTCTTGCGCATCTTTTGATGACTCATATTCGCCGCCCCACTCCAAGGTATAACCTTCTGGTAAAGCAATAGCTTCAACTTGTGGCTGAATTCTGGCAAATAGGGTGGCGGCAGTTTCATCACCTAACACATCATGATCGGCAAGCACAGTGAGTGTGCGTTTTCTATCACGACGCTGAATCAAAGGCTCCCCCCAATCTAGCGTGACATCATCCACCACTTGTTCAACCGGAACATACGTCTGAAGCATAGGGCTCCAAATAGAGATGTTTTGAAGGGACGAGTAATCCACCCGCTCTTCTTCCGTCAAACGGGTAACAATCGGTAGACGCTGCGTACCATCTCGAAACACACCAATGGCGTTGCCACCAAACGCTAGCTGCAAGGTATTCGAGAGATCTTCTTTTGAAATACCAAGCCGACGAGCCTTAGATTCGTTAAATTGCGGCACGAGTTCTTTCGTACGCTCTCGCCAATCATGACGAATATTACGCGCCCCTGAATCAGCGAGTAGAATATCTTCAACTTGAACGGCAACATCGCGCAATATCTGTGGATCGGGTCCGATGATTCTCGCTTCTATTTTAGAAGCAGGAGAAGGTCCAAACTCCATTAAACGCAACTGGAAAGATGGCGCGGTAAACTCACTCGATAAAGTGTGATCAAGCTTGTCCAATAACGTAAACATGTCTTCACGATTCGTCGCTCGAACCTGCAGCTGAGCATACGCTTCATAGCTCTTTTCTGGCTGGTAGGTCAACATGAATCGCTGTAAACCTTGTCCTACAGATGTCGATACAAAATCCACGTTTTCTTGCGACCGAATATAGGCTTCCACTTTTTCAGTTTGCTTCAATGTTTGTCGAATATCTGTGCCTTCTGGCATCCACATGTCAACAAAAAACATTGGCGTATTGGAGGCTGGGAAAAACGACTGTTTCACCATGCCAAACGCCATGACGGCAGAAATGAGTAGCGCGACCATACCAATAACGGTCAACCAACGCAGTTTTAACGCCAGCTCCAATGACCAACGAAATACCGTAAATAAAATGCCTTTATACGGATCTACCTGCTCTGAGTCGGCCGTGGTAGTCTCCTCTTTAAGCATTAGGCTTGCTAGAAAAGGCGTTAACGTCAGTGCCGTAATCCAACTTAAAAATAGTGAAAAGCAGAGCACCCAAAACAATGAGCCCATAAACTCACCCGTTGCATCTTGAGAAAGCCCAATCGGTGCAAATGCGGTAATAGCAATAACGGTTGCGCCGAGTAGTGGCCACTGCGTTTGCTTGGCAATCGCTTTCGCTGCTTCTGTTTTCGTTTTGCCCTGTTTTAACCCAACTAGTATCCCCTCGACCACAACGATGGCGTTATCCACCAGCATCCCTAAAGCAATAATCAAAGCGCCAAGGGAAATTCGATGCAGTTCGATATTATTAATACTCATCAAAATGAAAGTACCAAATACCGTCAAGAGCAATACGATTCCAATAATCAGACCGCTGCGTACACCCATGGCAAACAGTAGTACAACTATGACAATGGCCACGGCTTGCGCCAAACTGACGACAAAATCTTTTACCGATTTATCGACTTCCGTCGATTGGTTGTAAAAATAATCTAAATTTACGCCCGCTGGTTTAATATTCTCAAGCTCGCTCAATTTCATATCAATCACGTGACCAACGTCTACAACGTTCACCCCAGATGTAAACGAAATGGCTAAATTAATCGCAGGTTTACCATTAAAGGTAATCACGTTTGATGGCTTTTCTTGGATACCTTTCGATATCTTTGCGACGTCTTTTAATCGAATCAAGTTGCCGGTATCTCGGCCATGAATAATGAGGTTTTCCAGCGATTCTACTGAGTTAAGGCTCCCGTTCGGACGAATGGCTAGGTTGTCACCATTAATCATGATTTCCCCAGCAGACTGAACGCTGTTTTGTTGATTAAGCAATCCAGCTACGGTGTTCATGTCAAGGTTAAGCGCCGACAAGCGATTAAGTGAAAGCTCAACAAACAACATTTCTTGCTGATCACCAGAAATCGCGACTTTACCCACGCCATCAACGAGCTCGATTTCTCGGCTTAAATAATCCGCATAACGTTTAAGTTCCACGTAATCATAGCCGTCTCCCGTCAGCATGATCATCACGCCGAACACATCGCCAAAGTCATCAATGATTTGCACCGAGTTCACACCACTTGGCAAGTTCGGCTTTAAATCGTTAATCTTGCGGCGCATTTCATCCCAAATTTGTGGCAGTTCATCTGGACCATAATCCATCCGCATGCTGACCATGATTTGCGACATTCCGTCTGAGGATGTTGACTTAATATTATCGATGTATGGCAACTGTCGAATCTGTTTCTCTAATGGATACGTCAGTTCTTCTTCAACTTCCGTTGAGGTGGCGCCTGGGTAGGTAGAAATAATCATGGCATCTTTAATCGTAAATGCCGGGTCTTCAAGACGCCCCAGATCCATAAACGATGTGATACCACCCACGGTTAAAATAACGATGAAGAGCCAGCTAATCACTCGGTTCTTAATTGAATATTCCGTAAGACTCATTTCTCTTCACTCCCTTTAAGCGTCACTAACTCACCATCACGAAGCTTTCTCAAACTCGAAATAATCAATACATCCCCTTCCGTCACGCCCGAATCCACAATGACACCAAAGCTATTAACCTGATCAACATGCACCAAACTGCGCATTGCCTTGCCATCAATGTGCTTCCACACATAAAACTCAGAAGCAGACGTGCCCGGCTCGAGCGCCGTCATCGGCAATTGATAACCTTGAATTGAACTCAAGCCAGCGGCCACCATGTCAACATGCACACTCACGCTTGCGCCGGGCAATATGGTTTGTTTAGGTTGCGGCATTTGCAGCCAAAGCTCATAGGCTCGAGACTGTGCATCAGGCTCACTCGAATGCTCTAGATATTGCATCGTAAAGCCATGATCTCGGTCTGAGAAAAAAGCCAAAGGTTGATACTTGTTGCGTTGGGCATCCGGCGTAATAGACGCCAATATGTAATCAGATAAACTTATTTTTACGTACACTTTGTCAGCCTGATACACGGACACGATGGTTTCACCCGGGCTGGTATTTTCAAAACGCTCTTTCAATACATCCGCTACAACGCCAGTAAAAGGCGCTCGTAAGCTGGTGTATTGCAGCTGATGCTGCATGTTCTGATACTTCGCTTTGGCTAACTGCTTATTTGACGTCAACTCATCAAGTTCAGAATTGGAAATCATATCTTTAGCAAACAATTCGGTCCCTCGACGCAGTTGCTTCGTCGCCAATTCAAATTGAGCTTGAGCATCTCGATACTGTTGCTGCAATTTTTTATCATCTAATTTAGCGACAACCTGTCCTTTCTTAACGGATTGACCAGGCTTGACGAGAAGGTGAGATATTTCACCACGAATACGAAAAGCCAGATTGGTTTGCTCTGCCGTCACAACTTGACCACGAAACTCCCGAAACTGCTTCGATACTGGTTGAGAGACATGGAAAGACGCCACCGTTGTTTCCGCAGCACTGCGTGTCGCCACATCGGACTTGCAGCCTTGTAGAACAAGTAACGCCAGACCCAGCATGATGAACAATACCTTTTTCATTAGATACCACCCTCACGTGTCCATAATTTAACCTGCTGCCCTTCCATCAAATTGCCAGCACCAGCAATCACGATCTGATCACCATGTTGAAGGCCTGCAGTGATTTCACCTTGTTCATTCAGCACTAATTTAATCTGATGGACTTCTTGCGTAGCCGGTTCAAATATCCACACTTGGCCTTCACCGTCTTGCTGAGTTATCCAAGCACTTTTAGGCAGCGATATCGCGCGGTTAGTGGCTTCGCTTTGAATATGCACCTGTCCAGACATTCCAGATAAAATATTGATATTGGATGGCTTGTTTATCGAAACCGACGCCGTATAACTGTTGGTATCTAAATCCGGCTGCATCGCAATCTCACGAAACGTTGCTGCAATCTGTTGGTGACGGTGGCTGTCTAACGTCACAAAGAATTGCTGCTGTTGCAGTTCATCAAATGTCATGGATTTCACAACCGGGACGGGAATGGAAAAGGTTACATCTAACTCATCACTACTGATTAAATTGAGAATCGGTTGTTTTTCTCCAACTACCTCGTACGCTTTGTGGTAAGTCATTGAAACGACGCCATCAAATGGCGCAATAATCTGGGTATAACCAAGATCAGACTTCGCTTGCTCAAGTGCCGCTTTCGCTGCCTTATATTGAGTTTCTTGCTGATCAAACCTATCGGCGCTAATCAGCTTTTTCTCAACCAGTTGCTGTGCTCGTTTGAGCTGTGAATTAGCTAAATCAAATTCTGCCTGACGAGCGTCTAGCGCGACTTGGTAATCAATAGGATCCAGTGTTGCTAGAATTTCTCCCGCTTTCACCGATTCGCCCATTTTGACATCAATTGACGCCACTTGCCCGCCTACTTGGAACGATAACTGTGCGCGGTCGGTTGCATCAACTTGTGCTAAGTAGCTATTGACCGGTGCAAAATTAAGCGCCGGAATCTCAAGCACCTTTACGGGTTTAATAATCGGTTCATGGATTTCAGATTGAGCTTGATTACATCCCGACAGGCTCATGGCTGCCAATACAGGTAACGCAATCAATGCACTTCGTTTGAATAGACGAAACGTGGTCATAGTGGTCATCTCTAATAGTTTTAATTATACTTTACACTTGTGCAGTATAGGTATAATTTGCATCAGATCAACACTTACTACACAATTGTGCAGTATAATTTTTTATCACACTTTCATTCATTTTGATTATATAGGCCTCATCATCAGCGCTCATTGATGAACACCTTGTCGCTGAACGGGAAAGTGCAGTACCCTATACCAGTACATCGAAAATAAAAAAGGTATCGAGTGGAGAAGAAAAAAGGGCGTCGTAGCGCCATGGCAGCGGAAGAGACAAAGAACCTCATCATGACCGTTGCCGCAGAAATGTTCTGTGAATTAGGATATGAACGTGTGTCTATTCGCAATATCAGCGAAAAGGCCGGCGTATCACACAGCCTAATCCGTCACCACTTTGGCAGCAAAGAACAAATTTGGTATTGCATCAGCGACCATTTGCATGCCTATATGCAAAAATACATCCTACATCTACTCGATGAACTACCAGAAAACACACCTACCAACGTTAAACTCTACCGCTTTTCAGTCGAAATGTTGGCTCATATCATCGTCATAAGACAGCCAATCCAGCTCATTGCTGATGCCATGCGACAAGAAAATGAGTTCTTCGACTACTTTATCGATAGTCATGGAGAAATTGAGAGTATCGTCAACAAGTTAGTTGATGCTTATAATGTCAGCCGGCCTGAAACTCCGCTCAATATGGTGGAGCTAAAGTGGCAAATGATGATGTTCGCTCACGGTGCGGCGTGCATGCTACCGATGCTTAAAGCCACATGGGCTGAAGAGACACAAGATTTGGATACATGTTTGGTAAAGCACTGGTCGATGTTTGAAAATCAAGTCGCCTGCCGGTTTGACATCGCTGCGGCCGATCGTCTCACGCCGAGTAAATTGGAAGACCTAGTGCACAAAGTAGAATGTGGCTGGAAAGAAACCCCACTTTAGCCATTTTTAATGAATATTAGCGGCATGATTGAAGATCTTTCTCTTGTCGCTTTATTTACCACCTTAACGACTTTTCAAAGTAATAACCGCGACCACTGCAATACCTTTCTCTCCACTGCGTCCCTTAGCTGATTCGATACTGCTCACCCCTTCTAGCTACTATTCACTCTCGGCTTTTATACCCGTTAGGTGCCTCAACTCATTCATGCTTTATCACTCTCACACACCATAAACCTATCTCTCACACGTTCAATATTTCAAAACGTAGTGTTATATAAATTCATACATACTTAACATTATATTTTGCTTATCTTGTGCCCTTACTTTGATAGCGATCAATAAAACACTGAATTCCTATCAAACATCTTAAGTATATCGATCCTGTCATCAGGTGAAGTAGGCACACAAGAAGTTAGGTAATTAATATGAACAAACCGATAAAAGCACTGGTGTTAGCGCTCTGCTGCGGCTTTGGAGCGGCATCATCTTACGCCATCGAACTGGAACCTCTAGACAAGGATTTTACACTGCAAATTCTTGGCTCTGGCGGACCAATCTCGGATGATCTTCGGGCATCATCTGGTGAGCTAATTTGGTGGAAGGGAAAATCAAGAATTATGATTGATGCCGGTGGCGGCAATTACTTGAGATTTGGTCAAGCTGGAGCAAAACTTGAAGATCTTGATTTACTCGCCATCACCCACTTTCACACAGACCATGTCGCTGATCTTCCTGCTCTATTAAAAGGGGCTTATTTCTTCAATCGTGAAGATACGCTTGATATCACAGGTCCTAAAGCAGGATCGGCGTTCCCAAGCTTAACGGGTTATATCGATGCGATGTTCAACCAAGATCACGGTGCCTACGCTTATCTAAACGGATTATACGACGGCAGCGATGGACTGTTCCCAATCGCTCTCACAGACGTCCCTTACACTACAAAAACCCCACAAAAAGTTTACGAATTAGATGGGCTTACCGTGTATGCCTTGGGCATCCCTCATGGTGATGTTCCGACCTTAGCCTACCGTATTGAAAGCAACGAAGGCGTCATCGTAATCTCAGCTGACCAAAACGGCAGTAATCCCGCATTTTTAGACTTCGCCAAAGGTGCAGACATCTTAGTGATGCCAATGGCTATTCACGAAGAAGCTGATGCCATTTCCGCCTTTATGCACGCTACACCATCCGTCGTCGGTCAAATTGCCGCAGAGGTCAATCCCAAGCTCTTGATCTTAAACCACTGGATGGGATTAGGCCTCAAACGCAAAAAAGAATCTGTCGCCATTGTGAAGAAGTACTACAACGGCAAGATTTTCTCCGCTCGAGATCTCTCCAGCTTCCCCGTTGCATCTCTTAAGGAAACACCAAATGAACAATAAACTCGTTATCTCAATCACTATTACATCACTCGTCTCACTGCACTCAGCTATGGCCGCAAGTGAACAGCCTGTCGAAGCACCAATCAAAGCACAACCCACAGAGCAACACGGAGGTAAATGTGCTGCGGGAAAATGTGGCACAGAGAAGCGTTTTGAAAAACAAGAGCTGACCAGCAACCCACAGGACAAACTGGTTCGTGCAAGAGATGGGAAGTGTGGCCTTTCGGCGCAAGGTATCAATACGCCATACAATTCGATTATGTCAGTTGGCAATAAAATGACAGGTGGCGTATGCGGACAATAACCAGCACCAGTAAAGGAATTGGTCTGCGTATGGAGCACATCGATATACTCAGCGAGATGCCCAAGCACCCGGACATCGATTTTTTGGAGCTAGCACCCGAAAACTGGATGAACATTGGCGGAGAAAAACGCGAACGTTTGAATGAGATCGCACAAAAATATCCACTCATTGCTCATGGCCTAAGCCTATCAATTGGTGATTGCTTACCGTTGAACGAAGCATTTTTAAAAGATATTGGTCATTTTTTAAATGAGTTTCACATAGAGATATACAGCGATCATCTGTGTTATTCCCGCGATAGTCAGGGATATTTGTATGACCTACTTCCAGTACCACGAATGGAAGAAAATATTGCCTATCTAACGCCACGAATTAAACGAGTCCAAGATCTTCTTGAACGGACACTGGTATTGGAGAATATTTCCTTTTACCACCGCTACCCTAACGAAATGCCCGAGGGAGAGTTTTTCTCTGAGCTTATAACGCAATCCGGCTGTCAAATGTTACTTGATATCAACAATGTATACGTCAATAGCGTGAACCATAATCATTGCCCGTATGAAATGTTACGCACCTTGCCAAGTGATGCTATTCGCTACTATCACATCGCAGGGCATTTACAGCAGGATGATAACTCGCTCCTCGACACTCATGGAAAGCCAGTACCAGAGTGTGTTCGTGAGCTTGCGCACTACGCCTTCAACCTCCACGGTAATAAACCTTTACTACTTGAGAGGGATCATAATGTGCCCCCTCTCGTCGTACTCACAGAGGAATTACGCGATATTCATCGTGAAGTGAAAGCCTCTGAACATCAGTTTACCCCATCCGTCCAAGGAGCCTACTATGTGTAATCCTCCGGGATTGATGCTGCGCCAAACGGAAGCGTTGGCTAAATGTATTCGTTCGCCACAAGCGATGCACTCTCACTGTCAATATGGCGGCTTTATTCGCAATAATATTCACAGTGTCGTAAGAAATACTTTCCCTTACTTTGCTGAACAAGTCGGGCAACATAAACTTTATCGCCTAATTGACGACTTTCTGTTACGACATAGCGCTCTCGAACCTGAGTTTCATCATATCGCAACAGAATTTGTGCAGTACGCACAGCAAAGCCAACAATTAGATACGCTCAGTACTTCGGTATTAGAGTATGAATGGGCCGTATTTAGTGTCGAGATCGATCAAGCCTTTACACCACAAGGGGTAATTTGGAACGACAGCATCCATGCTCAACCCCACGCATACACTCTGAGCGGCAACCCGACGCTTCAACTGTTAAAACTTCCGTTTGAAATAAGTCAGCACGCCGTCCCGTTACTAGAAAACAATGTAGATTCGCAATATTACGGCGTCTTTCGAACCGTTCAACATCGGGTGGTTTCACAAAAACTCAGAGCGATTGATGTCGCGTTGATTCAAATAATTCAACCCGTATCTCAACTGAACTTACTCGATTTTCAACAACATACCACAGCTCAACTCACCTCATTTGACGCCCTTCAATGGACGCAACACTTCACAACGCTAGAGCTTGTGCAATTACAAGCCTCAGGAGATTAAAATGATTAAGTCAGTCATTACTTGGTACGACACTATTATCGGTAAATGCAAAAAAATCGATTATCTGGTATTACTCTCGATCCGGCTCTACCTGATACCTGTTATATACGTGGGCGCCCGCTCAAAAGTATTAGGGTTTGCCGGAACCGTCGCTTGGTTCGGCGCTTCTTCAGCAGATGGCGGATTAAACCTCCCTTTTCCTGAATTTCTTGCTTTTCTTGCCGCTGCAACAGAAGTCGCAGGGTGCATATGCATTGCCTTAGGCCTGTTTACTCGCATCGTCTCAATACCGATGATTTTCATGATGAGCGCCGCAAGCGCTATGGTGCACTGGAAACACGGTTGGGATGCTATTGCGACTGGCGATATGGAAGCCACCCTCCGCTTAAACGGTTTTATCACTTGGCTCGCCGAGAACTTCCCCGGTCGTTACAACTACATTACTGAATTGGGTGACCCCGTGATGCTCAACAATGGTATGGAATTCGCGGCCACATACTTTGTCATGCTTATGGTGTTGTTTGTCTACGGTGGTGGGCGCTACGTAAGCCTAGACTACTGGTTTAAAAAACCCTTCCTAAACAAGCCTATTTGAACCTAATCACTCTCGTTTTTTACTTTTTCTACCCGCTACATCAGTAGCGGGAAGGGGATACTATGTTATCTGATGTCGTTGATCTGTCGCGCCTGCAATTTGCCAGCACCGCACTCTATCATTTTATATTCGTTCCACTCACTATCGGACTCTCGTTCCTTCTCGCCATTATGGAGTCTGTCTATGTCATTACGAGAAAGACCATTTACAAAGACATGACCAAATTTTGGGGGAAACTATTTGGAATTAACTTTGCCATTGGGGTTGCAACAGGGTTAACCATGGAGTTCCAATTCGGAACTAACTGGTCTTACTATTCACATTATGTGGGTGATATTTTTGGCGCACCTCTTGCCATTGAAGCACTCATCGCGTTCTTCTTGGAATCAACTCTGGTTGGGATGTTCTTCTTTGGGTGGGATAGGCTGAGTCATCGCCAGCACCTCTCCGTCACTTGGTTAACAGCGTTAGGATCAAACTTCTCCGGGTTATGGATTTTAATGGCCAACGGCTGGATGCAAAACCCTGTGGGCGCTGACTTTAACTTTGAAACCATGCGCATGGAAATGACCAGCTTTACCGATATTATTTTCAACCCAGTCACTCAAGTTAAATTCGTTCATACCGTGGCAGCAGGATACACAACAGGGGCCTTATTCATCATGGGGATCAGTGCCTACTATCTGTTAAAGAATCGAGATGTGCCTTTTGCTCGTCGCTCATTTGCCATCGCCACCTCATTTGGTATGGCTGCGATTCTCTCTACCCTCATACTTGGTGATGAATCAGGGTATGAGTTAGGTGATGTTCAAAAAGTCAAGCTTGCCGCTATTGAAGCAGAATGGCACACAGAAGAAGCCCCTGCTTCATTCACACTATTCGGTTTCCCTAATCAAGACACCATGACAACAGAATACGCCATTAAAATCCCGTATCTCATGGGCATCATCGCGACTCGATCTATCGATAAACCCGTCCTAGGTATTAAAGATTTAATGTCCATCAACGAGCAACGAATTCGGAATGGCATGATTGCCTATGGATTACTTGAACGCTTAAGAAACGGAGAAACATCAGAAGATAATATTCGTCGATTCAATGAAGTAAAAACAGACCTTGGTTATGGGCTGCTACTGAAAAAATACACCGACGACGTCCCTAACGCCAGTGAGCAATCCATACAAAATGCCACTCAAGACACCATTCCCCATGTGGCGCCTCTATTCTGGAGTTTCCGTATTATGGTGGCATGCGGCATCTTGATGTTCAGTATCATTGGCTTCTCGTTTATCCAAGTCTGTCGCCAAAAAATCGGCTCGCAGAAGTGGTTACTTAACGCCATTCTGTGGGCGATTCCACTACCTTGGATTGCCAGCGAAGCAGGTTGGTTCGTTGCAGAATATGGCCGTCAACCGTGGGCTATCGGTGAAGTGCTGCCGGTAAATATGGCCACTTCAGATTTAGCTGCCAGTGATTTGTGGATCTCACTTGGTGCTGTTTATCTGCTGTACACACTCTTCCTCATCGTAGAAATGTATTTAATGGTGACCTTTTCTCGCCGCGGCCCAAGCTCGCTAAAGACTGGCCGCTATCACTATGAGAGTCACTCCTCTCTAGACACTCTCATTGATAACTATAAATAAGGAGATGTGATGTTTGATTACGAAACACTCAGAATTTTTACGTGGGCCATCGTCGGTATCTTGCTAATAGGTTTTGCCATCGCCGATGGTTTCGATATGGGCGTCGCGGCGCTATTGCCTGTGGCTGGAAAAACCAACCTCGAACGCCGAGTCATGATTAATAGCATCGCTCCGCATTGGGATGGCAATCAAGTATGGCTTGTGACCGCAGGAGGGGCCATATTCGCTATTTGGCCCGCTATTTATGCCACCGCATTTTCCAGCTTTTACTTGGCGCTAGTTCTGGTTCTAGCGGCACTTTGGTTACGGCCACTCGCCATGGATTATCGCAATAAAATCGATAATGACCGTTGGCGACAAGTTTGCGATATCTCGCTCACCGTCAGCGGGATCGTACCTCCGCTAGTATTTGGCGTTGGTTTTGGCAATTTATTTACCGGAGTTCCTTATACGCTCAATGCATTTCTGATGATCAGTTACCAAGGTGGTTTTTGGGATTTATTCACCACTTTACCGATAATTTGTGGCTTAGTTGCCGTAACGATGACGCTACTCCAAGGCGCGACGTTTCTTCAGCTAAAAACAACCGGCGCACTGCGCAATCGAGCTCAACGTATTGCGGTTTGGAGTGCCTGTGCATCGCTGGCATTATTCATTGTGGGTGGTTTGTTCGCCGCCCAATCAGATGGCTATATTATCCAAAGTCTGATGAATAAGAATGGGGTGTCAAACCCACTGACGAAAACTGTCACCGTGATGGAAAATGGACTGCTCCACAATTTTGTCGACTCTCCTGCACTGTTTATCGTGCCGCTGACCGCAAGCATCATGCTCCTGTTATCCGCTATATTATCCATGGCCAAACAAGCAGGCAGCGCTTTCTTATGTTCCAGCCTTGCAGTCTTGGCAATCATTTTGACTGCCGGTTCCGCGCTGTTTCCCATGATCATTCCCTCCAGCCTAAACCCATCACATAGTTTGACGCTATGGGATGCCACTTCGAGCTATAAAACGCTGAGTATTATTTCAATCGTCGCTATCGTCGTCGTTCCCATTATTTTGGGTTACACCTCATGGTGTTACTACAAAATGTTTGGTCGTATCGACAACAGATTTATTGAAGAAAACACGACATCGTTATACTAAAGAGAGAGAAGTATTATGTGGTATATCTGCTGGGGGCTGGGAATTTTACTGGCATGTTCATTTGGTATTATTAACGCACTTTGGCTTGAACAAAGGGATCGTAACCATCATTAACAAATGTTAATTAACCAACAAAAAAGGCTCCTCTCATTCTTCGATGAGTAGGAGCCTTTCTTCATAAAGAACGGTTAGTCTAGTTCAACTAAGTTCTTTTCAAATACATCATGTTGATCTTGTACGTCTTTCGAAGGACCGCCCGTTAGCGCACTCACTACGACGATGGCGATTGTTGACAAGATAAATCCTGGAACAATTTCATAGACGTCGAAGATGCCACCGGTGATTTGTTTCCAAACCACGATGGTAATACCACCAACCAAAATACCGGCAATCGCACCATTACGGTTCATACCCGCCCAATACAGGCTTAGCAGTACCGCAGGACCAAATGCTGCACCAAAACCTGCCCATGCATAAGAGACAAGACCAAGAACTGAGCTATCTGGCGTCATGGCTAGCACCAAAGCAATAATAGAAATAACCACAACCCCAACACGACCAACCGTAACCACTTGCTCTGAAGTGGCTTCTTTATTGATCACTTGCTTGTAGAAATCTTCCGCTAGTGCTGAAGATGACACCAATAACTGAGAATCGGCTGTACTCATGATGGCAGCCAAAATAGCCGCTAGTAAGATACCGGCAATCACAGGGTGGAACATCGCGTTCACTAGCAGCATGAAGATTTTTTCACCATCAGCGAGCACATCCCCACCCGAATTTGTCACATACAGCAGGCCAATCACACCAACCAGCATTGCACCGACCATAGACAGAGCCGACCACACCACAGCAATACGACGAGCCGTTGTTAAGTCTTTATTACTGCGTGTCGCTTTAAAACGGGCAAGAATGTGTGGTTGACCAAAGTAACCCAGACCCCAAGCCACAAGCGAAATAATTGCGATTGCAGATAACGGCTGACCTTTGGTGTCGTTCCATAGGGTAAGTAGTTCAGGATTGATCGCTCTAAGATCGCTGACTACTTGCCCAAATCCACCTTGCATCGCAGCAACCGGGACAATCATTAACGCCGCAGCCATGAGCAGGCCCTGTACTAGATCCGTCCAAGACACCGCAAGGAAGCCACCAAATAGCGTATAAGACACAACACATACCGTGCCAATAATGACCGCTGTGGTGTAGTCCAAACCAAAGACCGTCTCAAACAGTTTACCGCCCGCCACTAAACCAGAGCTGGTATAGAAAAGGAAGAAAAGCAAAATAAAGAACGCAGAAATTACCTGAATCATTTTCGAGTTGTCATTAAAACGACGAGAAAAATATTCCGGTAAGGTTAGCGCGTCAGTAGTAATACTGTAAGTACGAAGGCGTTTAGCACACAGTAGCCAGTTCAGCCATGTGCCTAACAGCAAGCCACCAGCTAGCCAGAATGCTTCAATACCAGCGGCATAAGCGTAACCTGGCAGACCCAGCAATAGCCAGCCACTCATGTCAGACGCACCTGCCGACAAAGCCGCAGGCCATGGTCCTAATGAACGTCCGCCCAAAAAGTAGTCACTTGAGTTTGATGTGCGCTTATAGGCAATCACACCAATAGCAAGCATCATCGCTAAATACGCGATAAAAGTTGTGGTAATAGCAAAGCTATTTTGAATCATTATTATTTCCTCATCCTAGAATTCAGCCTTCACTCTGAATAGTCAAAGTGAAGGCCGATAGGGGGCATTAGCAAAAATACCGTTTAACTACCGAGTTCTAACAAGGTAGCGTTCCCCCCCACTGCTGTAATATTGATCGTTCGGGTTCTTTCTGTAATGAACTTCAATACTAAGTTTGGATCGTGTGACGTTGGCATTGACGTCAGATCCGTTTCAGACACCAACAAACCAATCGCACTAGTGCGACTTGCCAATTGATGATTGACCTGCCATAACGTGTCTTCAGAGCCGACCAATCCTACGACTCGAACATCTAAGTCGATAAAGGCATTGGCTTCTTCTAAAGGAACGATATGAACAAGCTGTGATGGCAATTGAGAACGCTCAACCGCCGAAACTAAAAGTTGATTAAAGGTCGTATTGTTTGAGCTAACAATCACGCCATTACCTGCAATTAACGCGGCTGTGATCTGAGCAATGGCCGCAATACTCGCTTGCGCATCTTCGCTTTCAACAATAGTAAGCACCACGCCACGACCCGCCGCATAGAGCTCATTGGTTTCACCCGTTGGTCCCGGCATTAAATGAGGCGCGCCCAATAGTACATTCGCCTGCTGGATGTGGTACGCCATGACACTCGCTAACGTCCCATTCACTTCATTCATATTACGTTGCAGTGACAGTACGCACTCTCGCTGCTCGGCAAACTCAGTGATGTTCCATTGCTCCCAAGCATTAAAAACATCAGAGAAAATTGTTGTGTTATTGACCATGATTTTTCTCCTTATTTCGATACTTGAATAGCATCAGTAAAACGGTATAAATAGTGTGGTCCACCCGCTTTAGGCCCGGTTCCAGATAAACCTTGACCACCAAATGGCTGCACGCCCACCACCGCACCTACTTGGTCACGGTTGATGTAACTGTTTCCGACACGAGTATGTTTTTCTATCCAACGGTAAGTGGATTCGTTTCGACTGTGGATACCCAAGGTGAGTCCAAAGCCAGTCGCATTAATGCGCTCAACCACACTGGGTAACTCGGCGGCTTTAAAACGAACAATATGCAGAATTGGACCAAATTGCTCTTCTTTCAAAATAGAAATATCATCAATTTCAAAAGCACTTGGTGCCACGAAGTCCCCTTCCGTACACTCACTGTCTAACGACAATTGCGCCACTTTCTTGCCATGGATTTGCATCGATTCAATATGACTAAGAAGCTTTTCCTTCGCTTTTGTATCGATGACAGGTCCCACATCGGTTGCATATAAGTAAGGCAGTCCGACCTTTAGCTCCGCCATCGCACCTTGAATCAGGTTAACAACACGGTCGGCAATATCGTCTTGCACGAACAGCACACGTAGGGCTGAACAACGTTGCCCCGCAGAGGCAAACGCGCTGCGTACCACATCACGTACCACTTGTTCCGGTAGCGCGGTAGAATCAACAATCATGGCATTTTGGCCACCGGTTTCCGCAATAAAAGGAACCGGGGCAACTTGACGAGCAGCGAGCGTACTGTTGATACGTTGCGCCGTCGGTGTTGAGCCCGTAAATGCCACACCCGCAATCGCATCGTGAGAGGTCAATGCATGACCAACATCAGCGCCATAGCCGGTAATAAGCTGAATCGTATTCGCGGGGAAGCCCGCTTCAAGCATCAACTCAACAGCTTTAACTGCAATCAAAGACGTCTGCTCAGCAGGTTTCGCGACCACCGTATTACCGGCGACTAATGCCGCTGAAATCTGACCTAAGAAAATCGCCAATGGGAAGTTCCAAGGGCTAATACAAACGAAAACACCACGTCCCTGACGAGTAAAGGTTTTCGATTCACCGTCAAAGCCAAGTAATGATTGAGGCTCAAAGACCTGCGGCTGTTTCGCGTAATAGCGACAAAAATCGACCGCTTCACGCACTTCATCAATAGAGTCGTGAATGGTCTTACCCGCTTCTTGGTGACAAAGTGCAACCAACTCATGCAGGTTATCTTCCAGTGCATCCGCAAGCTTCAACAAACACGCGCTGCGTTCTTGATAACTCACCTTAGACCATGAGGCATAACCTTGATCAGCGATCCGGATCGCTTCGGAAACATGATCATAGTTTGCCATCGCCACCTGACCCACGACAATACGACGATCATAAGGCGCCGTGATCGTATCCAGTGTCGCGCCTTCCTTGATCATGCTTTCGTATAATGAGACGCCATTGATGATCGGCGCCCCTTTCCAGTGCTTACTCAAGAAGGCTTCAACTTTGTGTTCGTACTCTTTCGCTTCCGATTCGATATCGACATTGACGCCTAGGGAGTTCTTGCGATCGGCAAAAATACTCGGCGGTAACTCAATCTGATCATTATGTAGGGTAGTATTGGCATTCAACGCATCGACAGGATGAACCGTTAACGTTTCTACTGGGCAGCGGGCATCCACTAAACGATGAACAAAGCTGCTGTTCGCGCCATTTTCCAACAAACGACGAACTAGATAAGGGAGAAGATCTTTATGGCTGCCAACCGGGGCGTAAATACGAACCGGCTGTTTATGCGTATCCATCACATGATCATAAAGAGAATCCCCCATACCATGCAGACGCTGGAACTCATAATCGGTGTGCGGTGCCATCGTGGCAATCGCTGTCACCGTATGCGCATTATGGCTAGCAAATTGCGGGAAGATATTACCGCGAACATTGTCACTTAAAAGAAATCTTGCACAGGCTAGATACGCCACATCTGTCGCTTCTTTACGAGTGAAAACCGGGTAAGCATCATAGCCCGCTTGTTGAGACCACTTCACTTCGCTGTCCCAGTACGCGCCTTTAACTAGACGTAGAGGGACAAGGTCTCCTTGCTGCTTAGCCAATGCGTTAATCCACACCAGTACTGGCAAAGCACGTTTTGAATACGCCTGAATAACTAAGCCAAACTTGCCCCAACCTTTCGCGACATCACTGCGATAAACTTTTTCAAACAGCTTTAACGACAGCTCTAGACGATCGGCTTCTTCTGCGTCGATGGTAATCGCCACATCAAGCTCACGTGCTCGTGTTAGCAACTGCGTGAGCGTGTCACACAACTCGGTCAATACTCGTGCTTCATTCGCCACTTCATAGCGCGGATGTAGCGCCGATAACTTAATGGACACTGAGGGTGCTGGGCTAGTATCAAGTCCATACTTATCGCCGCCTACGGCCTCAATCGCCATGAGGTAGTCTTTAAAATACTTGTCTGCATCGGCTTTTGTTAATGCCGCTTCACCTAACATGTCATAAGAGTAGGTGAAACCGCGGTCGCGCATTTTCTTACCGTTCTTTTGCGCTTCACTGATACTGCGGCCAAGCACAAACTGATGACCCATGATCTTCATCGCTTGGTACATTGCTTTACGAATTACTGGCTCAGAGAATTTATTCACCAGCTTATTCATTGCCTTAGCAGGGCTTTGTGTTTCCTGATCGCCCAGTCCTACCACTTTACCCGTGAGCATTAAGCCCCAAGTAGATGCATTGACAAACACGGAATCTGAACTTTTCAGATGCGATTTCCAATCCGCAACGCTGAGTTTGTCACGAATCAGCGCATCAGCCGTGGCAGAATCAGGTATACGCATTAACGCTTCCGCCAAACACATCAACAAGATCCCTTCTTGGGTATCAAGGCTGTATTCCAATAGCAGCGCATCAATCATTTGAATAGCATTTTTGTCGGCGCGAATCGCCTCGATTAGCTGCGTGGTTTTCAGCGGAATTTGTGTGGCTTCATCACCGCTAGGCGTTGCCAAAGGTAAAAGCTGTTGTAACCATTGTGATTCATCCACCATGTATAGTGGAGAGATCAGTGACCAGAGCTGCTCAAGCGGTTGCTCGGCAAACTCTTTTTTAAGCACATCAGTTGCTGTAAACATGCGTCATCCTCAATCTCGCTCCAACCGCAACAGGCGGTAGGCGTACTACAATGGCAGGGAGTGTATTGTGAGTGCACGACGAATACTTGTCAAAAACTCCGAGCTTTTTGCTGTTTCCTACGCTTATTAACAAAACTAATACAATGTCACATATCAACAAGCAATATGAGCTGTTACTTTCTGCAATCAAATTAACATATTGTTTCGTTTCTAACACTGACGTTTACTGTGAGGTTGTCATTGCTCACAAAAAATAGACGATCAAAAATATTGCAGCGAAGACAACGCTATAGCGTCACCAGCAATATCTATTAACACTTATTTGTGGGACTTTTGCCCATTTTGAGACCTCCATCCGGTATACTGCCAGCGAACAAATCGATGCTAATAACATAAATTGTTGCCAAAAATATAAATCGTTGCCAAAAACAAGAGTACCGACTGACTTTGCTTAAACGTTGCTATCACCTCTTTATCGCGATAATGATTACAGTGTGCTCTTACACTGTGAGCGCGACAGAGTACGCATCATTTGAGACATCCCCTCACTCGACTGCTAGTGCATCCCTTGCCCTAGATTTGACTCAACTAAGCTCGACTCAACTAGCCAACGATACGTTAGATTCACTGGATACTGATGACGATGGTTCGGCAGTGAATGACAACATTAGTCCCTATTTTCTTTCGGTCTCTCGCCGAGCGATCAGTGACACCCATTGCGCAGAATACGGTACGTCACCGGATTACTTATTGCTCATCGCTTTTTTGCCACCACCTCTACTAGAGATGGCCACCAAACCCACCACGATTCTTTCGACTCAAATGCACTGGACGAGCCGCGTAAGCGCTTCGCCTTCGCGCTTATCGGGCTGGAAAGACGCCAACACTCTCTATTCACACCAACACGCTAGATTTAGCTGATTCTCTCATGCTCAGAACCGCCTGAGCCGCACCACCCTCGCTCAAGACCAATCACCACAACTCTCTTTATGTCGTGTTCTTAATTCATTTTAAGACAACATATTAGGGATAGTTCTATGTGGCAGCTTTGCTTGGTCTTGTGTGTTCAAACCATAAATGAATGAGAGAATTTTCTTTTGAAAAAACACACCCAGCGTTCCATTAATCGCTTAGCGAAATGGAAATACATCGTGCTCGCTATGACGTTACTAGTGATGCTATTTAGTGCATTGCCATCAGTATTTGGTGAAAATGCCGCCTTGCATATCAATCATCGTGGGCAGCCGACGGATGCCACGTTGTTATCCCATACCCTTACGGAATCCAACATTACTCCTATGAGTATCGAGCAAAATGGTGACACCACCGTCATGATCTTTGATGACGCGACCCAGCAAGCTCAAGCTCAAGTCTTGCTTAAAGAGCACTTACCAGAATCGACGACCGTCGCACTAGCGATGGAGCCAGCGGCACCCCAGTGGCTGCTTAATGCTGGGTTTTCACCTATTGCCCTTGGTTTAGACTTACGCGGTGGCGTGCAGTTTTTACTAGAAGTCGATATGGAGCCGGTGTATCAAGCCCACCGTCAAATGGTTATAGATGAATTTTCTAGTGAGATTCGTGCTAGCCGCGGACGTGAAGTTAACGACTCGGTCCAAATCAATCTCTATAACGATCAAGATGTCACGGCAGCACGTACCTTACTTCGTAGCCAATTCGCCCATTGGGACAGCCGCATCAGTGGCAGCACGGTCACACTGTCGCTATCCGATGATGAAAAGGTGTCGCTGCGAAACCTCACGGTTCAGCAAAACTTACAAATCATGCGCGGGCGCATCGCCGAGTTAGGCATTACGGAAGCCTCAGTGCAGCGTCAAGGTGAAAACCGCATACGAATCGAGTTGCCGGGCGTTCAAGACCCAGCCGCAGCGAAAGACGTGATTGGTGCTACTGCTTCGCTCGCCTTTCACGCAATGCCCGCCACGCAGACCCGACAAACGCTCTCACTTCTCGACAGCGAAGGTCACCCTGTCAATGTGAATCGACGCGCCATTTTAGCGGGCGAGCATATTATTGATGCCAGAGCTGGCATTAGCGACGTGGGTACAGCAGAGGTCAATATTTCTCTGGACTCGGCAGGCGGTCGAAAGATGTCACAATTTTCTCGAGCCAACATCGGACAACCTATGGCGACCCTCTATAACGAGTACAGCCGTGATTCGAAAGGTGAAAGCCAACAAGTCAGTGAAGTGATTAGTGTCGCGACTATTCAATCTCAACTTGGTAGCCGCTTTAGAATCACGGGAGTGGGAAGCATGCAGGATGCTCAAGAGCTCGCTCTGCTGCTGAGAGCGGGGTCGCTGACCGCACCGGTTACCATCATCGAAGAAAGAACCATAGGGCCATCGCTAGGAGCTGAAAATGTTCAAAATGGCTTTGCCGCGCTTGCTCTAGGGTTAGCACTGACGCTGAGCTTTATTGCACTTTGGTACCGTCGTATGGGCTGGGTGGCCAATGTAGCCCTGCTTGCCAATATGGTGTGTTTGTTCGGGCTCATCGCTTTACTACCCGGAGCGGTACTGACTCTGCCAGGCATCGCCGGCATGGTATTAACCGTTGGAATGGCGGTCGATACCAACGTACTCATTTTTGAACGAATCAAAGACAAGATGCGCGAAGGAAGAACCTTTGCACAAAGCATTGATAAAGGCTTTCACAGTGCCTTTAGCTCTATATTCGACGCCAACTTAACCACCATGATTGTTGCGATTGCGCTATACACCATTGGCAATGGACCTATTCAAGGGTTCGCCATCACGCTTGGACTTGGATTGCTCACGAGCTTGTTTACCGGAGTATTTTTATCTCGCGCCATCATCAATCTCATATGGGGGCGTGATCAGCGCCGTGAAGTAAGGGTTTAGCCATGAATATCTCTCAATACTCACTCACTCGTGTTCGCTATGGCATGTCAGCAGTGTCAGCATTGCTCTTTTTAACCGCTACGTTATTTATCACCTTGCAAGGGTTTAACTGGGGGCTAGATTTTACCGGCGGCATCGTTGCAGAAGTTCGCCTTGATGAGGCGTTAAATTTAACCGACATCAAATCCTATCTTGAGCACGCTTTAATGCAAGATGTTCAAGTCATCAGCTCCACTGAGCCCGGACGCTGGATACTTCGCTACAACGAACTAGGTGACCAAGCACTGGCGTTATCCCCTATTCTTGAATCCGTCAGCCAACATGTAGAAGTGCTCAATAGCAGTATTGTTGGTCCACAAGTAGGACAAGATATGGTTGAACAAGGCGGCGTTGCGATCTTGGCGTGCTTTGTATTAACGATGTTATATCTGAGCTACCGATTTGAATGGCGCCTTGCACTGGGTGCGCTCGTGGCTTTAACCTACGACGTGATTCTGGTTCTCGGGCTTTTCGCCATGACTCAAATTGAGTTCAACTTAACTATCCTTGCCGCTGTTCTAGCAGTGCTGGGGTACTCTTTGAATGACTCAATCATCATTGCAGACCGAGCTCGTGAACTCTTTAAAGCTAAACCCAAAGAGTCCGCCGACACACTGATTAATCAGGCAGTTAAAGCCACATTTTCGAGAACACTCATCACGTCAGGGACCACGCTGGTCACTGTCTCCAGCCTATGGTTATTGGGCGGACCTGCTCTTGAAGGATTCGCTATTGCGTTATGTTTGGGCATCGCCAGTGGTACATGGTCATCAATCTCTATCGGCGTCACCTTGCCTCAACTGATTGGTATTAACCCATCGCACTATCGCGCCGCTAAACCAACACCTGAGGAGGTTTCGCCATGACACGATTCATCAAGCAAGAGTTTGTTTTCTTACTCGGTCTACTCACGGTCGTACTGTTCAAATTTGGCGGAGAGGGCATACTTCAGACACAAATGCGATCATCAATAGGGCTTCTACTCACCGCGGGACTGTTTGCGGTTGTCATGGCAGCGATATTTGCCGTTGTGCGCCATTCGGATGCACTTGCAATTAAGCTTGGTGACCCTTATGGCACACTAATTCTGACCATCTCCGTTATTTTGCTTGAAGTTGTGATGATTTCATCCGTCATGCTCACAGGAGACGCCAACCCTGTATTAGCACGTGACACTATGTTTGCCGTGATCATGACGGTATTAAATGGACTCGTCGGGATCACGCTGTTAATAGGAGGACTCAAGTATCACACGCAGAAATATAACCTAGATGGCATAAAGTCGTACCTAGTTGCCATTGTTCCTCTCGTGATGTTATGTCTTGTGCTGCCAAACTTCACCAGTATGGATGAGCTAGGTTCGATGTCGAGTACGCTCACCGTAACCTTAGTACTGGTCTCCATCGTTTTATACGCGGTATTTTTATTCATACAAACCAGCAGCCATACTCACTTTTTTATGGATGAAGATCATCAAGATGAGCATGAGTTCCACGGTCCACTAGGCAGCAACCTCTATCACTCCCTCATGCTCGTTGGTTACCTGCTGGTGGTGATCTTGCTTGCTAAGAGCTTAGCCATTCCTATTGATGGCACTGTCGGCTTACTTGGTGCTCCACCAGCATTAGGGGGCTTAATCGTTGCTATTTTGATCTTAGCTCCGGAAGCCGTAGGGGCGGCAAAAGCGGCGCTCAATAATCAGCTGCAGCGGGCTATGAATCTGTTCTTTGGTTCAGTGCTTGCGACCATCGCGTTAACGGTGCCAGCGGTTTTGCTTATTTCCAGTATTATCCACCAACCGATTCAACTGGGGCTCGCGCCCGCAGAAATGGTATTACTCGCCACCACACTCGTGATGACAAGTGTCAGTTTTAGTAGCGGGCGAACTAATTCCCTTAATGGCGTTGCTCATCTCGTCCTATTTATTGCCTACATCATTTTGATGTTCGAGTAATACCACCCATCTACCTTGTGCTGCTCGGCACAAGGTAGTTCATATTACGGAGGGACTTCCCAATGTTGGATATATTTGTTGCTATTTGGCACCACGATTTCGAGACGCTGCAACAAGTCAGCTCATTAAACGGATTTTTACTTCTGCTCGCGTTTATCTTGCTACTCGAATCCAGTTTTGTCTTCTTACCCTTACCAGGAGATAGTCTAGTATTATTCGTCGGTGGGCTAGTGGGTCTAGGGATCGTGGATTTTTACCCTGCCGCAGGCGCACTCTGTTTGGCAGCATCACTTGGTAGCATTAACGCCTATTTACAAGGTCGGGTTCTTCACAAAACACGATTGGTACCCTTTTTGGATCGCGTACTTCCCCATGACGCTTTACCTAGAGCCAAGGAATTGCTGCACCACTATGGGTTCCTATCACTGTTTATTTCGCGCTTTATTCCCTTTGTCAGAGTCCTAACCCCAATGTTAATGGGATTGTCTAAATTAAGTATGTGTCGCACCGTCATTATCAGCATTACCAGCTCAGTAATTTGGTGTTTGGTGTTAATGCTGTCAGGAAAATGGTTAATGATTCATCCAAGCCTAAGTGACTACCAAGAACTGATTTCTAAAGGTTTAGTCATCATGAGTCTCATATTAGTGATGGCTGCTATTATTGGATTGTTTTATCGTTATATGACATCAAAAAGCGAGCGCGTTAATCTCTAGAGCCTACTGTCATGTGGGTATAATTCGTCAACAAACTAAATAGTAAACGTCACAGCTTGGATGTAACAAGGCTAAACGATAATTGTCACTTTCTCGTAGCCCTAGAATTACTAGGGCTCTGCCTTGATAGAGTTTGTGACATAAAAAGTTGAGCGTCAAAACAAACCAGACTCCCTCTCTGGATTATTTACTTAATTGCCAGTTCAAAACGGGCCAATTACACGTTTCATTTTCCTTCGTCAGCCGACGACAGGGGTTCACTAAATACGCAAAATCAGCGTATTCACACAAAGGCAAATCGTTAATTGAGTCGGTATAAAAATGAATAGCCTCATAGGTTCGACTTTCATCTTTAAGCCATTGTTTCAAGCGACTAACCTTACCTTCACGATAAGTTGGGATACCATTTATCTCTGGCGTATAAGTGTTATTTTCTTCAACTAAATCGATACCCATCGCAACATCAATACCAATACGTTTAGCTATGGCTTGAACGAGAAAGCTGACCGATGCCGAAATCATCACCGTATCGACTTCATCACGTCGAAGGTTCGCAAGTAAATCGCTTGCCTGAGGGTAAAAACGAGGCATTATCTTCTCGTCGATACATTGTTCGACCCAGCATGCGATGTCTTGTTTAGGTACCCCTTTAAGCGGCGACATCGAGAAGGTCAAATAGTCCTCCATCTTCAAATCACCTTGGGCATATAGCGCCATTAAACGCGTATCCTCTTCAAGAAAACCCGGTGTTGTCGCAATCCCTTTTTCTATCAGAAATTCATTCCATAATACTGCGCAGTCGGCATCAAAAAGCGTTTCGTCCATATCGAAAACATAGAGGTCTTGAAGCATCATCCGTTCCATTGTCATCTAGCGATTGTAAGAACGTTAGCGATGTCTTCACTAACGATTAGCGGTCAAATTGGGCATCATGCTAATCACTCATTGTGACAATTTGATGTAGAAAAGGAGGGAGGAGAAAGAAGCCGCTATCGTCGACTTAAAGAAATCGCTTCTTAAACTGAGAAGGGGAGATCCCCTGTAAACGCGAAAAAGCATGAGTAAAAGTGCTTTGACCAGAAAACCCCGTTAACTCGGCCACTTGACCTAAGTTCAAATGCCCTTGCTCAATCAGGCGCTTGGCGGCATCAACCCTTTTATTTAACACATATTGGTGCGGTGTAATGCCAATCTGCTCTTTGAATAACATATGAAATTGGCTTTCCCCCAAGAATACACTTCCCGCTAGCTGCGATACCGATATTTTGTGGGAAAGATGCTGATCGATATAGCGATCAATCTGTTCAAGATCAAAACGAGAATCTCGTAGCGCAGTTTTAAATGCGGAAATATGACGTTGTAGCAATGCAACAACCGTATCATTGCAAGCGCGGCTCAATAACAGATCATCGGGACTATTCTTCATTTCGGCGACCAACAGCTGTATCAGCTTTTGGATCTGTGTATCGAGTTGGAAATAGGTTTTATTCTTAGATAACTCATTGATACGATGTAGTAATACTGGGTCGTCATCATTAGGAATAGGTAAATTCAGCACCAAAATATCGGGTTGATCAACCACGCCACCGAAAGCATGATCAAGGCCTGATGTGACAACGCACCCCTGACCCGGCCCAACTAAGTTACCCACGCCACCCACTTCAAACTCTGCCTGACCTTTTAAACCAATCACTACCTGCGAATAATGGTGATCATGAGAATCCATATGAGAAGGTAAACGGACTATTTCTGCCGGTTTTGGGGAAGCATGATCAAGAGGTACGTTTGATTTATTCGGCATGGTTCAAGGCGCCAGTCATCGCGAGGAAGAAAACGAGAGTATAGCGATTTCACTCGATTTTTGAAAAGATATTCATGGTCGAATGCCGAAATTGACACCCACAAGTACTAAATTCAAGCAGTTATGGAACACAGCAAAGGATCCTCACTTGATCAAGCTTCCGGAACCATGATCATGAAGCCATAAGTTACGGTGGTTGTAATTTGAACTATTTCACGATTTTGATATAAAAAAGCCGCAATAATTGCGGCTAGATATAAAAACAATTAACGCTCAGCGGAAATAGTTAAGGCGCTAAACGCTCTATGTCCCACTGACCCACACCATCTTCTGTAAATAAAAAGCGATCGTGTAAGCGATTTTCTCCGCCTTGCCAGAACTCTATGGACTCTGGTCGAATACGATAGCCGCCCCAAAATGATGGCACTGGAATTTCGCCTTTTTCAAACTTCTTCTTTAGCTCAAGGTACTTTCCTTCAAGGACACCACGAGCTGAAATTCGGCTACTTTGCTTACTGGCAATTGCGGCAAGTTGGCTCTCTTTAGGGCGCGAAGAAAAATACTTCATATTCTCTAATGTGCTGAGTTTTTCCGCCACACCAGTAATATGCACCTGACGTTCCAATGGATGCCACGGAAAATGTAAACTGACTTTGCTATTGACGGCAATATGCTGTGCTTTGCGGCTACCCAAATTGGTATAAAAAACAAAGCCGTTTTTATCAAAATTTTTAAGCAACACAATACGCTGAAATGGTTGGCCTGTTTCATCAACCGTTGCCACTGTCATCGCAGTCGGATCCGTTAACTTAGCTTCAACAGCCTGCTCTAACCATGCGTTAAATTGATCGATAGGATCTGCGAGTAAATCCTGACGACGTAACCCACCCTTTGAATATTCACGGCGGATATCTTCGAGTTCCATAACCATTCCTCAACGTTTTTCTGAATTTTGCGCTTATCGCCAGCAGAAAACAACCCTGGATACGACAACTAATCATCGATTTTTGATGGTTATCTTCTAGTTTGTCTGTATCAGTCATCAGAACGAGACAAAACAGACAATATTTCGATATATCATTACTTTGCATTCACAAAAGTAGTACTAAACTTTACTATGTCATCTTGTCTATGAAGACGACTACTTAAATGCTACTCAATAACCTTCACCGTTATTGCCAAGTAGATCGAGTCTTCAGTGTACGCCAGTTACAATTTGACAACAGTAGTAATAGTATTAAACGATCGGATAGCGTCATCCGATACCAATCGCGGATAGGACATGAATAAGAACGAATACAATAAAGTTTCTAACGCCGAAATCGACTACATCGACGATAAAACAGCTGCGCTGCTGCTTAATACCCCCACCAGCGCACGGATCATGTTGTGGGTGGTTGTGCTCTTTTTCATTTGCGCTGGCGTTTGGGCGTCCTGGGCTGAAATCGACAAAGTAACCGTCGGTCAAGGCAAAGTGATCCCATCATCCCAAATCCAAGTCATCCAAAATTTGGAAGGCGGATTGGTTAAGCAAATTTTAGTAAAAGAAGGGGATACCGTTAAAGAAGGTCAACAGCTTCTTCTGATTGATGATACCCGCTTCCGCTCCGACTTTAGAGAAAGAGAACAGCAAGTCCTTAATCTGACGGCGAATGTACTGCAATTATCCGCATCACTAACCAGTGTGGTCATTAACGAAGATGTGGATAATAAAAACTGGCAACAGTCGGTCACTTTGCAAACCGACAAATTAGCTTTCCCCCCTACTTTTGAAACCGACTATCCAAAACTTGTTAGCCGACAGCGGGCAGAATATAGACAAGACTTAAACGAGCTACGTAACCAGCTTTCTGTTCTTGACTACCAAGTGCGCCAAAAACAGCAAGACCTAATCGAAATACAAGCACGAGTTCGTAACCTACGACAAGGCTATAACCTAGCCAGAGATGAACTTAACATAACCAAGCCTTTAGCCGATGAGGGGGTCGTCCCTAAAATTGAGCTGCTTAAGCTTCAGCGTCAAGTGAATGATACCCGACGAGAATTAACCTCTACCGAACTCAAAGTGCCGGCACTCAAGTCTGCTATACAAGAGTCCATGTTAAGCCGAATCGATATTGCACAGAAATTTCGATCTGAGCAGCAAGAAAAACTCAATCAGGCGCAAGATAAACTCTCTTCAATGACCGAGTCAGCCGTTGGTTTAGAAGACCGAGTCAATCGAACCATTGTGGTATCTCCAGTGAATGGTACCGTTAAGACGCTTAATGTTAATACCGTGGGTGGTGTCATTCAGCCCGGTATGGATCTGGTTGAAATCGTCCCGACCGAGGATACCTTGTTAGTTGAAGCTAAAATTGCCCCACAAGATATTGCATTTTTGCGCCCCGATTTGCATGCCATTGTTAAATTCAGCGCTTATGACTTTACCAAGTATGGTGGTCTAGATGGCGTACTCGAACACATTAGTGCTGACACCACGCAAGATGAAGAAGGGAATAGCTTTTATATTGTTAGAGTGAGGACCGAAATAACGAACTTTGGTCAAGGTGAAGAGTTGCCAATTATTCCAGGGATGACAGCTTCGGTTGACATTATTACAGGAAAACGAACGGTTCTCGATTATCTATTGAAGCCGTTAATCAGCGCCCAAAATAACGCATTGAAAGAGTAAAGCGGACTGTGTTAACGGATAAGCGGACAGGGAGTCTGCCAATCAAACTTAAACACTGCGTACTCAGTATCGCGGTGACGACGGTGTTATTGCTTGCTGGACATTCAGGGGCCTATACGAAACAAGAGCAAACTTGGATTAACACGGTTTCAAGTGTTTATGGCGAACGAGCGGGCAAACGCGTCGAAACATGGCGAACTATCCTTGCGGAGTTACAAGGACAGTCGGAGCAGAAGCAACTCGAGGGGGTTAATCAGTTTTTCAATCAACTGAATTTTGTTGACGATATCGATTTGTGGGGAAAAAAAGATTATTGGGCAACACCTTTGGAGTTTTTAGGTAGCAATGCTGGCGATTGTGAAGACTTTACCATTGCAAAGTACTTTTCATTATTGGAGCTCGGCATTTCCGACAAGAAACTTCGGCTAGTTTACGTTAAAGCCATTGAGCTTAACCAGTTCCATATGGTACTTGCCTACTACGAAACACCTCGCTCTCAACCAATAATTTTAGACAACTTAATTGGTGAGATTAAGCCCGCATCAAAGCGAAATGATCTACTCCCGATATACAGCTTTAACGGTCGAAACCTTTGGGTGATGAAAACCACACAAGGAAAATTGGCTGGCAAGTCGTCGAGACTTAAATTATGGAATGATTTGCGCTCGAGAGAGCGCTCATTGAAGTTAAGGAAACCCAAGGTAAATTACGACGAGTAAACAATTATGACACTATACAGACAGCTAGTGGTTAGCATGATAGCAGTATTTATTCTGCTCTTAACGTCGGTGTTTATCATCGAGTTTAACACCACAAAAAACTTCCTTGAGCAGCAGCAACGTTCAGAGGTGCACAATACTATCAATACCGTCGGTCTAGCGCTTGCTCCGTATTTGAAATCGCAAGATACCGTTGCCGTCGAGTCAGTCATCAATGCCTTATTTGATGGCAGTACCTACTCGACCGTCCGTTTGGTCTTCCTAGAGAATGAGCAGGAAATCGTTCGCAGCTATCCGATTCAGCCCAACGGTGTCCCTGAATGGTTCACTAACCTAGGGATCTTCAAACCCATCCACGACTCTAGAGTTGTCACCAGTGGCTGGCTTCAGCTCGCTGAGGTGGAAATAATCAGTCATCCTGGTAACGCCTACGCGGAGCTTTGGGGCGCACTAAAACATCTCGTCATTGCTTTCACGGTGATTTTCATCTTCGGAATTGTGGCAATATCCTTCATCTTGCGACGAGCACTAACCCCTCTAAGAGCCATTGTTCAAAAGATGGAACAGGTTGCCCACAAACAATTTGGCGCTCCTTTGAAGCGCCCTAGCACCAAAGACCTGATCGCTGTTGTCGATGGTATTAACAGCATGTCATCACACGTAGAAGAGTCATTTAAACAGCAAGCTAAAGAAGCGCAAAAACTCCGTGAGCGCGCCTATATGGACCCGGTCTCACAATTAGGTAACCGTGCTTTCTACATGGGTCAGCTCAATCAATGGCTATCTGAATCCTCGCTTGGTGGCGTCGCAATTCTTCACGCTGAATTTATTAAACGAACGTACAAAGCCGAAGGCTATGAAGCGGGGGATGGCCAAGTTAAAGAGCTCGCGGATTTATTATCATTGAGTATTAATATTCCCAACGCTGTGATCGCACGGATATCTACCGATGAATTTGGTTTTGTCTTCCCAAATATTGATGAAAGTGAACTCAAATTAGTCGCCAGCAGCATAGTAAGTTGCGTGCAAGACCTCAACTCGGATCCAACCGGGCTGAGCAAAGCAAAATCGGCACTAGGGGTTGTATTTAATGAAGAACGTAAGAACTCAACACAACTACTATCGGTGTTAGACAATGCGTTGACGAAAGCCAAAGCAGATCCCGCGCTAGATTATGGCTATGTCACCACAGAAACGACTGGCGCGATTCTTGGTAAGCAGCAATGGCGCAATATGGTTGAAGAAGCCATTAGCAACGATTGGGTCACTTTCCGCTTTCAGGCTGCGAATAGCAGCTGGGGCGAGACCTATCATCGCGAGGTCTTCTCTGCGATTGAAAAAGACGGTGAGCGTTTTACCGCCAATCAATATCTACTTGCCCTTGAACAACTTAATGCCAGCCACATTTTTGATGAACACGTTATTGTTTCGGTAATCGATAAGCTAGAGA
Organism: Vibrio nomapromontoriensis; assembly: GCF_050337205.1. Classification (NCBI taxonomy): domain Bacteria; kingdom Pseudomonadati; phylum Pseudomonadota; class Gammaproteobacteria; order Vibrionales; family Vibrionaceae; genus Vibrio; species Vibrio nomapromontoriensis. The sequence continues at coordinate 35,616 of NZ_JAKJSS010000025.1, forward strand.
AACAAGAGATGTCCGATCCTATCGCCATCAATATCGCGCCAACCAGTATTGCTGAACCGAGCTTTATACGCTGGATATCTCAAACGCTGGCCAAGCATCGTAGCATTAATGACAAGCTTCATTTTGAAATTCCGGAAACGTGTTTCATCAATAACCCGCATCACACGGCGTTATTCTGTAATGCCCTGCGCAATGAAGGGGCTAAATTTGGTGTTGATAACTATGGTCGAAACTTCCATTCTCTGGAATATATTAGCGAATTTAGACCTGATTACGTCAAACTAGACTACCTATATACACACCAATTGGATGACGAAAAACAGAAATTTACGCTCACGTCAATTTCTCGAACCGCACACAATTTAGGTATAAAAACTATCGCCTCTCGAGTGGAAACACAAACTCAGTTAGATTTCCTATCTGAGCATTTTGTGGATGTATTCCAAGGCTTTATCGTCGATAAATAACAAGGTGCCGATAGCATGAAAGACCCAATACTGAATTCGCTGATCTACATCAGCCGATACTATGGGCTTGCCAACTCTCCCGAAGCGCTGGTGAATGGCTTACCACTGTCAGAAGGTAAATTAACGCCATTTCTGCTCCCTAGAGCCGCCGAGCGAGCTGGGCTAGTCGCAAAAGAAAATCGTTCAACACTCGACGGTATTCCGTCCATTGTTTTTCCCGTCATTTTATTGCTAAAAGGGGGCGATGCCTGTGTCTTGAACAGCATCGATTCTGAGAACAACGAAGCAGAAGTGATCACACTCGAATCTGGTTTAGTGCCCATATCTGTTCCTTTAGACGATCTAATTGAGCAGTTTATTGGTCGATACTTTCTGGTAAAAAAACAGTTTCGCTACGACGAACGCTCGCCAGAAGTACTCAAAACCCGCGAAGGACACTGGTTCTGGGGCACGATCTGGGAATCAAAGCACATCTACCGCGATGTCTTAATGGCATCGCTAGTCATCAACATATTCGCCGTTGCCGCGCCTCTTTTTACCCGTCTAGTTTATGACAAAGTGGTGCCTAACCTTGCCTTTGAAACCTTGTGGGTGCTCGCGGCGGGGATTTTTATCGTCTTTGGTTTTGATCTTGTACTCAAACTGATGCGCAGCTATTTTATTGATGTCGCTGGGAAAAAATCCGATATTCTGATTTCATCAAAGCTTTTTAGCAAGGTGATGGGAATACGAATGGAGTCGCGACCGCCATCTGTGGGGGCTTTTGCTCGTCACCTACAAGAGTTTGAATCCATCCGAGAATTCTTCACCTCAGCAACCATCGCCTCTCTGATTGATTTGCCCTTTGCGCTGTTGTTTTTAGTACTCATTTGGTTAATGGCCGGTAACTTGGTGATTATTCCCATTATTGGCGTGGTCATTTTAATTATTTATTCATTACTTATTCAAGCACCGCTACGCCGAGCCATCGAAGAGGGATCACGCCTTGCTTCACAAAAATACGCCAACCTTATTGAAAGCTTAGCTGGCTTAGAGACGGTTAAAATTTTTGGTGCTCAAAGCCAGTATCAATATCGCTGGGAAGAAGCCGTCGCGCATATGGCGAACTGGAATATTAAGAGCAAACGTATTACCGATGGCATCCAAAATACCGCAGGGTTTGTCCAACAATCGAGTAACGTCGGCATGGTGATTCTTGGTGTCTATCTTATTTCAGATGGCAATCTCACTATGGGGGGGCTTATCGCCGCAACCATGCTGAGTAGCCGCGCTATTGGTCCTTTAGTTCAGCTCTCATTGCTTTCGACTCGCTACAATCAGGCCAAATCGTCAATGACGATTATCGAGCAAGTCATGGCGATGCCTGACGAACAAGAAGAAGGCAAACGCTATATTCACCGCCCAATTATTCATGGAAAAATCGAACTGGATCGCGTGACATTCCACTACCCAGATTCACCTATGGCGTCTATCCGAGATTTAAGTCTAACGATAGAGCCGGGAGAAAAAGTGGCGATCATTGGTCGTATTGGTTCAGGTAAAACCACCCTAGAGCGACTCATTATGGGGCTTTACCAACCCACAGAAGGCCACGTTCGAATTGATGACACAGACATTGCACAGCTTCACCATGTTGATGTGAGACGCAACATTGGCTGTGTTCCTCAGGACTGTAACTTATTCTTTGGGTCTATCCGTGACAATATTACCCTAGGGCGCCCTCTGGTCGACGACAGAGACGTTATGGACGCAGCAAACCGAGCTGGTGTGACCGTATTCACCCAGCAAGATCCTGCTGGCTTAGAACGACAAGTTGGCGAAGGGGGGTTATTGCTGTCTGGAGGACAACGACAAGCGGTCGCTATTTCACGTGCGTTCCTTGCTCGCCCCCCTATTTTGATCATGGATGAACCCACTAGTGCAATGGATAACCGCTCTGAATTGCACATTAAAACGCAGCTTAAGCAGCTCAAATCGACAGAAACACTGGTGCTGATTACCCATAAAACGTCAATGCTTGATGTCGTTGACCGGGTAATTGTTATGGAAAAAGGCGCCATTATTGCTGATGGACCGAAAGCGCAAGTTCTCAACGATTTAAGACAAGGTAAAGTGAAAGCAGCCAGTTAAGTGGCAACCATAAGCTAAAGCAAAAATCATAAACTAAAACAAAAAGCATAAGCTAACATTAAAAGGTCGACCTCACGGTCGACCTTTTTTTAGTTCACAGCTTACGCTCTACTGTCGCGCTTCACTCGACCCGAAGAGTTTCCATGACTTTCCTCCGTTACGGCTTTTTAATATCACACCATTATGCGCTTTGATTCCAGAGTACAAATTGACCTCTGCCGTGCCTCCGGTTTCAATCAGCTCCAGTGGCCAACGTTCTCGATATTCTTTCGCATTGTCGTCACTTAAGAAGTGATGATAGAAAAAGTAATTGAGATAAAGATCATCATTAGGGGCTACAGAGAGCTTATGGTAAAAGACACTATATCGACCTAGAGCAGGCACCACTATGCTACCCACATCCTGCCACGCCCCATCTTTATGCTTTCGCATATAATGTAAGCTATATCGGTCATGTTCATCGACTTTACGAAACACCATATGAATCGTATCTTGGCTATCAATCACCAAACCTGGATAGGTATTAAACGGCTGACCCAATGCATTTTTAGAAACCACCTCCACAGGATGGCTCCACTTCCCAGCAAGCTCACCACTGCTTCCTGTTTGAGCAGAAAGATACACAAATGGCGCCTGATGACTGCCAGCCATCACATGCAGAGCACCACCACTATCGACCAAAATAAAGGGGATATTATGGTTATCCGGCGATAGACAACAACTGCCCGTTGAGGTTAGGTATTGAGGTAGCGTCACCTCACCGCTTATGTGATTATAGCTAGCATAATAGATATCGGTATCCGTAATATTATTCCCTAAATTACTGTCTAGGCGAGCAAAAACAAAGTGAGTGTAATCGCCAATCGTGGCACTACTGTTCATCCCTCCAGAGTGTGAATAACCGGCAATAAATTCCGTGATACCACTACTTTCCAAAATCAATGAAACTGGCGTGTCGATGAGTAGCCCATCGCCTGTTTTTTCGATTGGCACAATATTAGCTTGATCGTAAATCAACACAGGAGGCACATCACGATTGGTATTCGGAGTCACCGCTTGAAAGTTATAGTGACCATTTTGATAACTGCACGTTTTTGCGCGCGATGGTAATGTGTAGCCTTGCCACTGCTTAAACTGCGCCTCACCTGACTTGGAATACAACAACACCCAATGGTTTTGATCATTTATCGGCTCATTAACACAGGCAAGTAAGTAAGCATCACCATCATTATCGAACTCAACGCGTTCATGAATAAGCTTAGCCCCAGACCAAACACTGCCATCCCATGACGGTTTATTGAATGCACTACGCAAAGCGTCATTCACTGAGTATGACTTCCAGCCCTTTGCTGATTTCAACTGAATAAATTGCTCCGATGGAAAACCATAAGATGGATAAATCGTACTGTTGTCATCCTTCTTCTCGTAAGCACCAGCAACAATAACCTGCCGTCCTCGCCCATCAAAAGTCACAATATTAGGGTAGTATCTTGGATCATAACCGAATAGCTCACGCTCTCGTTGATACAGTGCGGGGTAAATTAACGGCTGAGATTCTGGTCGTATTGCACCAGGCCAACGCTCACTGTCCCATTCAGCTTGTCCCTTATCCCATGAAGATTGATCGAGAATGTCGTCAGTACCACGAAATAGCGACGAAATTTGCTCATCATTCAGAGACTGGCCGTAGAAGGACACTTCATCAATGACGCCTCTAAAGTGCTGTGTATTGTCTCGTTTAAATCCAATACTCAAGTCTCTTGATTGATTCGGTCTATAACGCATATTATTCGTCGTTGCTTGAAGCTGACCATCTAAATACAGTTTTGCTTCCCCAACCAAGACTTCAGAATCAACGTCATCCAGTTCGCCGCGGAAGGTCAATGTCACAAAAGTCCAAGTATTAGGCGTCACTTCTGGACCGTCTAATGTCGACAATACCTGACCATCCCCGATTAAAAAGTGCCATTTTCCCTGCTCATCAATCGACAATTCGTGAGTACGTTTATCGTCTGTAGAGCTCCACACCACCTGTCTATTGCCATTAAGCTTCTTGACTTTAACCCAGCTAGAAATCGTAAAATGAGGGGCAGAAAATGCAGGTGAAATAGGAATATCTATTCCTTCCGAACCCTTAAATTTAATGCCAAGGGACTTAACATCACTACGGCGAACCGTTACCCGTTTGGGGTCATTTCTTAACTGACCATTATGGTTGTGTTCAGCGTCATATACCCACTCGCCCACGCGTTCAGAAAAGTGCCATTTAGCGATAGGCATCATAGCCTTAGCTCTAACCTCAGCTTCACTTAAAGCACCTGAAATCACTTCAACATCATCAATCTTACCTTCAAAGAAATACTGGTTATCACTGCCTCGGTAACCAATCCCCATTTTCGCATCAAGATTTTGCTGATAGTCGACGTCATTCAACCGTTCAAGCAACTTGCCATCTAGATAAAGCGCAGCGGTACCTCTTACGATCGCGCTCTGTTCGTTCTCACTACGGGATATTTCGTCATCCGCTTCAAACGTTGCCACTAGGTGCTGCCACTGGCCCAATGTTGCTTTAGCGCTCCCCACTCGTGACCATGAACCGCCACTGTTGAGCCAAAACTGCCACATCTTATCTGGCGTTAAATAGATTTGATAACCGCCACTCTCCCCACGCGAAGCAAAAGGTGTTTGATACACCGTACTCGACCCTTCAGGTTTCACCCATAACGACAAGCTAAAGTGTTGTAAATTGAGCTCGGGGTTTTGTTCGATCATCACTCCATCGTTTAGTCCATCAAACGCCAAAGCGTAACCAGAGCCTGTGGCCGTATCTTCAGACCAATGAGGGGCACCAATTCGCAATCCAGGATGATTAAACTGCAGAACATCTTCCGGGTTGGGATCTTGCGAGAGGGGCTCGGTAACTTTGGTGCCTGTCCCCTCATTCATCTGCCACATAGCCAACAAGCTATCTGGGCGAGTATTACTGTTGAAGTGCGCCTCAACTTCCGAGGCATATAACGCCGTTTTATACACCTCTACTTGCGCGATATTACCGTGATAAAAGTACTGATTGCTGCTCCCTCTATACCCAACACCAATTTTGGCAAGCGTATCAGGTTGATAATTAGCGCTCGGGTTCTCCGCCACCTCTACGCCATTGAGGTAAAGTGATGCAATACCGGTTTGAACGTTATTATCCCCTTCAGATTCACTAAGAAACGTCGTGGTAATATGCGCCCATTCCCCCAAGACCACTTTGGGCCCAACCACTTTGGACCACCCTTCAGGACTTTGCAGCCAAAACTCCCAATGTCCTTGAGGAGAAATGTAAATCACACTGCCTTGGGCTGCACCTCGCGACGAATATACCGCTTGATAGCCTGCAGACACTGACATAGGTCGCACCCATGAAACCACACTAAAATCTGCCGTACCCATTTTCTTGTTGGCAGGGATCGTGAGTCCGGCACTCAACCCATTAAATTCAAGTGAATACCCTGACAAGTTTTCCGGTACATCTTCAGACCAAATAGGAGGACTGCCATAGGTAAGAAAGGAAGCAGTCAAATTTTCAGCGCGATAGAAGGTACTAATCGTATCTTTCACTATCGAGTCATGCGGCAATTCCATCTCCCAATGAGCAATGGTTGTATTTGAAACCGATGCCGCTCCTGCATACAACGGAAAGAAGAGCCATAATAAAACCCGGCCTCGTTTTTTATACCAATACTTCATGTCATCCTCCATAAAATTAAAGCTCCAACCCTCACTAAATCGCCCTTAATTTCAAATGTAGCAATACGAACTGAATTATCAGCCAGATGTGCATAAAAAATAATAGTCGTTTTAAATAAGAGTGGAGCTTAGTTATATTGCTAACCCGTTAGCAATGTTTATTTACTTCCATACATAACCAAACCCAACAACTAGGGCATTATTAACTGCGCTACTTCCATCCGCATTTTTCAAGCCATTAGCTTGGTTTCGCCATTCGACAAATGGTTGAACACCACTTCTTGTCCAGGTTAATCGAACTTCATGATCCATGGTGTTAACTTTCTCATTACCATAAAAATCTTCATTGCCCTTTAAAACATAAATATTCTTATACCAAATAGAAATGTCGTGGTCTTTAAATTGATAGGCTATTTGGTTATCAAAGCGATAATCCGTATCTGAGCTCTGTATTTGATCATCTCTATCCGCATACATATGAGCTCGACTACGGTGATAAAGAGAAATACCGCTATCGAAGTTATAACCTAACTTAATCAAAGGTCTATATTGAATGGTTTCTCCCGCTTGAACGAGATTGTGATAACCCACCGATGCCCAGAATTTACTGTCTAAGTTTAGGTTTTGCTCAACCCCTAATGTCACAACAGGAGACGGAGCAATACCGTTTTTCATTTCTCCTAATGGAATACCATCTATTTCCATTAACAGCCGCGTTCCTGAGTCAAAGTTGTGCCCAACTTCCACAGTTGATGTCGACTTTGAACCATGAAGGTATGAGTCATGTAACTGCACATTGCCATTAAAGTAACTAGAAGACGATACGGCTTGTCCAGAAACAAGTGTGGCTAACAGTACAAAAGGAATACTTCTATTCATTAATAACTTCCTATGTTTATGATTTTAATTAACACCAAATAGTGTCGGTAAATACATGGTAAAGAATGGGAAATAGGTAATAAGCATCAATCCAATAAATTGCAACGCAAATATAGGCAATAGTGGTTTAACAATGCTTGTTATTTTCTCCCCCGTAACGCTACAAGAAACAAATAATACAGTCCCAACAGGAGGTGTGATTAATCCCATACATAAATTATATACAATCACTACACCGAACTGTACTGGATCAATTCCGAGAGTCATCGCAACTGGATAAAAAATCGGCGTAAAAATTAATAATGCCGGTGCCATATCCATAAATATTCCGACAACCAATAGGGTCAAATTCATCAATAGCAATAGTAATATTTTATTTTCTGTCACTCCGATCAATATTTCACCGATGGCATCGGGAATACTCGCGAACGTCATGCTCCAACTCATTAGGCCAGAACAAGCAATTAAAAACAAAATCACGGAAGACGTTAAAGCCGAGTCAAAAAGTACCTTGGGTAGCGCTTTTACACTAATGGTTCCATAGCAAAATGACAAAACAAGGCTGTAAAGTACAGCAATACCACCCGCTTCTATTGCCGTAAATACGCCAGACAAAATGCCACCAATGATGACAAATATCATGGTTAGACTCGGCAATGTTTTCCAAACCGTTAGCGCAATCTGTTTCCAATGATAGTGCGTGTTATCAACTGGGTATTTGAGCTTTTTCGCATATAAATACGCGACGATCATCACCGACAGTCCCATCATAATCCCGGGTAAATAACCCGCTAGAAACATCGCCGCAATAGAAGCACTGCCACCGGTAATCATTGAGTAAATGATAAAAATGCCCGTTGGAGGAATCATCATTCCTGTCGGTGCCGACGCGGCATTAATCGCCGTCGAGATAGACATGTCATAGCCTTTCTCTCTTGCCATTGGCGAAATAATTCCACCTATCGCCGTTGACGCTGCGATACCAGAGCTGGACAAGCAGCCAAACAGCATATTGGACAAGACATTGGCCTGCCACAAATTACCGGGAATCCTGCGCCCTAACAGCATTGCGAGATCGATAAGTCGACGGGCAATACCACCTTGGTTCATGATGTTGCCAGCAAGAATGAAGAAAGGTAATGCTAGAAATCCAAAGCTCTCTAAGCCTCCAAACAACTTTTCACTCGCGGTGACCATTAGGCTATGACTATCAATTTGCAGAGATAGCACCCAAAGCCCAGCAAACGCCAATCCCACAGAAATCGGCACATTCATCGCCAACAAAAAGAAAAATGCACCAAATAATAATAAGGTTGACGTCAATTCCAGATGTTCATCGACTAGATACTCATAGGTACCCGTTTGCTGGAAACCATGCCACAGTAAAAATCCCAAAATACCCATGGCAACGATCGATGCCGCCATGATCAGCGTTTCACGACCTAACCCAACGAGTTCAATGACTCTTTTCAGTTGCATTGACACAAAAAACACGCCTGACAACACCAGAATACTTTGTAGCGTCGACATCGAGAGACGCAACATTGGTGACGTAAACGACGCATTTTTCTCCATGGCATATAAGCCGCCATAAGCTATGATTCCTGCAAGGGCCACCGTCAGTAATGCGCTGAAGATGATCAGCCATTTTTGATTCCTTTCCGAGAGAGCATCAAAAACGATGGGCAAGCTTAAATGCGCCCCTTTAGCAAAGCACACAGAAGACCCAAGAAAGCTCAGCCAAATCATTAAATAGATAAGCAGCTCTTGAGATAGACCACTTGGGTCACTTAATACATAACGTGTAAATACCTGATAGATAATGAGTACACTCATCATCGCTAATATCAAGGTTACAACCTTAGATAGAATTCGTTCATTCCAATCACACACTTGATAGATCGCAGCCTCAATACGCTGACCTATCGAGCCGTTGTCATTATTGTTGTTGAGGGTGATGAGTTTCTCTCTCATGGTTCTCGCTCCTACTCCCCATGTAGAGTCGATTAGAAAAAGACAAAGGCTAGGGGGAGCCTTTGTCTCCTACTTTCCTTACAATGAGCGCTCTTGGAGCTCAAACATTTCTTTTAGGAACGGGCCTTTATCAGGGTCAGCAAAGGTTCTTTCATAAATCGGCTTCATCGAATCAATCAGCGGTTGTTTATCAATTTCAACAAACTTAACACCCAGGTTTTTCTCAGCGAGCGCCATCGACGCCTCGGCATCAGCAACAATCACCTCTAGTGAGCGCTCACTTGTCTCGCTCATCAGACGTTTCACTGTTGCCACATCTTCAGGAGACATTTTGCTAAACGAGCGTTCATTGATAATAATCAGGTCAACCATGCGTGTTTGTTCAGTCAAAATGCCATATTTCGCGTATTCACCGAACTTAATATCCCATAACGTTCCTAAGCCTCCTTCACCGCCATCAATCATGCCTTGCTGCATGGCTGAATATATCTCGGTAAAATCAAGTGGCGTTGGCGATGCCCCCATTAGGGTCAACATTTCGATATAAGTTGGGCTAGACATACTTCTTAATTTGAGCCCTTTTAGATCCTCTATGCTATTCACGGGTTTTGTTGAATAGATACTACGCGGCCCGGTATCCATAAAACCAACCACTTCAAAACCTTTCGTTTGCGTCGTTTTAAAGAGCTTATCTTGAACCAAGTCGCTATTCATCACCGTTTTAAATTCTTCGAAATCACGGAAGATAAATGGCAAGTTCAGAACACCAAATTTGGGCTCAATATTTTCCATCATCGCACTGTTCACCAGCCCCATGTCCACCACACCGCTCTGTATTTGTTGTAAATACTGCGCTTGGCCGCCCAAGGTTCCGTTGGCAAAAACTCGAATTCGAACTCTTTTCTCCGTTTGATCCGTAACATTTTGTGCAAATTCTTGTAGCAGCTTACCAGTGGCACTGTCAGCAGGTACGTTAGATGCCAATTTATAGGTTTTCGCTGCCACCCCCTGTGACGACACAGCCAGTAAAGTCGACAATAAAACAGCAGCAATACTCTTAAGTTTCATAATTAATATTCCCTATTGGATGTAAAGTGATGCCATGATCACCAGAAAAATTTGCTATGTCCCATGGAGCGAAGCACAGCTTCGTAGTAGTAATAATCGCCGTAGGGCAACATCGAATTCGCTAGGTAATCCAAATCTAAGTCATGAGCAACATGAACAAATGACGCGGCTTGGTTAAGCAAACCCTGTGCCTGAGGCTCTGCTGTGATATCGCAATGATTACGTAAAGCGTCAAGCATCTGAATACCAAATTCACGGTACTGACTCGACGCCTCCGGCTCCCCAAACGTATCCATAACCTGAGCAAGTAATAACGCACCAGAAGCGGTGACTGCGCCAGCTGAACTGTCTTTATAAGGCACTTCATGACTAGGCAGGCGGTAATCCCATATCGGCACTAGATCGTCGCTAATATGCTGCATAACGAACTTTAGTAACCCAGCACTGACATCAGCAAAACGCTTCTCTCCCGACATAAGCGCTAGTTGAGCAAAGCCGTGGATAGCCCATGCCTGTCCCCTTGCCCAGCAAGACTCATCTGCATACCCTTGGTAGTTACAGCCGCGAATTGGCTCGTTGGTGGTCGTGTCAAAATCGAACGTATGATATGTGCTCCAATCATCTCTGATAATGTGCTTTATCGTGGTTTCAGCTTGGGCAATTGCCACCGTTTTAAAGGACTCGATATTGGTTTCAGAGTATGCCCACATCAGTAGCGGTAGGTTCTCCATGCAATCAATAATAATTTTGCCTTGAATCTGCTCCGCATGCTCCTTACCTTCGGATCCAGCCGTCCAAGCAACAAGGTAATTACCATTCCAGTTAAAACGATTTCTTAGCGCCTCAGCGGCGCGAAGCGCTAATGCTCGGGCTTCTTTATTGCCGGTCAATTTATAATCCGCAACCGCACTCAAACTAAACTGAAAACCGAGATCGTGATTCATTTGTATTGGTGTCGCGAGAATACGATCCAAATGTTCATATCGCATTCTTGCCATATTTTTGTATTTACTCTCTCCTGATACCATATACGCGAGCCAGAGTTGGCCCGTCCAAAATGAGTCTGTCCAAAAAATATCTTTTGGGTATCGCCATTGATAGTCATTGGGTCCTGCGCCAACCATAGGGTTTCTTAAACCAATACGCGGTGCGTTTCTTTCAATGCTCGACAGTATATTGATACCTGTCTGTTCAAAGTGGAGGGTCATGTTCTACTGCATCCTAATTAACCATTCATTGCCAACTAGATTATTAACTTTTCTATTGATAAACCGTGACTATATGACCCTTTGAAACAACAAAAACCTATGAAACGTTTCATTGAAGGTGCGATCACATTATTAGTAAACGAACGGAATATAATAAGGGACTTAACGATATAGTGACGTTATAGCGTCGGAAGTTGGTACAAAAACCACGATTTAGTGCCGCAATGGTCCACCGCCTATAATGAAACGTTTCATCATTAACCGGTGAAGGAGACAACATGAATAGAAAGAAAAAGACCACTCTCACCGATATCGCAGAACTCTGTGGAGTATCAAAAGCCACCGTCTCTAGAGTGATGAATCAAAGTGAATTGGTGAGTGACGACGTCGTTCGAAAGGTCCGTGCCGCGCTACAAGAGCATGGCTACAAACGGACTCAGCCAAAGCTAAAGATTCCAATGCCTATCCGAAAAATCCTTGTATTGGGTGAACATGACCTCAACTCCCCACATAGTTTTTTCGGATCCATACTAAAAGACTTAAAGCAACAAGCTAATGATCTTGATATCGCTATCGAGCTGCAACTTCGTGCACAGATTTCACATGACAACTCAGCTCAATTACTGACTCGAGCCCAAGCTATCATCGTACTCGGTATGGACGATTCTGAGTTACTCACCATGTTACGCGCCACACACCTGCCTGTATTGCTTATCAACGGCTATGACCCAATGATGCAATTTTCAAGTGTCTCACCTGACTACTACCTAGGTGGGCAACTCGCCGCAGACTATCTGTTTTCCCTCGGCCATAAAAATATTAAATGCATCACCGCCAATATCAAACCCACCGTCTACCAACGTGCCGATGGGTTTAAAAGAGCCTTACTTGAGAACGGCATAACGCAACCTGACGAGCATATCATCGACCTGGCGCAGCATATTGTCGCTCAAACCATTAACGATGATGAAATCACCCAACTGGGAACCGACTTTGGCGCCCATAAGTGGATACCAGAAATGATCAGCAACGGCGTTTTTGCTAACTGTACTGCTGTCTTTTGTATTTGTGACATGATCGCAATGACGCTAATTGAAGCGTTTAGAACGCAAGGTATTCGTGTACCTGATGATATTTCCGTTTTGGGCTTTGATGACATTGACCTTGCCGAATTTTCAACGCCACCACTAACGACTATTCGTACCGACCACAAACGTATTGCCAAAGTCGCAATACATACACTAATTCAAGCCATCAATGACGGAGGGGATACCGTGACTCGAAGTTGCGTGTCCGTTTCTCTTGTATCACGACAAAGCTGTCGTCAATATAAAAACTCATTTTGCACATCAACTTCACCTAGTTAACAACGCAAAAAGCCGCAGAATTCTGCGGCTTGTAAACGATAGTACTTATTCGGGTATTACTTATGCGAATGCTACTTATGCAAATGGTACTTATTCGAATATGACTAAAGCAAAGATATTCTTGCCTTCACTCACGACGGGCTCTAACTATCATGGATAATAACGATATTACTCAAAATACTGTTATCTACCCCCGTCACACCCTCAAGCTCGATAGTAACCGTTTTCCCATTACCTTTATCAATATTAATGAAGGTATTACCATCCTCTTCCGTCACGGCGATGGTGTTATTATCAAGCAAGCTTTGCAGCGTATCATCATCATCAAACAAGTCAATAAAGTCAATCACATCTCGGTTTCCAGCTTCTTGAGAGAAGTCTGTGATCACGTCGTGACTGCCGTCCAAATCTGACTCTGTCCATTTGAAAGTATCGTCACCTAGACCACCCGTTAATACATCAGATCCCTGACCTCCGATAATCAGATCATCACCATCAGTACCCGTTATCACAGTCACACCATTACCGCCTTGCACAGCATAATCAACACTCTCTGCATCAAGGACATTGCCGTTTGGAACAATGTTGACATCAACCGTAGCCGTTTCAAGACTTGCTAAGCCGTCGGAATCAACCGCACTGTATTCAAATTGATCCGCGACTTCGGCATCCACCACTTCAACAGACTGCAATACAAATCCCGCTTTTTTATCGTTATCGTCAACGGCGACAATGCGCATTTCATCAAAGCCTTGCTCCGAGGACACGGAAATCGTTGCTTGATGATCAACTATCGTATCATTGTTCATCTGAACGGGAGTGTTGCTGACTAGATCGCCTCCAGCGTAGAGGTAGACAAATATATTCGACTGCCCTCCTCCATTTGCACTAGCACTGAATTGTCCCGTAAGACTACCAACACCCACCAAGGCTCGAGTCATTAAGCCTGCGGTAAACTTAATAGACATGTACTCTTTTTCCTGAGCTTCCGTCTCTTTCCCTTGGCCATTTTCATCAGCTCGCTTGGTATAGTAACCTCGTTGCTTAGCAGCGCCAGCACCATCAAATGCGATACTTTCAAGTTCACTATTCACATGAGGTTGTGAACCACCATAAGTGCCACCACTAATGGCTAGTCCTTGCTCAAGAAGCGCGGTCAAGTCTGACTCATACTCTGCCGTAGTCGCATCAAAACCCACATCTATGTCGTAATACACATCGACGCTATCTTCTACCAAGTCACCACTATCTAGGTCGAAGCGGTCTCCCGAACCACTCAAGAAATACAGCTGCCCAAATTCGGGTTCACCTTCAATCTTCACGAAGGTTTGCTTAACGTCGCTGGCATCATCTTCAAGATCTGTTACCCATTCTGAAAAGTTAAGTGGAATCGTGTCGTCTTCAGCAAAAAACTCGAAGTCTGTCACTGATGGTTCAGTATTAGGAACCACATTCGGGTTCGGCACGACAGTCAAATTAATGACCTCCGACACCGTTTGATCCGTTGTGGGATGAGTGCTGTCATTCTCTGAGGACGTTGCTTCAATAGTAATAGGATACACACCAACATCATCAACTAAAACCTGTAGAGCCTCCAAGTTTTGCCATTGGAAGACATCGGCTTCAAGTGACACTCCTACCTCGAGTGTTTGAATGCCATTGGTCACAATAGAACCTTCTGGTAACCCTTTTAATACCAAACTTAATGACTCTGAACCATCCACATCAATTAAAGAAGCCGCGATGTCGCTGATATCAATATAGCTATCTTCATACCCATAGTTATTTCGAGTACTCAGGGAAATATTGTCTAACAACGCCCCGTAACTATCGACCTGCTCAGATTCAAACAATAGGCGATAATTGCCACTTTCTGGAGTCTGAAAGACAATGCTTTCCGAGTTCCACGCTCTATCAACGCTATCGTCGAATTCATACAATTCACTGCGAACGTCTTGATCATCGACCAAGAAGACTTTCACTGGTGAGCCATTGACTTGTCTTGCCGCGATATCGAAAGTTAAATGATAAAATGCGCCAGCTTTACCTTCAAAATCAGTAAATAACGAGTCGTCAGTATTACGTCGCCCTTCAATTTCAAAAATGTGGTTGTCTTTGTCTTGTGACTGGTTGCCTAAATAAACCCCTTCTCGTCCAACCTCACTTACAGAACTTGAGTTTTCAGTTCCCCAAATACCGATTGACCCATTCGCATTAAGTTCAGTATCAGAAACGTTTCCACGCCAAGAGCTGCCACCTAAGCTAACATTCTCAAAATCAATGGAAGCTAAGATGACTTCACCAGAAACACTCAATACTGGTAAATCCGTTACTGGCTTAACCGTCACCTCGACGGTCGTCTGTTCAACCAACAAATCGGCGGAATCAAGTGCGTCAACCTGCAAAGAAAAATCAACGTCACTATGCAAACCTGGCTGAATAAACAATTGTGCCAACTGAAGCTCATTCAACATAACAGCATTATCAACGACCGTTAGTTCATTAATGCCATCATAAATCTTCGCCCCGTCAGGAATACCACTAATCTCGACTTTCGTCGCATCGCTGCCTGTTGGTAAGCTTATCGCTAGGGCGATTTTACTGTCTTCATTACCGATCGCAGGCGCGGCAACCACATCTAATACACTGACCATTTCAATCGTTGAAATAGCGGTATTAGACGGCAGGCTTTGCTCATCAAACGTCGTAATTTCTATCACCCGATTGGTAAGGTCTGGTATTTGACTGTCATTAGCAAACTGTATGAGTTTAAGTGCGGCTTCATAATCATCAGCGCTCGCATTGCCATACAGGGAGATTTTAATCGCGCCAGAGCCCAACGTTTCACTGGAGTAAGCAATACCGCTCAACAGTGGGTTGCTAGACGCAACCACACTAAAACTATCCCCTGAGTGAGGATTAGTTAGAATCACTTCAGCCAAAGAAATGATGTTATTTTCGTCAAAAACGTCGACATCATTATCGACCACACCGATGGCACTGTCCCCCTCCGTAAACAAAGAGGAAAAACCCGTTCCCGCTTCGCTGGCATCAAGATCTAAGGTTGGCGCTGCGTTATTAGCACGCTCGTCAGCAATCGTCACCACCGATTCTTCACTTTCGCCACCATCAGAATCGACCGCTTGATAAGTGAAACGATCATTCAATGCCGTCTCTAGGTATCTTAGCTCCCAGTTACCTGGGCCGTCAGTACCCACACTAACTCCGGTGATCAACAACCCTTCTTCAATGTTCAGATCATCCACTGAAAAGCTCAATTCGTGAAATAACTCTTCATTACCTGATGTATCTTTTTGTACATCGGGGATATAGTCCACAGTAGAGCCGTCGCTGAGCATCACTTGGATCGTCACGGCTGATTCATTACTATCGCCAAGCCCGCTATAGAAATAGCCGCCCATACCATCTAACCCTAAATTGATATGTGTTGCAGGTCGGTCTGCAAAGCCGATAGAAAGCAACTCCCCCTGATTGATGCCCTGGCCACCACCGATACCTATCCCATGACCCACATGGTTATCTTGCACGTCACCCCGGTATTGCGTGAGGTTGCCGCGATTACTACTAATAGTCACCGCATCACCATTTTCTAACTCAAGAGATCTATTTTTGTTATCGACCTCATCACCCCAGTTATAAAATGTCTCTTGAGTACTCTCAAGATCACTGTCTGTCGGGATAACTCTAGTCCCTAGAATAAACCCTTGAGCATCTTCATTCGCTTGGTAAGTAATTTTCGTTGGGTCGAAATTATCACCGTTATCCACTTGAGTTTGAGTGATCTCCACGCCGTCGTAATAAAGCGACCCACCGATAGGAAGTTCGGTAATTTTGACGTTTACCTGCTCACCATTAATATCGTCCTCAATATCTGAAATATGATCGCTGCCCGCCCCTTCAATTGAGCCCACACCCGTATCAAAACTCACACCTACCGGATCATTACCTGAAATGGTAAAGCTAAAGTCTTCAGACTCAGGAGGCGAGTTTACCGAGATAACATCAATCGTTGAAATCGCGACGTTAGAAGCTAAATCTTGATCATCAAACACGGTCACTTCAATCTCACGAGGCTCCGTATTTGGGTCTTCACTATCATTTTCAAATTCAAGTTGTTTGAGCGCCGCTTCATAAACATCCGCGTTCGCCTCACCACTAATAGTCAGTAATAACGCCCCACCTACTGTGCTAGTCGTTATGCTAAGCCCGGTTGGTAACACACCATTTAACGATAACGAATCATTGGGCTGCGGGTTTGTGAGTCTGATTTCGGCTTTGCTGATAACATCAATATCGTCAGTGATAACAATATCGCTATCAACGACCATAATGGGGGTATCTCCTTCGGTAAAGGTTGCGGTATACCCCGAGCCACCTTCACTGCTGTCTAAATCTAACGTTGGTGCATTGTTATCGTTATCTCCACTCGGCACACCGCCAATTTCGCCATCGTCAGAAATCGTGGCATCAGCAGTAACGCCAACGACCCCATTGGTCGTCAGCCCTGCTGGCTCGGTGATTTTCAGTGTAAAGTCTTCATCCTGCTCATAGTGTTCATCATCCAAAATACCAACGTTTATATCGATACTTGTCACCCCTACTGGGATTTCAATCTCACCGTTCACAATGACAAGCGGTACATCAGCATTGCCGTTGTTATAAGTCGCTGTCGTAGTGCCGAAGTCATCGCTATTGGTATCCGTATCTAAACGCGAAAGCGCTATGGTTAACGGCACATCTGAGGCGTGGCTTAATTCCAGTTCAAAGCCGATACTACCCGCATCTTCGCTGACCTCACCACCACCAGATAAAGACAATGAAATAGGGTCATTATCAAGGACACTGCCAGCCGCTGACTGACCATCAATGAGCAAGGTAAAGCTTTCATCGCCTTCGTAGCGATCATCATTAACCGTGGGTAATGAAACGGTAAATTCATCCACACCCTCAGGAACTTCAAGCTCTCCTGAGACTGCGTTGTAACTCACCCCGTTGCTAAACGTCATACTGGAAGGATCAACATCGTTGATTGAGGCGGTATCACCACTGGTACCAAATTCAATATCAAAGAACGTTTTAACGTTGGTCGTGCCATCTAAAGTGACTAAGTAGGATAGATTTTCGCCTTCTATAACACTATCCGCATCAAGATTAAGTTCAACACTTCCAACACCAATCGGTGCTGGATTCACTAACACATTAACGGTCGCAGTATCAAAACCACCCTTATCATCCGTGATTTGATATTGGAACTCAGTCCGTCCAGAGAAATCTTCTGGTAGATCAAAGATAACGTTATCACCTTCAATCCGAGCATCCCCTTCGGTCTCACCAAAGACGTAAGTAATACGCACACTATCGCCGTCCACATCGCTGTCATTGGACAAGATTTCAGAAAGTGGGATGACGACAGGTTCGTCATGGTCAAACACATAAGCGCCGGCCCCGACAATTTGAATGCCTTGCAAAAAGTAATCTGAGGAGTCCGTTCCGCGAGCAGGCCCGCCAGTAAAATCAACCGATTCGAACACGAGAGTGTCAAACGCCGAACCATTAGTTTCAATATCGAAGCTGCCTTTATGACCAGAGTCATTATAAAAATGATCACTGGCAACCAATGTACCTCCTAGGTATGCCGACCATTTGCCTTGTTCATGGCTGCCAACCCCACCTTCATTAGCAAAAAGGTTGGTCACCGAGAAAGCCCCGTCGACAGCAGGCTCTTTAAGCGTAATAATCAGCTGCTCGGACGCTTCTTCATCTCGGTTATGTTGGATTTGAGATTCCGGACCCGCGTTCGTCGTTCCATCAGGAATACCGATTCGATCAGAACCATCAATGCTGTAGCTGACCGTTTCACCATCATACTTAGCAACGATGCTTTCAACGCCACTCCAGCCTTGATCACCACTGCCCATATCCCCTTGGATTAGGATATAACTCTCAGGATCATCCACCGCATCAGGATTCTGGTTACTTCTTTGATCGTCAATGGTCACTGTCGATTCTTCACTGTATGCACCATCAGAATCCAGCGCTCTATAATCAAACGAATCGTCTAAACTAGTTTCTAAATATCGCAACTCCCAATTACCATTACCTTCAGTGCCAACAGTAACAGCTTCAATCAATAAGCCTTCTGCTCCGGGGATATCCGCAATAGAAATACTCAAATCAAAGTCCAAATCCCCATTACCTGATGTGTTTTTCTGATATGGGTCAAGCTCAACAGTGGAACCATCACTCAAGGTAACCGAAATAAGAACGGAGGACTCATTGCTATTGTTTAAGTTTTCATTAAAAAAGCCACCTAATCCATCAAGACCAAGACTAATGGATGTTGCCGGTCGATCTGAGAAATCAATGGTAATGGTTTCACCTTGATTAATGCCTTTGCCACCACCAACACCCAAACCGAAGCCAACATGATTCGCACCAGGATCACCACGGTATTGAGTTAAATCGCCCCCTGAACTGGTAATCGTAATAGTGTCATCACCTACCGTCAGCACTCGCTCTGCCGGAGTATTGCCTGGCTCACCCCAATTCAAGAAGTCACTTTGACTACTTTCTTCCTCTGCCAGCCCTTGCGGATCTTTAATCCCCAAAGTAAACCCTTGAGCGCTATCATCAGGAAGATATGAAATATTATTTGGATCAAACGGTGTCCCTTCCACCGCCCCCTCAACATGAAGATCGGCCTCTACGATCTCTCGTACGCTAACCCCATCGTTGTAGAGTAAGGTTCCGCCGATCGGAAGTTCAGTGATCACAACAGACAGTGCTTTGCTGTCCGTCGTACTGCGATCATCTTCGTTATCAGAAATATGATCAGATCCTCCCCCTTCTATCGGCCCTTCTCCGGTATCGAAATAGACTGGGGTTGCAGCGCCGTTAGTCACGGTAATCGCGAAATCTTCAGATTCTGGATCGTCATTTAAACCATGAACGGTTATCGATACCGTTTGTGGCTCACTTAGGCTTCCTTCGTTATCAACCGCGTAGTATGTAAACTCGACCACTTCTGATTCGCCGCTAGTAAGCGATTGGAAGTCKTCGCCCGGATCGAAAYTGTATGAGCCATCGGCGTTAAACGTCAGGCTGCCTTTATCAGCAGGCACGTCRCTTTGTAGGGCGTAWGAGGCGATGGTGCCGTCAATGTCGGAGGCTTCAGGCACGTTACGTGAAATGGACGTATCTTCGTCGGTCATTTCATCCGCAGGCAACGCCACAGGCTTATCATTAATCCCCGTCACTGTAATAGTGATGGTTTGTGGCTCRCTSGCYAAMCCTTCATTATCCAAGGCRATRTARGTAAAGGTGACGTCTTCGGAATCGCCATTGCTRAGGCTCTGGAARTCTTCRCCCGGATCGAAAYTGTATGAGCCATCGGCGTTAAACGTCAGGCTGCCTTTATCAGCAGGCACGTCRCTTTGTAGGGCGTAWGAGGCGATGGTGCCGTCAATGTCTGACGCCTCAGGCACGTTGCGAGAGATGGAGGTGTCTTCGTCGGTCATTTCATCCGCAGGCAACGCCACAGGCTTGTCGTTGATGCCTGTCACCGTGATGGTGATGGTTTGTGGCTCGCTCGCTAAACCTTCATTATCCAACGCGATATAAGTAAAGGTGACGTCTTCAGAATCGCCATTGCTCAAGCCTTGGAAGTCGTCGCCCGGATCGAAACTGTACGAGCCATCGGCGTTAAACGTCAGGCTGCCTTTATCAGCAGGC